>CAYNDS010000113.1:4477-14141 GCA_964395885.1 uncultured Solibacteraceae bacterium | reverse complement strand
GGTGCAAATGGGTGGCCGCGGAGCACTGTATCTGCGCGGCGAGATCCATCTGCGCCGCTGAAGCGGCTCAGCGTTGGTAGTAGTAGATGAGGTCAGTAGCCGGTGGGGGGACCCCCATCTGCCGCAGCATCCCCATGACCTGTCCGCGATGCAGCGTCCCGTGATTGACGACATGAAGCAACGCCTGCCAGCGTGGCATTCTGAACGCCTTCCCCGCCAGATTGACGAAGTCGAACGTCTCGACGACTCCGGCGTCACCGAAGGCAGTGACCTGCGCCTTGAACTCGTCGAGCAGCGCGGGCCAAGCCTCGCGGAGTTTCTCGGCGGTAGGCGATTCGCCCGGGTCCGCCAAAACGAAACGCGGCGCACCCTGCAATCGCGACAACCAGATCCGGTCCGCGAAAAAGACGTGTCGCAGGGTACCGAGCAGCCCGCCGTGGCTGGCGCCACGGTCACGCTCCTGCTCCTCCGGCGGCAACGCAGCAACCGCGTCGAGCAGGAGCATCGACGCGTCCCGCGAGTAGTCGAGGTGGGTGACGAGCAACGCCGCGGCGATCATGACGGCTTCTTCACTTGCTGCCAACTGCCGGAACGCCCGGACTGGAGCACCGCGTTGCAGACGTAATCCGTTTCCAGTGCGTCGCGGAAGGTAGGCCCGGCGGGCGTGCCCGCGCTTAAGCCTGCCAGGAAGTCCGCCACCTGGTGCACGAAGCTGTGCTCATAGCCGATGGCAAGACCCGGCACCCACCAATTCTTCATATACGGCTGATCGCCATCGGTGACGTGGATGGAGCGCCAACCGCGGACATAGCCCTGGTCGCGATGATCAAAGTACTGCAGCCGGTGCAGGTCGTGCAGGTCCCAGAAACAGGACGCGTTTTCCCCATTGATCTCGAGCGTGTAGAGGGCCTTGTGCCCGCGCGCATAGCGCGTCGCTTCAAAGATGCCGAGCGAGCCGTTGGCAAAGCGCGCCAGGAAGGCACTGGCATCATCGATACCCACCTTCTCCACCTGGCCCGTGAGGTTGTGCTTGCGCTCTTTGATGAAGGTTTCGGTCATGGCCGTCACCTCCACGATCGGCCCGTTGAACCAGATGGCGGTGTCGATACAGTGGGCGAGCAGGTCTCCCGTGACGCCGCTGCCGGCAACGTTGACGTCGAGACGCCACAAGCCCGCGCCGCCCTGCGGAAGGTCGGCGGAAATCGTCCAGTCCTGAAGGAACTTGGCGCGATAGTGAAACACACGGCCGAGTTTGCCTTCCTCGATCAACTGCTTGGCCAGCATCACAGCGGGAATGCGCCGGTAGTTGTACCAGACCATGTTCGGCACGCCGGCCATTTCAACGGCGCGCACCATTTCTTCGCTCTCCGACGGGTTGCGGCCCAGCGGCTTCTCGCAGAGCACCATCTTGCCGGCTTGCGCGGCGGCGATGGCAATCTCGGCGTGCATGTCGTTCGGCGCGGCAATGTCGATCAGGTCGATATCCTTGCGCTCAATCAGGCGGCGCCAGTCCGTTTCATGGGACGCATAGCCCCACTGCGAGGCGAAGCTTTCCACCTTGGCGGCATCGCGCGCGGCAACCGCCTGCAGGACCACCTGATGGTCGCCGGGGAAGAAGTGGCCCACCTTGGCGAAGGCGTTTGAGTGGGCGCGGCCCATGAAGCCGTAGCCAACCAATCCAACGCGCACCTTCTTTACGCTTGCCATCCGTGAGCCTCCCGCACCGCGATCATCGTCTTCAAGATGCTGTTCCAGGTTTCCGGGCGCATCATCGTCTCGTTGGAGAACATGCAGCCGTCCCAGCAGATGTGCTGCGTGGCCTTGGTGAGTTCGCCCTTGTCGTTGCGCAACCAGAATCCGGCATGCCGCGCGACGTCGAGCTTTCCATTCGGGTCATTCGGCAGGCAGTGGCGGCCCGTCTTGTCGTGATCGCCGGAACCCTTCACCGTGGCGTCGTTCTGCGCGACATGGAAGTCGATCGTCCAGGGGCGCAGCGCAGCGGTGACCTTGCCGAGAGCCTGGTCGAGCGCCGCGCCGTCCGACCAGTCATAGCCGGGCGGAAGCAAGGAATCTTCCGGGGCGTTGTAGCCCATCGTATAGAGCAGCGTGTGCGCCATGTCGGCCTGAAAGCCCACCACATCGGGACGGGCGACACGCTCCAGGAGATCGACCATGCGGCGCCAACTGTGCATGCCGCCCCAGCAGATCTCCCCTTCGGCGGCCAGACGTTCTCCGTGATCGGCGGCGATGACAGCCGCCTGGCGGAACGTCTCGGCGATCCGGCTCTGGCTGGCTTCCGGGTCGCTGTACCAGGGGTCGACGCCTGTCGCGGAATCGATGCGGACGACGCCGTAGGGCCGTGCGCCGAGGCTGCGCAGTTGCGAGGCGATGCGGCAGGCCTTGCGCACCTGCGTGAGGAACGCCGCGCGCTCTTGCTCAGAACCCATGGCGGAGCCGCCGCCCGTCCCGCCCCACACCGGCGCAACCACGCTGCCGATCGCGAAGCCCCGAGCCCGCACCTTGTCGGCGAGCGCACGGATGCCGTCCTCGTCGACGTCGATCGACGTGTGCGGATCGGCCAGGAACAGGTCGACGCCATCGAACTTCACGCCGTCCACCTCCGCAGCGGCGGTCAGGTCGAGCATCGTGTCGAGATCGATCGGCGGCTCAGAGTCCGGCCCTTTTCCGACCAGACCCGGCCACATCGCGTTATGCAGCTTCGGAAAGTTGTTTGGCATAGCAAAAGTGGGGCGATTCACTGGTATATCACCATTCGGCGACAACGAAACGGAGCGGCCAATCGGCCGCCTGGCGAATGCCGATGCGGGGCGTGATGTCGAAGCGTCGCGGCGGCGGGGCGTCGCGAATGATCAGATCACCGAACGTCAGATCGACTCCGTTTTGCGCGCGGCTGATGCCCATCGCGCGCGTGAGACGACCCGGACCTGAAACCCAATCCAGTGCGCGGATCAGGACACAGCCCGGCGAGCCCTCCGGTTCACAAGAGACGTTCAGGCATTCATACATGCCGTAGATCAGGTAGACATAGGCATGGCCGGGTGGGCCATAGAGCACCTTGGTGCGGGGTGTCAGGCCGCGGGCGGCGTGGGCTGCGGGGTCATGCTCGCCCAGATAGGCTTCAACTTCGGCAATTCGCCCGGACTGCGGGCCGTGCTGCAAAACTTTGCCGAGCAGCGCGGGCGCGACCTCCACGGCCGGACGGGCGAAAAAGGATCGCGGCAGACCGGCCGTGGAGGGAGGCACTCTGCGATCGTATCGTCTCATCCAGTGCATGCAAGAGCCGCGACGACACCTCTCGCATCCCAACAAAAAGCGGCGAGGCGCTGCGAGGGGACCTGCGTCACATGTCGCTCGACAACTTACCAGCGAAGAGTAGACTTCCGCGTTTTCTGCTTGACGAAACTAGCCTCATTCAATATCTTCCTGGCATGCGCAGCCGGAACATCACATTGCTGCTTGCTGTACTGGCGAAGCTCTCGGCCTCAATCGTTGGATTCGCCCAAACCGTCGAAAAGCTCACGATTGAACGCGTTCATCCTCTCTGCGAAGACTCGCCCTGCCAACTCCGCCAAGTCGAGGCTAGCGGCGACTTCCTTTACGCACTCACCACCGACACCGCAACAGGAAGATCCAGACTACTTCGCGTCCAAGCCGTCAACCTAAGCCAAACACTTATGGGTGAGGGCGATAACATTCAATCGTTCGCGCTTGGATCTGCAGTCGGACCGATCCTGATCCGCCAGACTTCGGACCGAAGCACGATCACGATGCCAGGAGGAGAAGTAATCCCACTCGGAGCGCCGTTGGCCAGCGGATGGCACTCGCATTTCTTCGAACATTCCTTGATCCACTTCCACCGCTCCGGCGCATATTCCGTCTATCCGCAAGTCAAGCAGGTGATGGCGTTTCAAAGTCAGGACGGCCCCGTCTGGACTGGTCTCACAATCGGTGGCAGGTTGGGAGCAGTTGGTCGGGCAAGCGGCGTGCTCTATCTTGCCAACGGTCAGGGAATCGAGCGGGTCCCCATTTCCCTCGATGCACTCCCGTTTCCATCGGCACGACAATGGCGAGAGACAAATCGCTCCACCACAGAGCGCAGTCATGCCATCCCGATCCTTAGTGCTTCCGTCGTCGACGGCACGAAGCTCGCCCTTGGAGTCTCGGGAGTTCCGTTCCGAGAGGGGATCGCGGTGGGCGTATTGTCTCCTCCGCGTTGGAGCTGGACGCGTGCGTTGCTTCTCGAGACACCAAGAGACCGGCTGGCGATACGCGCGGATAACCCAGAAGGATTCCTTTACCCAAGCTCCATCTCCGTTTCTGCTGACTTCGTTCTCGTGGTCGATGCCATCGTCGGCATGGTCGCGCGCTATCGATTGACCAAGTAGTGGCTGACATTCCGATTGGCTCAGGGCCAAGGCATCGCAGGGAGGGTTGCTGGGCGTGAATCGTGATCGCGCGAGCGAGTCGCTGCCTGACCTCGGGCGAAGCCTCCACAAAGACGCGGAAGGAGGGCCAAGGTGCTTGGCGTGGAGCACAGTCGGACTTGCACTCTCCCGCTGATAGAATCGCCAGCATGACACGTAGAGAAGCGCTCCGTGGCGCTGGCTCCATGACGCTGATGTCAACGGCCACCGCCCTCGGATCTCAAGCCAACTCCAAGATCTCGGTGGGACTGCTCGGCGTCGGCGGACGCGGCACCTATGACGCCAATATCGTGAACACGGATCCCCGCGCGCGGCTCACGGCGCTGTGCGACAAGTTTCCGGACCGGATCGAGCAGGGCACGGCGAAGCTGAAGCTGGACAAGCCGGCTACCTTCACCGATTTTGAGAAGTTCCTGGTTTCCGATCTCGACGCGGTCATCATTGCCACGCCGCCCTTTGAGCATCCACGCATGCTGGAAGCGGCGGTGCAGGCAAAGAAGCACATCTTCTGCGAAAAGCCGATGGGCGTCGACGTGGAGGGCTGCAAGCGGGTGATCGCCGCCGGACGCAAGGCGGACAAGTCGAAGACGATCTCGGTCGGCTTCCAGCAGCGCTACGGCGGCGTCTATGTGGAGGCGTTCAACCGGATGAAGGCGGGCCAGATCGGCGAGCTGGCCAACGCGCGCGGCTTCTGGATTTCGGGCGATCCCTTTGTGCGCCGTCCCTACAGTGATCCGAAGGAGGAGCGGCTGCGGAACTGGTTCTGCTATCGCGAGTACTCCGGCGATTTCATCGTCGAGCAGGACTGCCATAACTTCGACGTGCTGCACTGGTTCCTGAACGGGCTGCCGACGCGGGCGGTGGGCTACTGGGGCCGCAAGGTCCGCACGACGATGGAGATCCACGATCACCTGAGCCTGTCGTTTGAGTGGCCCAACGGCATGCACGTGAACTTCGAGGCGAATCAGCTATCGCCACGCGGCTTCTCCCGCGTGGGCGAGGAGTTCACGGGCACGAAGGGCGTGTTGCAGACTTCGCGCGCGCGGTTGATCCATGTAAAGGGTCCGAACGATTCGGAGACCGTCGAGTCGAAGCGCGACATTACGTACGACGCGTTTGAGCAGTTCCTGACACGGATTGAGCGCAACGATCCGGAGAACGTGGCCGAGCGTTCGGCGATGTCTACATTGATTGCGATTCTCGGGCGCACGGCGCTCGAAACGGGCAAGGAGGCCTCTTGGAAAAGCTTCGGCGTGTAGCGCTGCTGGCATTGAGCACGGCGGCGCTGGCGTATTCGCAGCAGCAGCCGCTTCGCATTATCGCGATTGGGGCCCATCCGGACGACTGCGACATTGGAGCGGGCGGCACGGCGGCGCTGTTCGCGCAGATGGGCCACAAGGTGAAGTTCCTTTCGGTGACCAATGGCGATGCCGGTCATCACGAGATGGGGGGCGGTGTGCTGGCAAAGCGCCGCCTGGCAGAGGCAAAGGAAGCAGGGCGCCGTCTCGGCATCGAGTACGACGTGCTGGACAATCACGACGGCGAGTTGGCGCCCACGTTCGAAGTACGCAAGCAGATCATTCGGAAGATTCGCGAGTGGGGAGCCGATGTAGTGATCGGTCCTCGCATCAATGACTATCACCCCGATCATCGCTACACGGGAATGCTGGTGCAGGATGCGGCATACATGGTGGTGGTGCCGAACGTCGCGCCGGACACGCCGGCGCTGCGCAAGAACCCGGTGTTCCTCTACTTTCAGGACCGGTTCCAGAAGCCGCAGCCGTTCCAGCCGGACATTGTCGTGGCGATTGATGAGACGTTCGAGAAGAAGATCGACGCCATGGATGCGCACGTGAGCCAGTTCTACGAGTGGCTGCCCTGGGTGGACGGGATTCTGGACCAGGTACCAAAGGATCCGGCAGCGAGGAGGGCGTGGCTGCGCAACCGCCGGACGCGCGAGGTGACACCGGCGATCCGGGCAGGGGCGCAGAAGTGGTACGGAGAGTCCGCGGCGAAGTTTCAGAGGTTTGAAGCGTTCGAGATTGCCGAGTATGGTGCTCAGCCCACGGCGGAGCAGATTCGGCGGCTGTTTCCGATGCTAAAGTAGCCGCGATGCTTCATTGGAAAGGGCTGGCCCTGACCGGGTTTGCCGCCGCGGCGCTGGCGGCGCAGGATTTCACGGACCGTGATGCCACGGTGCGGGGCGGAGGCGACGGCAACTCCGGCAAGTGTACGGTCGAGGTGGAAGTGGACATCGTCGCGGAGGTCGCCATCCGGGCCACACGCGGGCGTCTCACGACGTTCGGCGGTTCTCCGGCGACGTGGCGGCGATTTGAATGCAACGCGCCGCTGCCGGCTCGGGTGAACGATTTCCGCTTCCGCGGCATCGACGGGCGGGGACGGCAGACCCTGGTGCAAGATCCGCGCTCCAACCGCGGCGTGGCCGTGATCCGCCTGGAGGATCAAAAGGGCGGGCGCGAAGGATACACGTTCGACATTGAGTGGAGCGGAGGGAGTGGTCTCGGTTACGGCGATCGCTTTCCAGGCGAGGAAGGCGGCTACCGCGGCGGACGAGGACGAGGCAATCGACAGGACCTCGACGGGCGAGCGCGGAGGGACTGCGAAGACGCCGTGCGGGAAGAGGCGCGGCGCCGCTACAGTGCCTCCAACATCAACATCCGGGGCTTGAGGCAGGATCCGAGCCGCAGGGATTACCTGGTGGGGGAGTTCGACGGAGGCCAGAGCTTCTTTGGTGCGGCCCGGTATTCGTTCTCCTGCAGCGTGGACGATGACGGTCGCATCCGTGGTGTCAACATTGAGCGCTCGGGCGGCGGGCAGAATCGCCCGGACAACAATGGCGGCGGTTTCTTCGGCAACGGCAACTCACCGGAGCAGGCGTGCGAAACAGCCGTGCGGGAGCAGGCGTCGCGGCAGTTCAACGTACGGGACACACGCTTTGAAGGCACGCGTCCGGATGCCAATCCCGGACGGCGCGACTATCTGGTGGGTTCCTTCCGTGATCGGGGCAACCGTTACTTTTTCTCTTGCCGGATGTCCGGGACGAACGTGCGGAGCGTCACCGTGGATCCAGACCGGTAGGTGTTACGCTAGCCGCATGCGGCTGGCGATCACGGCATTTCTGTTGACGAGCGTAGGGTTCGCGCAGGAGTTTGAGGATCGAGAGGCAACGGTGCGCGGAGGCGGCGGCAACACCGGCAAGTGCACCATCGAAGTGGAAGTCGACGGCGTGGCCGAGGTGGGGGTAAAGGGTTCGCGGGGCCGCATCCGTACCCTGGCCGGCGCTCCTGCGCGTTGGCGGCGCTTTGAATGCGATGCGGCGCTGCCCAACCAAGTGTCCGACTTTCGCTTCCGCGGCCTTGATGGCCGAGGACGGCAGACGCTGGCTTCGGATCCCCGCTCCAATGATGGAGTCGCGATCGTACGGATCGAGGATCCTCGCGGAGGCTCGCACGGCTACACCTTTGAGATCGAGTGGAGCGGAGGCAGCGGTTCGACCGGAGGCGGTGGATTCTTCGGGGACGGGCCGCGCCGTGGCCAAGGCAATGCGGACGGCTACTCCGGCGATTCATCGCAAGGGGGCGGATTTCGCCGCCGACCTGCCGAGGGTTCAACCGACAACAGCATGACGTCGGGTACGCCTGTCACCGCAGTTGCCTCCGTCAGTGGATCTTGTGACGAAGCGGTACGGGAAGAGGCGCGGCGCCGCGGCATGCCCTACATCAGGATCAACGCGCGTGGAGCGAACGATGGAGAGTTTGAGGCAGGTGTCGACCCGAGCCGGGACTACTATTCGTTTTCCTGCAACGGCCGCAGCGTGAACATCAACCGTTTGCAGGCGGGAAGCACGGCTTCCGTTGCTCCGGCGGCCCCGGCAGCCGGCAGCAACGCAAACACCGGCGGCTTCTTTCCTTCCGGCGGGTCTGCTGCCACGTCGGCCACCGCACCGGACCAGGCTTGCGAGGATGCGGTGCGGGACCAGGCTTTGCGGCAGTATCGGGTTCGGACCGCGGAGTTTGGGACCATCCGGCAGGATGCCAATCCCGGACGCGGGGATTTTCTGGTGGGTACCTTCCGGGACTCCGATCGAGGAACCAACTATTTCTTCAGCTGCCGCATGGCCGGAGCGCGCGTTCGGTCGGTGACTGTCGAAGCGGCGCAATAGGGCACAGTTCAGGCGGCAATTGGCCGTCGTCCTGCGTTACGTTCGGCGGGGCAAGGAGACCCCGTCAGCATGACGACAAACATTCTCGCAGTGTTCTTTATCGCCCTGCCCGCGGCGGCACAATGGGGCGATTGGAATGAGCGCCGCGCGGACGTGCACTCGTCCGGCCGCAGCGATTCCGGCAAGTGCACCATCGAGGTGGAAGTCGATAACGTCGCGGAAATCGAGATCGGAGCCGACCGCGGACGCCTGCACACTTTGGCCGGGCAGCCCGCTACGTGGCGCCGCTTCGAATGCACTGGCGTGATGCCGCGGAATCCGCGCGAATTTCAGTTTCGCGGTGTGGATGGGCGCGGCCGGCAGTCGCTGGCCCGCGATCCTCGCGGGAACACGGGCATCGCGATGGTGCGGATCGAAGACGTGCAGGGAGGCCGGGAAGGCTACACCTTCGAGTTGGAATGGAGCGGCGGCACCGACTGGGGAAATCGGGACAATTCCCGTTCGCCGAGTGACCGAGGCTGGACGTGGCCGAATGCCAGCGGGTCTGATCGGCCTAATGGCGGATGGAACAGCGGCACCTCGAACAACGGCGGTTGGAACTCGAACGGTTCCACGGCCGGGATCAGTCGAGCCGCCCGCGCCTGTGAGCCGGCGCTGCGTTCGGAAGCGGACCGCCGCTACGGCTTACGGGACATCACGCTACTGAACGCAGCCATCGAGGAACGGCGTGGCAATCGCGAACTCTTGCGCGGGGAATTTGAGGCGCGTGGATTTTCGGCCACCCGGTTTGAATACTCCTGCGAGTACAACTTCCGGAACGGACGGATTCGCAACCTCGAGATCCGGCCGAGATAGGCGCTGACCGTTAAGATGGAGAACGGTGACGCGTCCTCCATCGGTCGATGCCGTTGTGCGGCGGCTTGGCGACCTTGCTGTTCCCCGCCCTCTGGTCGTTGAAGAAGTCCGTCGCGTGTTGGACCAAGTCCGCACGGGTAGTGTTGGGCTGGAAGAGATTGATGGCGCGGTGAGGCAGGGA
>CAYNDS010000113.1:0-4467 GCA_964395885.1 uncultured Solibacteraceae bacterium | reverse complement strand
GGACTGGACCGCCTGTCCCGCCCGTCCCTGCGCCGCGTCATCAATGCCACCGGCGTTGTTCTCCATACCAATCTGGGCAGAGCGCCCCTGCGATCGATCGACTTCGTCGATGGCTATTCCAATTTGGAATATGACTTGGCCACCGGAAAGCGGGGCAAGCGGGATCAACACACGTTGGGGTTGCTGGAGCGGTTGCTTGGCTGCCGGGCGATTGCCGTCAATAATGGCGCGGCCGCCGTTTACCTGATCCTGCATGAGTTGGCTGCGGGCGGTGAGGTGATCGTCTCGCGCGGCGAGTTGATCGAGATCGGCGATGGCTTTCGAATTCCCGACATCATGGAGCGCTCCGGGGCGATCCTGCGCGAAGTCGGCGCGACGAACAAGACATCGTTGGACGATTACCGGCGAGCCATCAACGATCGGACGCGCCTGATTCTGCGCGTGCATCCGTCGAACTTTCGCGTGACCGGCTTCACCGCGAAGCCGGAGTTGGCCGATTTGGCGAAGCTGGCGCAGGAGCATCGCATTCCGCTCTATGAGGACCTGGGAAGCGGCTGCCTGACTGATCTTCGCCCGTTCGGCATTGATGAACCGCTGGTCTCGGAAAGCCTGGAGGCGGGGGTCGACCTGGTCAGCTTTTCCTGTGACAAGCTGCTGGGCGGACCCCAGACCGGCCTGATTGCCGGACGCGCCGACCTGGTGGAACGCACACGCCGCAATCCGATGTATCGGGCCTTCCGGTGCGACAAGCTGATCGTTGCGGCCTTGGAAGAGACGTTGCGGAATCACCTGCTGGAGCGCTACGACCGCATCCCCGCCCTGTCGCTGCTGCGCCGAACCGCAGATGAGATTCGAAAGCGCGCCGAGAAGATGGCCGAGGGCCTGGGCGCGGACCTGATTGAGGGCGAAAGCGTCATCGGCGGCGGCGCCACGCCGGAACAGCGGCTTCCCACCGTTCTGCTGTCCCTGCGCGGGGACGCGGTGGCGCTGGAGCGAAAGCTTCGCGCGCATGACCCACCCGTGATCGGGCGAATCGCCGGTGAGCGTCTTCTATTGGACTTGCGAACGGTTGCGCCAGACGAGGAGCCGGAGCTGCGTCTGGCGCTGGAAAGAATCGTGGCCTAGGCGCGCGCCATGTAGCTGCCGTCCGTCGTCGAGACGCGAATCTTCTCGCCCTCATTGATGAAGGGCGGCACGGTCACGACGAGACCGGTTTCCATCTTTGCGGGCTTGCCGACGTTGGAGACGCTGGCACCCTTGATGCCCGGCTCTGTTTCGATCACCTGCAGGTCGACAGTCGGCGGAAGTTCCACCGAGATCGGGTTTCCTTCATAGAACGTGACGTGCACCTTGAGGTTCGCGATCAAGTAGCTGACGCTCTCACCCAGCAGGTCCGCGGAAAGGTGAATCTGCTCGTACGTCTCAGTGTTCATGAAGTAGTAGTCTTCACGCTCCGCGTACAGATACTCCATCTCCTGCTCGTCCAGCGAGACGCGGTCCACAGAGTCGGTGGAGGCATAGCGGTGCTCAAAGGAAGAACCACTCTTCAGATTCCGCATCTTGACCTGAACGAAGGCGCGGAGATTGCCCGGCGTGCGGTGCGTGGCAGACAGCACGGAATGCAGTTCATTGTTGAACTTGATGACCATGCCCGGGCGAAGATCGTTTGCTTGCATAACTGGTGGGGAATCTTCAGTGTAGCATCGGCGGCCTGTTTTGACGGGCCTGCCAGGCGAACGCAGCAACGCCGACACCCAGCCACAGCCCGCCAGCGACCTTGGAAGGCCAACTCAGGCTCAACCACAGATAGAGGCAGATTACGAAGCCGAGAACGGGCGGAATCAGGTAGGTGAGTTCCTTCTTGTCGGCTCGAATCCAGTAGCGGGCCAGCGCCGACAGGTTCACCCCCATGAACCCGATGAAGGCTCCGAAATTCAGCAGCTCCGCGCCAAGCTGGTAGGTCATCGCGAAGGCGCCGACAAGAGCCAGTGTGCCGATGAGAAGGACGTTGTTGCGCGGGATGCCGCGCGAAGGGTCCAGTACGCCAAAAAAGCGCTGCGGCAGTGACCCTTCTCGACCCATTCCGTACATCAGCCGCGCACCGGCCATTACGGCGCCCGACCCGGAGCCGATGGTGGCTACCAGGAGCGTGAAGTTGATCGCCTGAAACAGCCACGGTCCACCCGCGCGTCCCGCCACGTGCACGTAGGCGGTGTCGATGTCCGGAAATGCGTCGGTGGACGGCCAGACCAGCTGCGCCGCGTAACACTCAATTGCCGACAGAACGCCGATGATGAGGCAGACGTACACCGTGCCGAGGAGGATGTTGCGGCGGGGGTCCTTCACTTCTTCCGAGAGCGTCGAGATGCCGTCGAATCCGATGTAGGTGAGAACGGCCAGCGAGGTCCCGGTCGAAAACGTGGCAAAGGAGAAAGTGGCCGGATCGTAGAACGGCTTCAGCCAGTCCACCGCGGGCGCCTGCAGGACGGTTCGCACAGTGGCGACCAGCATGGCAACAATCACCACGCCCATTGCGCCCGCCAGGATCGTATTCGTGCGGGCGGAAGCCTCAATGCGGCGCACATTCAGCCATGTGAACAACGAGGCGAATAGAAGCGCCCACGCCGCGTAGGGGACCTGGGGCAGGATGTTTCCGGCCGCTTTCGAGCACCAGATGGTGCAGATGACCGGGTTCAGCACGTAGTCCATCAACATGGACCAACCGGCAAGAAAGCCGAACGCGGGATGCAGTTCCCTGCCGACGTACGTGTACGCGGAACCCGCGCTTGGGTAGGCACGCGCCATGCGCCCATAGCTGATGGCGGTGAACAGCATGGCACACATCGCCACCAGCACCGCCGTCACGACGTGTCCCTTGGCTTCCGTCGCCACGACACCATACAGCGGCATGGGCGCCGTGGGTTGGATCATGATCACGCCCATGATCAGCAGTTGGCGGAGAGTCAAGCTGCGATGGAGGGCGGCTTCACCTGTTTGTGACAAGCTCGAAGTATGACATGGTGGGCGCGCCTGGTACGCGTCCTGACGGGCGGCGTGAAGCAGCGCGTCACCCGGCTGGGCTTCTTCTACGCGGCGGTGTGCGTCGGCGTGGGCGCGGGTGCGTTTGTCTCGGGCAACAACCTCTTGTTTTTGATCCTGGCCACGCTGCTGGCGGCACTCGTCATCTCGGGGTTTGTCAGCCGTCTGAGCCTTGCTGGACTGAGCGTGGACATCCGCCTGCCGGAGCATGTCTCGGCGCGCCTGCCGGCTCTTGCGCAGCTCACACTGAAGAACGAGAAGAAGTGGTCACCGTCGTTCTCCATTCACGTTCGCGGAAGTCAGTCGAGCGGCTTCCAGGACCAGTTTCACTTTGCCGTGATCCCGGGCGGCAGCACCGTGGAGCAGCCGCTGACATTGCTGTTTCCGCGGCGCGGACAGTACCGCGATGACTCGCTGGTTTTCTCGACGAGGTTTCCGTTCGGGTTCACTGAGCGCCATGTGCAGGTGGCGATCGAACGTGACGTCATCGTGTACCCGTCCATTGAAGGGCGCCCGGAGTTTCATCGCATGCTGGCGGCGTTGGATGGGGAAGCGGGACGGCAGTCGCACGGGCGCGGCGACGAGTTTCAGAGAATCCGTCCCTACGAGTTCAACGAGAGTGCGCGCTACGTCGACTGGCGCGCCACCGCCCATACGCGCCGCCTGCAAGTCCGCGAGTATCGGCGTCAGGAACAGCCCCGCGTCGAACTGGTCCTGGACCTGAACGTCCCGCCGGAGCACTGGGGCTGGTTTGAGGAGACGGTGGAGGGTTGCGCCTACCTGGTGTGGAGCCTGCATCAGCGCCGAACACCGGTGCGGTTACGGTCTCAAAGCTTTGACCTGCAGAGCGGCGGGGATGCGGAAGCCGCATCCGTCTACGATATGCTGAGGGTGCTCGCGCTGGTCTCCCCGCTCCAACGCCCGGCGCCGCTCCTCCTGGATGATGACCCCGATCCTCTGCGCATTGTGTTCCGCGCTCCCGATAGTGGCGCAAAGCCCAACGACACTGGAGCCCGTGAAGACGGAGATCACAGTCATCGAGAACGTATCAGCGGAGACCCCGGCATCCGTGACCGTCCTTGGGGCGCAAACGCTGCGCCAGATTCCAGGCGTCAACATTGATGACCGGTTGCGTCTGGTGCCCGGCTTCACATTGCTGCGCCGCTCCTCCAGCCTTGCGGCGAATCCCACGACGCAAGGCATTTCGCTGCGCGGCATCGGCTCCAGCGGAGCCAGCCGGACGCTGGTGCTGTGGGACGGTCTGCCGCTGAACGACCCGTTTGGGGGCTGGGTGTACTGGACCCGCATCAACGCGGAGGAAACGGAGCGCGTGGAGGTCTCACGCGGGGCGACCATCAGCGTCTTCGGCGACCGTGCAATGGGTGGCAGCATCCACCTGCTGACCCGGCAGCCGGATCGCCAGCACAT
>CAYNDS010000112.1:0-14384 GCA_964395885.1 uncultured Solibacteraceae bacterium | reverse complement strand
GTCTGGACGCGATGATCGCGCGCCTGGAGCGGTCGCAAGCCGCCGAGGCGAAGCGCAAGGCGAGCCCGCCCAAGCGCCGGGGACGGAAGAGCATGCCGGAAGAGGAGCGCGCGCAGGTCGCCGAACGCATGCGCCGCTACTGGGCAGACCGCCGCGCCGCCAAGCAGCAGGCGCAGCCGGAAACAGGGTTGACGGCTCGGGCCGCCAGCTAGATCTCCGCACGGCTTGACTCCGAAACGCGTTTATCCACTCTTCCTACGCTCATTTCAAATTCAATCATTGCGAGCCCCAATTTCCACCGAATTTTGCGTCCATGTTGTTCTTTTTCATTCAGTTGACAAGTGCAAAATGCTACTCTTTTCAGGACGGGATCAGCCGCCCCTGCCTGTTGTAGTCACACTCTGAAAATCAACTACTTGAGGAGGATTACGTGAAGAAGGGATTCATTCACGTTCTCGGAGGCATGTTGATTCTGGCGGCTGGGGCTTCGGCCACGACCATCAGTTTCGACGGCGTCCCCACAATCGGAAGTCAGCGGACCAACTGGTCTGACGTGATCTCGTTTCAGCAGTTCGACCCCGCGTTGGGCACCTTGACGGGCGTGAGCATCGCCCTGAAAGGTGACATCGACGGCGATGTCCGCGTCGAAAGTCTCGATGCGGCGCCCACCACCATCACTTCGTCACTGGCGGCGACCATCACCCTGTCATTCCTGGGCAACAACATCGTCGTGGTGATTCCCACCGTCAACAAGGTAGACGACGTGTCCGCCTTCGACGGCTCGATCGACTTCGGCGGCACTTCCGGACGCACGTACACCAATGTGACCGGGTCGGCTACGAAGTCCGGTGCGGTCGCCAACGCGCTGTGGGCGAACTTCATCGGCTTGGGCACCGTCTCCACCGATGTCGCCGCCGTTGCCGCCTCCACCGCCACGGGCGCCGGAAATCTGATCACGCAGTTCGGCACCTTTGCCGGCGCGAATGCCGTTGTGACGTACACCTATACGCCGAACACGGTCATTCCGGAACCTTCCAGCCTGGCGACGGCGGGGGTGGCAGTGGTCGCGCTGGCCGTCGGCGCCTGGCGGCGGAAGCGCGCATAGCGCCGGTGGTCTCCGGCGCCGCGCGCGTTCACTCGTAACGTTCGTCCTCCGACGCTCTCGGGGCCTGGCGTTTCCTCCGTCAGGCCCTTTTTTGTAGCGGGAGACTAGCTTCCGCTCGCGGTCGACAGCGTCGTCTGGACTCGGCTGAAAATCGTGCTCAGGCTGGAGGTCACGTTCGGCACGATCGCGCCCGCAGCGACGGCGACAAAACCCGCCATCAGCGCGTACTCAATCAGGTCCTGCCCGCGGGTGTCCTTCCAGATACGCGCGGCCCACAGCATGTTCGTCAGCTTCTTCTGCACCAGATTTCTCCTTAGGTTTGATTCGGGGACAACCTTACGGTAAAGCCGTCGAATCACCGGCGAAATGGTACGGCGTACCTGTTTTCGCGTCCTCCTCGGGACGAACCTTCGTACTACCCTGGAGTGTTCATGCCGACTTTGATTCCTCAGCCCACCCGTATCCCCGTCCCCGGCGAAAAGAAGATCGATGAATACGTCGGTCGCGTGAACACGCAATCCGGGTCTCTCTCGATTGCGCATATGCGCTCACCCGCCGGATGGAGTGAGCCTGGCCAGCGGCCCGAGTTTGACGAATACACGCTGGTGCTGAACGGGACCATGTGTGTGGAGCATGAAGGCGGAATGACCGAGGTGAACGCCGGGCAAGCCATCCAAACGCATGCAGGGGAGTGGATTCGCTATTCCACCCCCTATCCGGCGGGCTGCGAGTACATCGCCATCTGCCTGCCGGCCTTTTCCATCGACACCGTGCACCGCGACGGCGACTGACCTAGAACAACAGGCGCAGCGACATCTGAATCGTCCGCGGACCACCGAGGTCCACCGGCAGCGTCGAGACGATCCGTCCAAAGTTGGCCGACTGTATATTCAGCGTCGTCGGCACGTCGTAGTTCTGCCGGTTGAACAGATTCGCGAACGTCGCTTCGTAGCGGAGCTTCAGCCTTTCGGCGAGTGTGAACTGCTTGGCGGCGGAGAGCGAAAACACCTGTGTTCCCGGTCCGCGCAGGATGCCCACCCCAGCGTTCCCAAAGCGGCCGATGTTGTTCGCCGGACGGACAAAGGCGCCGAGATCGAAGTAGCGGGTTGGTGTGGGATTGTCGAGGTTGCCGTCGCCGATGCGGTCCGGCCGCTGCGTCGTGGTCACGCCGCGCACCAGCACGCCCGTTCCGCTCGGGTCCGTGCCCGTAAACGTCGGGGTGAGGAACGGACCAGTTTGCAGCGTCAGAATGCCACTGAGCTGCCAACCGCCGACAGCCAGATCCGCCACCGGATTGTTGGCCAGGAAGCGCCGCCCCTTGCCGACCGGAATCTCCCAGAGCGCGCTGGTGACCCAACGATGGCGGCGCGTGAAGGGGACATTGCCGTAGTCGCTGCGGATCCCAAAGCGGTCGAGGGTGGTCGGTCCATTCTCGGCGCTGAAGTTCGTCGGCGCCGGGCCAAGCGCGTTGGACAGGTTCTTGGACCAGGCATAGGAGTTCTGGAAAGAGAGCCCGCGAGAGAATCGCCGCGAGACTTCCACCGTGAGCGCATGAAACTTGGCACTCGGGCCGTTGTCCCGCGTCAGGACGGCGTTGAAGTTCGGGAACGGACGCGTGTTGGCCAGCGCCGCGTAGCCCTGCGTGTTGGCGGGAATCTGATTCAGATCGGGGCTGTGGACGAGATCGAGCGTCCGCGATCCGTTGTAGGTCAGGCGCAGCCCGGTCTGGAAGCCCAGCTCCCGCTCGATGGTGAAGTTCCACTGGTAGTTGCGTGGATCCTTCAGGTCCACCTGATTCGCGCGGCGATAGTCGGGGATGCCTGCCGGTCCCGCCGCCGTCGTCGGAAACACATTCGGGAACTGCAGGGCAAAGCCGGTGGGGGTGGGCCCCTGTTGGAACACCGGAGCGTCGGAGGTGGCCACACCTGCCAGCGAGTACAGGACGCTGCCCAGCACCGTCACGGTGTAGATGCCGATGCCGCCGCGGATCACCGTCTTGTTGTTCGAGAAGGGCCGGAAGGCGAAGCCGACACGCGGGTTGATGTTGTACGGGTACAGGTCTCGCAAACCGACTGGCAGGCCGGCCTGATCATTCGTCAGGATGGGTGTCGAACCGATCGACCGGCGGAAGGTCGGGGCCACCTGCTGCAGGCCCTGCTCGCCCTGCACGATCACCCGCCCGCCCCGGGTGAAGCGGTCGAAGTTGGCCAGCTGCTTCGTCTTGTCGTCGAACGGCGGATGGAGCTCATAGCGCACGCCATAGGTCAGCGTCAGCTTGGAGTTCACGCGCCACTCGTCTTGCGCATACCAGGCGTGGTTGAAGCTGAACGGGTTCGGATCAGGGCCGTTTCGGGCGTATGTCGTCGCCGACGGGATGCCCAGCAGAAACTCGGCGAAAGCATTGCCGGTGATCTGGCCGGTGTGGAAATACTCACCGAACTCGTCGCCGGCAAAGAAGGTGAGAATGTCGCGGAATGCCAGGCGCTGCCAGTCGTAGCCGAACTTGAACGTGTGCTTGCCCTTCACCCACGTCAGGTTGTTGCTGAACTGATAGGTTTTGTTGTCGATCTGCCGCGGACGCCCCGGGCTGGTGGAAATGAACGTCCCATCGGTGAAGCTGAAGTTCGGCAGTCCGCCGGAGGCAGGCGTGGGCGGCAAGCCCGTAATCCCGATCTGGCGGACGATGTCGCCGCCTTGCGCCGCCAGCGGATAGGTGAACGCCGAGTTCGCAAACGAGAAGCCGGCGCGGAATTCGTTGATCACACTCGGCGAGACCGTCCAGTTGTGGCTGCCCGCAAGGTTGCGGATCTTCACCGGATTCGAGTAAGTCCCGGCCAGCGTGTTGTAACCAGCCGAGCCGTCCGTCCCCTGGCTATTCAAATCCTTGTACGAAAAGCGGGCGAACACTCGCTGCTTCGACGTGAGGTAGTGATCCCCGCGCAGGTCGAAGCCGTTCTGCACGTACGGCGTGGCGATGTTGGCGACGAAGTTCGGCGTAACCCGCGCGCCGGTCGGCTGGTTTTGACGCACATAGAGCAGGTTCAGCACGCGCGCCGATGCCGGGTTGACCGGAATCTGGTTGTTCGGGAAAGGCGCCCGCGTGAACGGATTGAGGATCGGCGTCGTGATGCTCGACAGGTCGCCGCTTCGAAACGCATCCGACGGCACGGTCTGATTCAGAGTCGTCTGGCTGGCGCGCCGCACGCCTTCGGCATTGAAGAAGAAGAACGTCTTGTTGCGACCGTTGTAGAGGCGCGGGATCAGAACCGGACCGCCAAGCGTGCCCCCGAACGTGTTGGCCACCAGCGCCGGCTTCAGGCGGGTGCCCGGGCGGGCCGGGTTTGCGGGAGCGAACGGATTTGTCGCATTCAGCGCGCGGTTCTGATGAAACCAGTAGGCGTTGCCCGTGTAGTCGTTGCCGCCGGATCGTGACGTGGTGGTGATGTCCGTTGCCTGGGCAAACTCGGCATTGTTGTTCGAGGAGTTGACCTGAAACTCGCCGATCGCTTCGACGGACGGGAACATGTCGCGGACCGGTCCGCCGGATCGCACCAACTGCGTCGACACCCCATCCACGGAGTACTGCGTCATGTACGGCATGGCGCCCGCGACGGAGATATTGCCGCCGCGATCCTGCTGCACACCGGGCGAGAGCGTCGCGACACTGATCGGCGACGTCGAGGCGGAAGCGCGAAAATTCAGCGCCAGCTCATTGATCGCACGTCCCGATCGCGAATCGGAAATGGTCGGCGAATCCGTCGTGATGGCAAGCGGCGCCGCTTCGACAGTCAAGCTGGTTGCCGTGGCCGCAACCGCCAGCTTGATTTCGACACGCGCGATCTGCCGTGCCAGCAGCTCCACCAGCACCGGTTCTGACCCGGCAAAGCCCGACGCCCCCGCTTCCACACCATAGGTGCCGGCGGTCAGGTTGGGCGCCACGAACGTGCCGTCCACGCCCGAGTTCACCCGGAACTCGACGCGGCTGCGCTGCTCCCGAACAATGACCTGCGCCCCCTGCACCGCCGAGCCCGACGGGTCCACAACGGTACCGGTAATGGTGCCGAAGGTCGACTGTGCATGCGCGGAAATCGCGAGGAAGAGCCCGAGACAGGCCCCCCGAAACCCTGAGTTCATAGCCCCAAAGTATCGGCGACTAATGTGTGACGCCGATCTCAGTGGGCTGACAATCTCGTGAAAGATTGTTCCTACGAATTCAAATGTTTGTTCATCCGCTCAATGGCTTCGTCGATCTCCGCGGGCGACTTGAAGCCAATCGTCACGGCGTCCACCAGGCCGGACTTCATCACGAAGCGGAACGACTTGTCCCGCTGCTCCGGATCGTTGAACGCCCCTTCGCCGATGATCTTCATGCCCAGCATGCCGGTGCCCTGCTGACGGGTCTGCCGTAACAGACTCGTCACTTCATCGACGTCACCCATCGCCTTGTCATCGCCCTGCGGATTGTCCATCCGCATGCCGCTGTGGTTGATGCGGTTCAATGCCACATCCAGCCAGGGCGTAGACGGATAGGCGCGCAGCGGCTGCAGCCCGTGGCAGGAAGCGCCATGGCTGCGGATGATCTGCCGGTGCTTGGCTTCGGAAAACGCATCCCGCAACGGTTCCAGTTCCGTGGCCCAGTTGGGAGACCGGACCACGTGAATCAGCAGGATGTCGAAGTAGTCCGTGTTCATCTCCCGGCGGAAGCGGTCGATCGTTTCAAACGGTTTGTCCCGCTCTCGGAAACGGAACTTCGTCATCAGCCGGTAGCTCTCGCGCGGCAAGCCCTTGAGGGCCTCGGCGAGCATCTCGTGCATCTGGTCGTAGGCGTCGGCGGACTCAAAGAACCGGACGCCGCGGTCGTAGGCGTGACGGACCAGGCGCGTGAACTCCGCCTGCCCGAGTTCTCGCTGCACGCGGCCGCCCATGGTGCCCGTGCCGAAGGCGAGGCGCGTCACATCGACGCCCGTCTTGCCGAGTTTCACCCAGTCGGTCGCCGAGCGCTTTGCCGGAGCCGCGGGAAGAAGCGGCGCAGCGGCCGTGCCGGCCACCATCCGCAGGAAGTCGCGTCGAGAGTTCGACCAATGCATGCTGCCAGTCTTATCACAGTTCCGCTGCGGCCGAGCATGTTAACTTGTGCCCAATCAACACATTCTTTCGAGACGCGGGGATACACTGAAGACAGTTCCGTCAACATGGGCGAAATAGGATCGGGGATTCACCTGACCGGTCACACCAGCACGTCATCGATCGACCTGAGCAAGCTGCTACTGCAGACGGGTCACGCCGTCATCACGACCTCCCTGGACGGCGCGATCACCAGTTGGGGCGGCGCGGCGGAGGCGCTTTACGGGTGGCGCGCCGAAGAAGTCATCGGCCGTAGCATTCTGGAAATCACACCCTCCTCCCTCTCTCTCGGTGAGGCGTCGCGGATTTTCGAAGATCTTCTGCAAGGACGCCCCTGGGAGGGGGACTTCGAGGTCCAGCATCGCAACGGCAACCGTTTCTGGGTCCACGTCGTCGACACGCCGTTGTCCGACGAGCAAGGAAAGATCGTCGGGATCGTCGGCGTCAGCCGCGACATCTCCGCGGAGCATCGTCTGCGGGAGGAACTGATGCTCTCCGAAGATCGGACGCGGCGCGCCGGGTCGCTGGCGGGGGTCGGCTTCTGGGAGTTGGACCTGTCCACGCGCGCGGTCACGTGTTCGCAACGCCTGCGGGACCTGTTCGGCTTCGGACAGTCGCCCGTGACGCTGGAAGACGTCTGGAGCCGCATCCACCCGGACGATCTGGCCCCGCTCCGTGAACAGATCCAGCAAGCGGCGGCCACCATGTCCTGCTTTGAATTCGAAGGTCGGGTGCGGCGGCCCGATGGCTCAGAAGTCTGGCTGCTGATGAACGGATCTTCCGAACCCGGACGAATGTTTGGCGTGGTGTTCGACATCACGCGTCGCCACCAGGCCGAAGACACCCTGCGACGGACCATCGCACAGTTGGATGACGCACTGGCACTGAGCAAGAGCTACGCCTTCCGCTGGGACTTGGCCACTGACCGCGTGGAACGATCATCCGGCTGGCAGGACATCCTGCCGCTGCCAGAGTCGAAGTGTGGGGGCAACGACTTCTTGACGCTTCTCGAGTCCACCGCGCAAGACCAGCTCTTGGGGGCGATCCGAAGTCTCTCGCCTTCGAACCCGATCTATCGTTCCCATTACTCTGTTGTGGTTGACGGACGGCGGTGCCAGATTGAGGAGATCGCCCGCGGCCGGTTCAACTCCTCCGGCGAACTCACCGAGCTCATCGGCGTCTCCACCGACGTCACGGCGGCGCACAAGCTGGAGCAGGAGTTCCGCGAAAGCCAGGAGCAGCTTCGCCAGCAGCTTTCGGAACTACAGTCGATCTATGCCAATGCGGGCGTGGGATTGTGCTACATCGATCGGGATCTCCGCTACCGCCGCATCAACGCGCGCCTGGCGGAGATCAACGGCCTGCCCGAGGCGGACCATCTGGGGCGCACCGTGCGGGAGGTTCTTCCCGAACTGGCCGATGCCGTCGAGCCGCAGTTCCGCGAGATCATCGAGACCGGCAAAGAGGTTCGCAAGATCGAGATTGTGGGCGTGACGCCCGCACAGCCCGGCGTCACCCGCACCTGGGTGGAAAGCTGGCTTCCACACCACGGCCCCGACGGAGGAGTGGCCGGTATCAACGTCGTGGCGGAGGAGGTGACAGACCAACGGCGCCACCAGCGGATGCTGCAGGACACGCTGGAGCGCCTGTCCCTGGTGCAGAACGCGGCTGGGATTGCTACTTGGGATTGGGACATTCCGCGCGACCACATCGTCTATTCCGGCAGCTTTTCTCAGTTGTTCGGCCTTCCCGACGGGACGGAACTCAACCTGGCGCAGTGGCAAAAATTGGTGCACCCCGATGACCGGGACCGGATCGCAACCCAGGTGGAGCGGTGCATCACGGAACGCATTCGCTGGAGTGAAGAGTTCCGCATCATTCGCCCCGACGGTGCGGTGCGCTGGCTCCTGGGCCGTGGTGAGTTCCTGTTCGATGACGGCGGCAGGGCCGTCCGCGCGCTCGGCATTAACGTGGACATCACGGACCGCCGGCTACAGGAACAACAACTCGAGGCGGCTAACCGATCTCTACTGCAGGCCAATCAGGAATTGGGGCAGTTCGCCTGGGCGGTGGCGCACGACCTGCAGGAACCGGCGCGCGTCATCTCGCTCTATTCGCAACTGATCACCCGGGAGCGGCAGGACCATCCCCACGCCTACACCGCCGATCTCGAACGGTACCTGGACACGATTCGCAATGGAGCCGGGCGGCTGCAAGCTCTGCTCAAGGACCTGCTTGCCTTCACCCACGCCGGCGGCGAAACCGTGGAGCGGGACTGGCTGGACGTGGACCGCATCGTCCAGGACACGCTGGAGGACTTGGCCGTCCCAATCCGGCAGGCGCAAGGGCAGGTGCAGATCGGCAGGCTGCCGGCGGCGAAGGCAGCTCGCGTCCACGTGCAGCAACTCTTTCAGAATCTGCTCAGCAACGCGATCAAATATCGCGGCTCCGCTCCGCTGCGCATCGAAGTGGGCGGAGAACGCCGCGGAAGCGAACTCGTCTACTGGGTGCGCGATAACGGCCGGGGAATCGAGCCGGAGCATCACTCCCGAATCTTCGGCGTCTTCCGGCGGCTGGATAAATCAATTCCCGGCACTGGCATCGGACTGGCCATCTGCGCGAAGATCGTCGCCCGCTATCACGGACGCATCTGGGTCGCCTCGGACAGCGGCAAGGGAGCCACCTTCTACTTCACGCTCCCGCTCGAATAGCTACCGCGCGGCGTAGTTCGCTTCGTAGAAGGACTGATACTCGCCCGACTTCACGCGCGCCACCCAGGCGCCGTTCTCGCGATACCAGGCAACCGTTCGCGCCAGGCCTTCTTCAAATGCCATGGCCGGCTTCCAGCCCGTTTCGTGCTCGATCTTTTCGCTCGACAGCGCGTAGCGGCGATCGTGTCCCGGACGGTCCGTCACGTAACGGATCAGGGATTCGGGCTTGCCGGTCGCCTCCAGAATCCGCTTCACGACCTCGATGTTCGGAAGAGACCGGCTGCCGCCAATGTTGTAGACCTCGCCGGCGCGCCCCTGCGTCAATGCAGCGCGAATGGCCGAAGCATGATCGTCGACATACAGCCAGTCCCGCACCTGCATCCCGTCTCCGTAGACCGGCAACGGCTTGTCCTCCAGCGCATTCGAGATCATCAGCGGGATCAGCTTCTCCGGAAACTGATACGGCCCATAGTTGTTCGAAGCGCGCGTGACGGTCACCGGCAGCTTGAAGGTGGTGGCGTAGCTGAGCGCCAGCAGATCGGAGCCCGCCTTGGACGCCGAGTACGGACTCGACGTGTGCAGCGGGTCGGACTCGGTGGCTTCGTGCGGCTCTGGAATCGAGCCGTACACTTCGTCCGTTGACACATGCAGGAAGCGCTCAATACCGAGCCGCCGCGCGGCGTCGAGCAGCGTGAATGTCCCGACGAGGTTCGTCTGAATGACGGGCGCTGGCGAATGGATACTGCGATCGACATGAGACTCCGCCGCGAAGTGCACCACCGCCGACGGCTGATGCTTCTGCCACACACGCTCCAATTCCGCGGCATCGCAGATATCAACGCGCTCGAACGTGTAGCGCGCGTCGTGCGCCACGGGTTGCAGGTTCTCGAGGTTGCCGGCGTAGGTGAGCTTGTCGACGTTGACGATCCGGCAGTCGGGCCAGGCGTCGAGCGTCGTGCGAATGAAGGCCGAGCCGATGAAGCCCGCGCCCCCGGTTACGAGTAGTTTCACTTGTGCTGCGTCTCCCAGTCGTAGGCGATGCGGGGATCGTCGTACGCAATGCGGCCCTCATCCGAAGGGTCGTAGAACCGGTCCGTCACATAGACCAGAAGCGCGGGTTCCGTGCCGATGACCTTGTAGCCGTGCGCCACGCCGGGCGGGATCAGCAGTTGCCAGGGCTTCAGAACGCCGCAGTAGAGCGTGTTGCGGACACCATAGGTGCGGGAATCTTCGCGAAGATCCACCAGTGCCACCTGCAGCATCCCCATCGCGGGAGCCCAGAAATCGGTCTGCCGCTGGTGGATGTGAAACGCCTTGATCGTGCCCGGATGGCTGAGCGCCGCCGAAACCTGGGTGGAAGAAGCCGGGAAGTGCTTGGCCGCCCCCTGACCGAAGCGCAGCACTTCCAGGAAGTAGCCGCGGTCGTCCGGCCACAGCGCGTAGGGCTCTACGAGCACACCATCGATCAAGTCGGGGGACTGCGGTGTCCGGATAATCGCGCCGATGCCCTTGTCCAGCGCCAGATCCGGCGCGGTGATCATGCTCACCATTTCATCCTACAATCGCCAAGGAAGCCATGCCCCACTTCGATTGGTCGACGCTCGCTGAAGAGGTACTGAACCCGCAAGCCGCCCGCCGCGTGCTGCACACGGACCGGATGACGGTTGCTCGTCTCGCTCTCAAGGCCGGCGCTGTCGTCCCGACGCACCATCACGACAACGAGCAGATCAGCATGGTGGTATCCGGCCGCCTGATCTTCGTCACCCCCGATGCGCGGACGGAAGTCTCCACCGGGCAGATCTTCGTCGTTCCGTCCATGGTGCCGCACTCGGTGGAGTGCCTGGACGACACGGACGTGATCGACCTGTTCGCGCCCGGGCGCGAGGATTGGAAGCGGGGCGACGATGCCTACCTCAGGGGCGGATCGTCCGGATCGAAGTAGGCGACACTACGGCCAGACCGGAAGGGGTGGAGAGCAACTCCACGACGCGGCCGGCGGCAATGCGCTGCCCATCGCGCAGGCGCGTCACTCCGTGCGCGTCGCCGATGTAGATCTCGCCCTCGTGCAGCGCGACGCCGCGCGGGTAGTCCAGTGGAAGGCGGACCGGCTCCGCGATCCACAACTGACGCGGGTCGTCGCCCGGCCGAAACCAGACCGCGCGCGCCCGGGGACGCTTGGATTCCAGCCAGAGAAGGCGTCCGTCGTGCCACAGCAGGCGCGCCGAAGCCGACAGCGGATCCTCATGGAACAGATTGATCGCGAAGAGCCGCCAGGGCTGATCGAAATGCGGAGGCGCCTTCAGCCAGTAGTTGCCGCAAAAGATCTCCGCGAGGCCATCGCCGTCAAAGTCATGCAGCAGCAGACCGCCCTGCTCCGAGGCCGTGTAGAAGGAGTAGATCTCTCGGTACGGCCAGCGCGGGGAAGCGCCCTGGTCCGGCGGCTCATAAAAGCGCAGCTGCATCCCCCGCTGAACAGCCAGCAGACCGCTTCGTCCAAAGAGGGTGGCGGGCGCGGCATCGATGACCTGACTGCCGGTGTCGATGACGGAAGTGCCGGCGCGCAGGGTGCCTTCGCGCTCCTCCACGCGCGCGCCATTCCACACGCAGGCGAAGGACACCGGCGGCCCCCACGGCTCCACGCGGCCGCCGCGCAGAAACGCGCCCGAGTAGATCGGCTTCGGCACGACTGATATTTTAGGAGTTTGGATACCTTGCGATCAGTGCTGGCGGGCGGCGCCGGAGAGTTGGATGCGGCGGCGCTGGACTTGGCACGTCTGGAGTATCCGGACCTGGACCCTGCATCGGCACTGGTTCAGTTGGACGGCTTGGGCGGGGAACTCCTTCGGCGGGCGCCGCTGTCGGAATCGCAGTTCAGCTTCCTGAGCGAACTGAAGCGGCTTCTCTTTGAAGAGCAGGGCTTCACCGGCAACAAGGACGACTACTACAACCCGCGCAACAGCTGCCTGAACCACGTGCTGGAGACGAAGCTCGGCATCCCGATCTCGCTCTCCGTTCTGGCCATTGAAGTGGCGCGGCGCGCCGGGCGGACACTGGAAGGCGTCGGGCTGCCGGGGCACTTTGTGCTGGTCTCGCGCGAAGCGGGCTTCCCGGTCTACATCGACTGCTACAACGAAGGGCAACTGCTCTCCCGGGAGGAAGCGGCAGCGCTTGCCGAGAGCGTGTCGGGCGTCGACGTGCGCGATGAAGAGCAGTTCTTCACGCCCGCCACGCGGCAGCACATTGCCCTGCGCATGCTGAACAACCTGCGCGCGATCTACAACAGCAAGCGGCAGTTCGCGAAAGCGATTCAGGTACTGGACCTCATGATGGAGGGCGCTCCGGCGGTGGAGTACCTGCGGGAGCGTGCCCGCCTCAATTCCGAACGGAAGCGCTTTGGCGACGCAGCCAAGGACCTGGAGCGGTGGCTGGCGGTGTCCGGGGATTCACCCGACCGGGAGCTGGTAGAAAAGCAGTTGAAGGCGCTTCGCCGCGCCTTTGCCAGTTACAACTGACCGGTCTTCAGCCGGAGCGAGCAGCGCGCCGCGCCAGCGCCTGTGCCGTGCCCGCAGGCTTGCGCGCCGGGCGGTCCACCGTCGCGGTAATGCGCCGCGCCTGGTCCGAAACGCAGACCAGAAACATCGGCTGGCGGGAATTCTTCATCAGGTCAACGATCCGGTTGCTGTCCTGCTCCAGGTAGATGCTCTTGCCGTCGGTGAGCAGGTGCAGGTCGCTATCGGAGAGCGAGAGTTCGCTCAAGCGCTTGCCGTGCTCCCGCTGCAGGAAGCGCAGCACACGGCGGATCTTCTGCAGCGAGAAGCCCTTGCGCCGCAGTTCGGCGATGACGCCGATTTCGAGCACATCCTCGGGAGAATACAGACGCCGGTGGCCTTCATGACGGGGCGTGACCACTTTGCGCTCATCCCACCATTGCAGTTGCCGGAGGCTGACGCCGCTCAGGCGCGAGACCTCGCTCGAGGCAAAGCGTCGCTCGCCTTCAACGGGCGGCTCGGGGGCGGGTTTGCGTGCTTTGAGCATGGGGCGCTTGCCGATCAGCATAACAAAGATGCGGCAAATTGTTTTGGACGTCAATGCCTCGCTCAGCGGCTGAAGATGCTGCGGCGCGGGGCGGGCGGCTCCGTCTTCTTGATGGCGCGCCACAGAATCTCGTTCAGCTCGTCGTCGTCAATGCGGTCCGCTTCGTCGAAGTCCATGCGGGCGGAGGCCTCCGCTCCGAGCGCGCCCTGGGGGTTGCGTTCGGTCAGGGACTGCTTGGGAACCACGTGCGCGAAGGGCGAGTTGTCCGGCTGCTTGAGGGCCGGAATCATAAGCTGCGCCGAGGCGTCGAAGTGGGTCATGGGCGCGAGGTTGAGAATGCGCTCCATCGTGCGAAGCATCGACGTGGTGTTGTACATCGTCGAGTCGATGCCGCGCCCGCGCGTGTAGGGCGAAATCAGGAACGCGGGGGAGCGGTGCGAGTCGACGTGATCCGGACCATTCTGGGCATCGTCCTCGAGCACGAAGATCGCGGTCTTGGGCCAGAACTTCGACTTCGAAACGGCTTCGACCAACATGCCGAGCGCGAGGTCATTGTCGGCCATGGCGGCCTTGGGCGAGAGCTTGCCGGCCGCAGTGCCGGAGGTGTGGTCATTGCCGATGCGCAGCAGGATCAACTGCGGCATCTTGTTGTCGCGTTCAAATTGCACGAGGTCGGTCAGGAAAACGCGAACGCGGTCGACGTCGGTGTAGTCCATGTCGAAGCCGCGGAAGGCGCGGTTGGTGTGCGGCGCGAGCGCCGGGTCGCGAATGGCGTCCAACTGGTCCTGACCGGGAGGCGCCGCTTGCGGCTTGTTCTGCACCCACCAGCCGTAGTTGCGCAGCGAAATGCCGCGCGCCAGGGCATTGTTCCAGAGATAGCCTGCCGGGGGAAGAGCTGCCGGTTCCCCGCCCTCATAGTCATAGTGCTTGCGGCGCCCGGCATAGCTGTTCGGCCACATCTTCTGGACGTAGTCGGAGGCAATTGCCGCTGACGACCAGTTATGGCCATCGGCGCTGACATCGGCGTTGACGTAGAAGTTGTCGAGGAGGACGAACTCGCGCGCCAGTTTGCGGTGGTTGGGTGAGGACTCCTCGCCGAAGAGCGTCAACGAGGCATCGCCGTTGCCGATGCCGAGGTCGCCGAGCACCTGGTCGTAGGTGCGGTTCTCCTTCACGATGTAGATCACATGCTCGATGGGTCCGCCGCCGTTGCGCGGCAGGTAGGGGCTGGTCTCCTCGACGCCGCGCTCGACACGCGTCGAGTAGGGCGAGTTGGAGCGGACGGTGGCAGTCATCTGCGTGAGTTGCGCTTCGGACGGTTCGTCAATCAGACTGGCCGAGCCCATCTGGAGATTGCCGACGTAGCCGGGGTTGCGGATGCCGAGGTGGGAGACGGCGGGGCGGCGGTC
>CAYNDS010000111.1:0-14430 GCA_964395885.1 uncultured Solibacteraceae bacterium | reverse complement strand
GGTCTGCTTTCCTCAACTCCCAGATCCACCGAGAGTCTCCTGATGGTAGCAGACCGCTCCGCTGCCGGAATACCCATGTCGTCAAATGCCGCGATGGCAGGCGGCGATTGCAGGCGATTGCCCGCGATTTGACTAGTTGCTCCGCGGGCAGGGGTAGCACTCCGGGAACGGAATGTCCCACGCGTTCGCGGTCATCAGGCCGAGGGTGAGGACGACGAGAGCAATCATTTTCTTAATCATTTGAGATTTTCTCCTGAGCGAAATCACTGTTTTCGTACTGCTGACATCGACGAGACTACGTGATTTTGCTGAGATGAACGTGAGAATTGCCGCAATCGTTCCGTTCAAAGAACGTAGAACCTTATGTACAGTACTGCCCCGCTTTCAAAATGGGCCGCAAAGCTGGAGCATCGTGTAAAATGCTAAGCGTTGCCATGAGCGAGAGCGTCCAACAGGTTCTGTGGGACCGCAGTGCATACGCCGACCTGTGGAGCCGCACCCTCTCGCCCATTCCCACGCTTTTGGGGCGATTGGTCTGCCTGGCGGCCTTGCGCGACGCCAATACCGACCGGTACTCTCATCACGGCCTGGGTCTCATGTTCGGCGAGGAAGAAGCCGAGCGCGCTCTTCGGGAAGCGCACATTCAGGCATTTGCTGACTGGCTGGGCGCGTCCATGGAGCAACATCGGGCGGACCTGGAGTTGTATCTGGCCGGTTTAGGGACGCCGCGCCGCGGGACGCTCCAGACCTGGCACCGCCTGGCGCCGTACCGGAACTTCATTCCCTCCTCCGCCGGCAATCCGGAGCGGATGCACTTCCTTCACACGCTCGAAACGCTGGTGGATCTGATCAGGAACGAAGACGGGCACGGTCCAGATGCATCGCGACGCCGGTCACTTGGCCTAGCACCGAAATCTGACCGGAAGTAAACCACTGCGGCGCCTGTCCGGAAGCAGGATGGAACTGAACCGAGATGCCGGCGGCGGACTGCGTGCACCATCCGCAGAGCCAGCCTTCGCGATTCTCAAGGAAATAAATGGGTCGTTCCTGCTCCGTGCGCCACGGTCCGGGAGCAATCCGGCGCTTCGATTCGTCGATCATCACCAGCGAACCCGGCGGCAGAATCGGCGACATCGAATAGTCGTCCTCGCCAATTAGCCCGTAGCGGTGCGCCTTGGTATCCATCTGGTCCAGCAACAGCATCGGCAGTTTGCCCCATCGCTGAATCAACCGGCTCAGATAGCTCGTCTTCTTGACATCGACCACCGGGTCAACGGCGACGGGAATTGCGATTTCGCCATAGTGGACGTTCTGAAAGCCGAGCGCATGGGTGCTGCTGACTTCGCCCGCCAGCGCATCGGAGGCGATCTCCGACAGGTGCACGCCATACCAGCTGAGCACCTCCGCCGGGTCCAGGCGGTAGATGGCGCAGAGGGAATAGAGCCGGTAGATGCTCGGGACAGTACCCCGATTTTCGATATCGGCCAGGCGGCTCAGCGCGATGGCGAACTCATCGCTCTTGCGCTTCTCGGCGATCCGTTGGCTTTGCTCTTCGACGTCGCGGTAGCGGAGGTTCAGTTTCTCCCGAGCCCGCTTCAGGCGCTGGCCCGCTTCCTCCGTGCTATGATGCGTGGCCGAGTGAGCAGCAGCGTTTGGAGACGATGAAGGCATTGGAATTCCGAGGGGATCCCCTCCCCCCATACTTGCCCACCGATGGTAGCAGGCGATTTTTGCTCCTGCAAGAGTTTTTCGGGCTGTTTCGTTCCGAATTCGGAACAAGGCCGCGATCGGCGGCAAGCCAGTGACCGGACCGCATCGGATTGTGGTCGCCGTCTCCGGCGCAAGCGGCGCGATCTACGGCTATCGCCTGCTCGAAAAGCTCCGGGAGCAGCCCGCCGTCGAGACGCACCTGATCCTCACCCGAAGCGGAGAGCGGACGGCGTATCTCGAGATGGGAAAGCGCGCCGCTGATTTCAAAGCACTTGCGCACCACAGCTACCCCCTGGAGGACATCGGCTGCCGCCTCGCCAGCGGCTCGTTCCGGACCGCGGGCATGGTCGTGGCGCCCTGCTCCATCCACTCGATGGCGGCGATCGCCACCGGCGTGAGTTCCAACCTTCTGGTCCGCGCGGCGGATGTGACCCTCAAGGAGCGGCGCCGGCTGATCCTGATGGTGCGCGAGATGCCCTTCCATTTGGGGCACTTACGGACGATGACCGCCCTTGCGGAGATGGGTGCGATTGTCGCCCCGCCCGTGCCCGGCTTCTATCACAAGCCGGAAACCGTCATGGACCTTGTCGACCACTGCGTGGAACGGGTGATGGACCTGTTGGACCTCCCCGCCCCGGACGCGAAACGTTGGGATCCTTCATGATAAAAAGCGGCGAGTTGATCGCCTTCCAGGGAGAGCTCGGGGCCTTCAGCCAGATCGCGGCCCGTCAATTGGCGGGCGACGCGGTGAAGTTGCTGCCCTGTGAGCGGTTTGATCAGGTGTTCTCGGCGCTCACCGCCGGCAAGGCCACCGGCGCTGCCATTCCGATCGAGAACACCTTGCATGGATCCGTGCATGAAAACTACGACCATCTGCTTCATTTCGATGTCCGAATCGTTGCGGAAACGAGTGTTCGCATCGTCCACAACCTGATCGCGCCTCCCGGAGTCCGCTTCCGCGACGTTCGCGAAGTGTATTCCCATCCGGTCGCGCTGAATCAGTGCCTGAAATTCTTCTCGACTTATTCCGACATTCGAAAACAATCGTTTTACGATACGGCGGGCAGTGTGAAGATGCTGATGGAGCGCCGGTTGCCCCACGCGGCGGCAATTGCTTCCTCCGCTGCGGCGGACACCTACGGGGCGAAGATTCTCAAGAAGTCGATTGAAGACGACCGGCAGAACTACACCCGGTTCTTCCTTCTGCGGAAGGGACGAGAGAAGCCCGCTCGTTTTTCCGGACCGGCAAAGACTTCGCTGGTGTTTCACACTGCCAATGAGCCCGGATCATTGTTCCGGGCCTTAAGCGCTTTGGCACTCCGGGATATCAGCCTGACGAAGATTGAGTCCCGACCGATGCGCGGACGTCCCTGGGAGTACCTGTTCTACATCGACCTGCTCGGGCATGTCGAGGAGGAGCGTGTGGGGAACGCCCTTCGTCACCTCGGCGAAGTCTCCAGCCTCCTCCGCGTGCTCGGCAGCTATCCGCCGGCGAAGGCCCTCTAGACGTTTGAGCGCCCGCAGCGCGCCTCCAACAGTCTCCTGGAGGGGCTGGCCTTGTTCGCCCGCGCAATTCGTGATAGTGTCCGCCGGGGGTAACGATGAAGCCGGCAGAAATCACACTCAAGTTCGACACCTTCGACGTCATTCAGCAGAACGAGAACGTAGACGAACCTTACATCTGGACCTTCTTCGTGAAGCTGGATGGGACCGTCCTCGATCTGTTCCAGCCGGACAACACCAATGTCCACGTGGTCTCGCCGGCCGGCAGCCACGGCAACCTGAACCTTCCGGACGACGAGGCGGAGGTCTCGGACGCGCCGCACACCATCCCGCACAAGGTGGGTAAGTGGGAGGCGGTGCTCGAACAGGGCAACTTGATGCACCAGGTCGTTCCACAGATGTGTGTCGCGGGACTTGTGGTCGCCTGGGAGGAGGACATGTTCCCTTCCACCGACGCGATGGAGGAAGCCCGTCGCGCGGCTCGCACGGAGATCGACCGGCAGCTCACCAATGGATTGCGGCGTCTTGTGCGAGAGTGCCTGGCGGACCCGGCCAACTGCGCCGCTGACGTCGACTTCCAAAGCTTCGTCTCGGTCGAGCGTCTGCGCGAAGTCATCATTGACCTGCTGACGGAGAAAATCATCCCCAGCGTCGTTGCCGCCATCTTCGTCAATCCTCTGTTCGCCATTGTGGGCGACCGGGACGATTTCATCGGTCACGGGCTGGCGGGTCCCTACTTCCTGCCGCAGCTGCTGGCGGAGCCCGATCACCGCATCGATTTCACGCTGGACTTGAAGAAGGGCGAAGAGGACACGCCGGGACACTACCGCGTCAAGGGCCACTGCTCGTTGAAGAATGCCGGCGGCTGGACGCAGCTCGGAGCCGCGCAGGACGACAATCGCGTCATCCTGGTGGGGCGCGACACGGTGCTGGACGGCTTCTACCGGTACTGGCGCAGCGGAGGCGAGTGGAGCAACAACAAGCGCATCGGCTCCGGGACCTTCACCTCCGGCCCTTCCGTTGCGATGTCGGCCGACGGCAAGCAGATCCACGTCGTGGGACGCGGCCAGAACTCTCGCTTCTGGCGGGCATTCTCCAACAACGCCGGTACGGACTGGGCGGTGGCGTGGGCGGAGATGGAGCATGGCGTGTTCCGGTCCGCACCGGCGGTGATCTGCTCCAATGACGGGAAGCGCGTCTACGTGTTCGGCAGGGGCAAGGATGACCGGATCTGGTTTGCCCGCTCGACAAACGGGGGAGGTTCCTTTGCCGGATGGTGGCCCATCGGGCAAGGTGTCTTCCAATCCGCTCCGTCGGCCTGCTGCACGGCAGACGGCATGCGGATCTCCGTGGTGGCCACCGGCACGGACAACCGCGCGTGGCGGGCCCTTTCCACTGACGGCGGAATGAACTGGCAGGTCGCGTGGAGCCCGATTCTGCAAGGTCTGCTGACGTCGGCGCCGGCGGTCGTGTCCAGCGATGACGGCAAACGGGTGCGCGTCTTCGGGCGTGGTCAGGACAAGCGCATCTGGCGCGCCTGGTCGGACGATTCCGGAAACTCCTGGGCAGGATGGTCACAGATCCCCACGGGAACTTTCCTTTCCGGGCCTGCGGCAACGATGAGCCGCTCCGGCGACGTCATCCACCTGTTTGGGATCGGTGAAAACATGCTGCCGTACCACAATCGCAGTGGAGACAGCGGCGCGAACTGGCAGGAACACTTCAGCCGCGTCGATGATGATTCGACGTTCTACTGAGTCCGCCGGCGCCTAGGCGACACGCAACAGCACAGCCGTGATGTTGTCCGGACCGCCCGCCTGGCGCGCCTCTTCGATCAACTCCTGGCACTGCCGGTCAAGCGGCACTTCCGGCCGGCCCAGATGCCCGGCCATCGTCGTGTCCGGCACCACGCCGTGCAGCCCGTCGCTGCACAGCAGAACGGTCGCACCCGGTTCCATGGGAACGCGATAGGTGTTCACGCGCAGCGGTTGGCTGACACCGACGGCCATGGTTAGGACGTGGCGCATCGGATGCACGCGGAGCGTCTCCTCGTCCAGGCCAAGACGGCGTCCGATTTCGTTCACCCAGGTCTGGTCATCCGTCACCAGGGCCGATTGGCCGCCGCGGAAGACGTACGCCCGGCTGTCGCCGACACTGGCAATGAACAGCGAGGGGCCGGTGCCGTTGCCCGCCTCTTCAGTCAGCGCGGCAATCAGCGTCGTGCCCATTCCCTCCAGCTTGGAACTCTTCGAAGCGGTGCTCATCAGGCGCCGGTTCGCCTGCTGAATGGCTTCCACCAGGGCGGCCGAATCGCGCGACGGCGACGACCGCATGACCTCGATGACCGTCTCGATGGCGAGCCGGGAAGCTGTCTCCCCCGCTTGCGCGCCACCCATTCCGTCAGCGACAACGTAGAGGCCCAGATCATCGACGAGAGCGAAGTCGTCCTCGTTATTGGCCCGTACGCATCCGGCATCTTTTCGCCCAGCCGCTTCCCACATTCGTAATGGCTACTATACCCCTGTTAGCCCTGGAGCATGTCGCGCACCGTAATTCCTACCAGCGCGAGCGTCAAACCGATAATGATCGTCACCGAGACCCAGGCCACCAGGTTGTACGTCCGGGAATTCACCCAGTCCCGCATCAGCCGCTTCTTGTTCACCAGCAGCACCTGGAAGATCAGCACAAACGGGAGCAGCACGCCGTTCAGCACCTGCGACAACAGGATCATCCGGATGAGCGGAAAACCGGGAATCAGAATCACGCCCGCCCCAATCACCACCAGGAAGGTGAATAGACCGTAGAAGATGGGGGCCTCGCGAAAACGATTGTTTACGCCGGACTGAAAGCCGAGCCCCTCGCACACCGTATACGACGTCGATAACGGTTGAATGCAGGCGGCAAACAGCGACGCGTTCAGTAGTCCGGCTGCGAACAGCACAAAGGCATACTGCCCGAACGGCTGCAGACCCAACGCCGCGTCGGAGGCGTCCTTGATGTCACGCGGGGCAACCGCGCCGATGGCTCCGGCGCAGGCCACGATGATGAAGAAGGCGATGATCGACATCACCACGCACCCGACGATCACCTCGATTCGCGATTCCTTGTACTCGCGCGCGGTAACGCCTTTTTCCACCACCGCCGCCTGCAAGTAGAACTGCATCCAGGGCGCCACGGAAGTGCCCACCATGCCGATCAGCATCGTCAGGTAGCCGGGCTCCAGCATCAGCACCGGGCGGACGCTGTAGATCGCCGCTTCCTTCCAGTCCGGCTTCACGGCGATCCCGGAGATGATGTAGGCGATGTAGATCACGGTCGCAAACAGGAAGACCTTCTCGATCCGGTCATAGGTTCCTTTGACGACCAGGATCCAGACCAGTGCGGCGCCGATCGGAACCGACACATAGCGGCTGACGTGAAACAGTTCCAGTGAACTGGCGATGCCGGCGAAGTTGGCCATCACGTTGGTCAGGTTGGCCGCGAACAGTGCCGCCATCATGGCGAAGGTCGTGCGCAAGCCGAACTCTTCGCGGATGAGGTCCGACAGCCCCTTGCCGGTTACGGCGCCCATACGGCTGCACATCTCCTGCGCGACGATCAGCAGGATGGTGATCGGCAGCAACGTCCAGAGCGGCAGATAGCCGAAACGCGCGCCCGCCTGCGAGTACGTGTAGATCCCGCCTGCATCGTTGTCGACCACCGCCGTGATGAAGCCGGGTCCGATGACGGAGAAAAAGATCAGCAGCCGGTGCCGCAGCCGGCCGAGCTTCGTCATTCTTCCCTCAGCAGGGAGATGATGTCGTCGGCCGTGATCACTCCGGCCAGAGCGCCCTCCTCATCCCGCACGGCCAGGCAGAGCAGATTGTAGCGGTCAAAGAGTTCGGCCACCCGCTTCTGAGACTCGGTTGCCGCCACCGACAACGGGCGGCCGGACGAGAGCGACAGCAGCGGCGTTTGCGCATCCTGGAGCAGCAGGCGGGCCAGCGGAACCGTCGAGCGCAGCCGCCCTTCGGCATCGATCAGGAAGAACGTATTCAGCGTCTCGAGAATGTCCTCATTCGCGCGCAACGCTTCGAGCGCGTCGGCAACCGTAGCCTCTTCGCGCAGCGCAACGTATTCAGTGGTCATCAGACCACCGGCCGTATCGGCGCGGTAGTCGAGCAGTTCGCGGACATCGTCCTTCGGCTCCGCCTGCATCTCCTCCAGGATTTCGCCGGCCGTCTCGTCCTCCAGCTCATTCAACACGTCGGCAGCTTCGTCCGGCGACATTTCCTCCACGATCTCGGCTGCCTTTTCGGTTTCGAGCGCTTCGAGAATGGATGCGCGGGTCTCCGGCTCCACCTCACTCAGTGCCTCGGCCGCCACCTCGCTATCCAGCGTCGCAATGATGGCCTCGCGATCCTCCGGACCCAGTTCCTCAACGATATCGGCCAAATCGGCCGGATGCATCTCCTCCAGCAACTTGTTGGAGATGTTGAGGCGCAGACGGCGCATGGGGTCCGATTCCAGAATGCTGCACCGTGCCCAGGAGATCGAATGGGGCGCGATCGGACCCTGCAGTTTCCTGGTCCACCGCGGCGGAATCACGCCCTGCACCAGGCGCCGGACAATGCTGCGCAGGCCGATGTCCACTTCCTCGATGTGCAGCGTGTCGCGTCCGCCCTCCCGCACCAGGCGGAACGTGATGTCCGTGACGCGCACCACCTTGCGCCCTTCATGGTCGATGATCTGCTGATCGAGCAAATCCCGCACGATCCGGAGCATGTACTCGTCGGAGTGATAGGGCGTCAGCAGTTCGTCGGCGAGCTCAATGCCGTTGAGTGAAATCGACTGAACCTGATCGTGCCGGATGGTCAGCCACGCTTCGCCGCCACCGATCAGAAAGCGGTCGATGCGCTTGGGATCGATCAGAGGAACCAGCGCCGCATCGCGCACGCGGCCGATCGCGCGGCCTTTGATGTCAAAGACCTTGAGCCCAACCAACTCGGTGAGGAACAGGATTCCGGCCATGTGAGCGTGCCCATCGACGATACGGGCGTCCCGCCGTGCCCGCCTTCCCACTATGCCCGATGCCCGTTGCGTGGGGCAAGCGGAGGGGCGCTGCTTGCGGGTGGCAGTCTGGTTGCACTTGGATTCGCTTGCCGTTTCGCACGCTTCACCTGACGAACGCCTACCACGCCACTTCCGGCGGAATCCGCACGTTTTACGGCGCACTGATGGAAGCGGCCAACCGGATGCGGCGCAAGATCCGCTTTGTGGTCCCGGCTGAGCAGGACCGCGTCGAGGACGCCGGTCCGTTTGTGCGGACCTACCATGTGCGCGCTCCGGTGGCACCCGCCTTTGACTCGCGCTATCGCACGCTCTACCCGCACCGTTTTCTTCTTCCGCAGTCCCGGGTGGCGGAAATCCTCCGCGCGGAGCGCCCGGACGTGGTGGAAATCGCAGACAAGTTTTCGCTGCATTATCTGGGTGCGGCGCTGTATGCCGGGCTGTTGGGCGGCGTGGGGCGTCCCGTCGTGGTCGGCACGACCCATGAACGGCTGGACGACACGATCCGCGCCTGGGTGGGAGACACGCCGCTGCATCGCAGCCTGACCCGATGGTACGCCAGTCACATCTACTTCTCCAGCTTCGACCATCACGTCGCTGTTTCGCCCTATACGGCCGAGGAACTCTACGCCGCACAGCCTCGAAAACCGCGCCGCCGGGCGCCCGGGATCACCACACTCTCGATGGGGGTCGCCACGGAGCGCTTCGCCGCCGCGCGCCGCAGCATGGAGGTGCGGCAGGAGTTCCGCCAGCAGTTCGGCTGGGCGCCGCGAGACCGGTTTGCACTGTATGCCGGACGCCTGTCGCCGGAAAAGAACCTCAGCCTGCTGCGGGAACTGCTGGAATCGGACTGCCCCGATGCGCTCCGGCTGCTGCTGATTGGTTCCGGTCCGGAGCACGCAAGCTGGACGGAACTTGCTTCCCGGGACCGTCGCGTGGCGGTGCTTCCCCACTCGACCGACCCGGAGTGGATGGCGCGCGTGATGGCGAGCATGGACGTCTTCGTTCATCCGAACCCGCGCGAACCGTTCGGCATTGCGCCCCTGGAGGCCATGGCTTCCGGCACGCCGGTGGTCGTCCCTCGCGCCGGCGGCGTGCTTTCCTATGCCAACGACGGCAACGCGTGGCTTGCCGAGCCCACGGCCCCCGCCTTCCGGCAGGCGATCGAGGCGGCGCTCGAGGGCGACCCCGCCCGCATCGATGCGGCTCGCGCGACCGCGGAACAACTCGCCTGGCCCAAGGTGACGGCGCGCCATTTCAAACTATATGACCGTCTGGCCGCCGAAGCGCGGCAACGGGAGTCCGAACCGCGTGTGGCATAGGGCGGCTCTACACTGGGCTTACTGTGCTGGCCGAGACCGCCCACCTGCTTCAGGAGATCCAACGCCGCGCCGATTCCCACCAACTGGAAGGGATGAAGCGTTACGGGATCCGCACCGACCGTGCCTGGGGAGTGTCCAACGCCCAACTGGAGCCGCTGGCGAAGCCCTACCGCCGCCGCCACGACATCGCGCAGGAGCTTTGGGCAACCGGAATCCGCGAGCCCCGTCTGGTGGCCGCCTATGTCGCCGACGCAAAAGCCTTCAGCGTTGCCGCCATGGACGCCTGGGCAGCCGACTTCGACTCCTGGGACGTTTGCGACCACGTGTGCCGCCACGCCTTTCTCGGGTCGCCGTACGCCTGGAACCGCGCGTTCGCCTGGAGCCGCCGCCGTCCGGAGTTTGTCCGCCGCGCCGGATTCGTCATGATGGCGTGGCTCGCTGTGCATGACCGCATGGCGACCACACGGGACTTCGCGCGCTGTTTTGCGGCGATCACCCGCGGCGCCGCCGACGAACGCAATCTGGTGAAGAAGGCCGTGAGTTGGGCGCTGCGGCAGATCGGAAAGCGTGGACCGGATTTGTTGCCTGATGCGACGCAAGTCGCCCAAGCACTCTGCGACTCCCCACACGCCGCCGCCCGTTGGATTGGCCGCGACGCACTGCGCGACTGGCGGCAAGGTTGACGCAGCCCACACCGATTCGTCACAATGGTGTTCGCCCTTTGACCACGTGCGGATGTGGCGGAACTGGCAGACGCGCTAGATTCAGGTTCTAGTTCTCGCAAGGGAGTGGAGGTTCAAGTCCTCTCATCCGCACCAATAAAATCAATAAGTTACCGAGATTCTGACGCCCTCCACCGGAGGGCGTTTTAGCGTTTGTGGGACTATAGTGGGACAAATTTCGAATTCCGAGTGGTTGCGAGGCGTTCTTGGCTGTTTGGTTGGGTAGTCATGTGGGACTTTTGTGGGACAGATTTGTCCCACAAACGCTGCTCCCCGGTTCGGCTGACCGGGTGCCTGGCAATCGGTTTCGAGGGGTCGAAGACTACACGGTTTGATCGTCGTCGGGCGGCGAGGGCGGAGTCGGGTTAGCGTCCTTGGAGCGTCGCTGTCGAAGATGCCGGTCCAGTTTCTCTGCGGCGTCGGTCAGATCGGTTTCAGAGACGATGTTGTAGCGGTCGAACACGGCCCTTGTCTTGTGTCCGGAGATTCTCATGGAGACGACTTCGGGAACTCCAGCTCGGACGAGATTCCGGACGCCGGTACGGCGCAGATCGTGGAAGAGCTTCGCCGGTTCACCACCGGAGTCTACGAGCCCGGCCCGCACGCAGGCGCCGGCCCACGCTGTCTTGAAGGAACGGATCGGCTGACCTTCGCGCGCGAAAACCCACTCGCAGTTTGGGTAGAGTGCATCGCGGGTTTCTTTTTGCTGCTTGAGGGTCAGAAGCACGTCGGCGACTAGCGGGATGATCCGAGCTTCATCGTTCTTGGTCGTGCCGGGTTCGAGGCGGACGATTCTGTGATCAAGGTCCACCTGCGACCACTGGAGACTGAGGATCTCGCCGCGACGGCAACCGGTGTAATATGCGAACGCGAGGACGGGGCGCAGGTAGTCTGGTAGCGCTTCCATGAGCGCGTGATACTGAGCGTCTTCGAAGAAGCCCTTCCGGACGTTATTCTCCTCCAGCGTCGGGATGAATGGCACCTTCGCAACCTTGGGCGGTGTGGTCATCCTCGCCAGATTGAAGGACCGCCGCAGAAGGGCCAACTCCCGGTTTACCGTTCCGTTGGCGATGCCCTTCTCTTGCCGCACGGCCATGTAGCGCTTCACGAGGTCCGTGGTTAGCTTCGATGCCATCACGTTTCCGAAGAACGGCTTGAGGTGGGTTCTCACGACGAGTTCGCACCAGTCGACACGCTTGCCGTTGACGCGGTAGTCGACGACCAAGTCATCCAGCAGCATCGCGATGGTGGTCTTGTCAGTACCGAGCGAGGCCTCACCGAGGTCGCGCTCGCGGACAATCTCGGCCATCACACGTTCAGCGTCCTTCTTGGTTCCGTGAAACGTCCGGTTGTCGAAAAGCTTCTTCTGCGTCTGCGGATCGCGGCCGAGGAACACCCGGATCAGCCAGACGTTCTTCCCGCGCGGTATCAGTTGTCCTGCCACGAGGTCATCCTAAGGCAGGTCTGGCTGTTTCCCAACCGAGTTGGGCTACCGATGTAGGGCCCTGTAGCAACTCGTTTGCTGGCCTGTGGAAATTCCGGTATCAGAAAATCATGAACCCGATTCTCCTTTCCGAAACCGAACACAACGGGCGGACGCAGATCTGCCTGCTGCACATGGATGAAGTAGCCAAACGCCTCGGCGTGTCGCTCCAAAGGGCCTATGAATTGGGCCGCCAAGGGCTTCTGCCAATCGTGCGCCTCGGCCGTCAAATGCGCGTCGAAGAACACCGACTGGTCGAATGGATCGCGGCCGGCGGGGCCACACGCCCAGCCGATGAGGAGCACTTTGGACGAAGACGATGAATGGTCGCGTGCGAAGGGCATTCAGGCAGAGGACATCCCAGGATCGATCCACTGCTCAATCGAGCGCTCGCAAATGATTCTGGGATGTCCAGTTTGTTCGGTAGGTGCCTCGCAGCGTTGAAATTCTTGCGCATCCGTCGAAACGAGGATTCGCGCCCCGTTGGCCATCGATGGACGAAAATGGGAACTGTGGCCATTATGTCAGTGTTTCAGATCAACGGAATCAGGAATTCCTGAGAACAGGTTATACATAGCAGAACGTGCTTGAGGTCGTCTTTGCGACCGCCTTGAAGACACTCAGCAATTACACAGATCATCTGGCGAATACCCCAGTTGGTAAAGCTTTGTCTGCAAAGGTGCGGGAAGAACGTCGCTGAAGGTCACTTAAGAATCGTGATCAGGATTGCCATTTGGCGCCGAAGGGCAAGTCATCGTGCTGCTGCACTATTTACACGAATCTTGACCCTCCTCCCAGGCGACAAGCGCCCTGCCGCCTGGGAGGGCGACAACGCTCGGAAATCCGCCGCTGAAATCGCCTTGAGCCCCGCATTGCTAGGAGCGCTCAGCAAGATTCCGTTCGGCGTGGACCAGACTGAGTAGAAGCCGTTTTCTCCAGCGGCAAGACTCACGTCGATCCCTCGCCTCGGTGGCCAGGCAAAAGCGGCCATATGTGGCCAGGTGAAAGGCGGCCATAGGGGGATGGGGCAGGACATGAGGCGGCAGAGTGTAGGCTCTGCCGGTGAATGTCTTGAGCGAAGAAAAGAAGCAGCAAGTATTGGGTTTGGGGCGGCTGGGGTGGTCGCTGAGGCGGATTGAGGCCGAGACGGGAGTTCGGCGCGAGACGGCGGGGGAGTATCTGCGGGCTGCCGGAATTGCGGTTCGGCGGCCAGGGGGATGGGGTCGGCGGGCGGCCATTGGGGCAAAACCGGCCATAGACCTGGCCACCGGCTCTGAGCCCGGACGACGGGCGGAATCAACACAGATTGGAGCCGCCGTGGAATCGGCTTTGGGAGCACTGGCGGGGGTGGCACAGATTGGCCCGCCGAGCCGGTGCGAGCCGTATCGGGAACTGATCATCGCGGCCCTCAGTGATGGCCGGAACGCGATGTCGATCTGGCAGGACCTGGTGGACGTGCACGGCTTTGCCGGACGCTACAACAGCGTGAAGCGGTTTGTGGCGAAGTTGCGCGGGCACGCATCACCGGAAGCGCGCGTTGTAATCCAGACCACACCGGGTGAAGAAGCGCAGGTCGATTGGGGCACGGGGCCGCACGTGCACGATCCTTCGACGGGGAAGTATCGCAAGACGCGGCTGTTCGTAATGACGTTGGCGCATAGCCGCAAGTGTGTGCGGCTGATTGTGCCGAAGTCGTCGACGCAGGTTTGGGCGCAGTTGCACGAGGAGGCGTTCCGGCGGCTGGGCGGGGCGACTCGCGTTGTGGTGCTCGACAACTTGCGGGAGGGCGTGGCCAAGCCCGACATCTACGATCCGGCGATCAATCCGCTGTATAAAGATGTGCTGAAGCACTATGGCGTGGTCGCGCTGCCGTGCCGCGTGCGCGATCCGGATCGCAAGGGCAAGGTAGAGTCGGGCGTTGGGCATGCGCAGAAGACACCTTTGAAGGGGCGCAAGTTCGCGTCCATTGAAGAAGCTCAGGCGTTTCTCGATCACTGGGAGGCGAACTGGGCCGACAAGCGCATCCACGGCACGACCAAGCGTCAAGTTGCGGCGATGTTCGCCGAGGAGCGGACTGCGTTGCAGCCGTTGCCGGTGGAGCCGTTTCGTTATTACAAGTATGCCGAGCGCACGGTGCACCTGGACGGCTGCATCGAAGTCGAAGCGGCCTATTACAGTGCGCCGCCGGGATCGATCGGTAAAAAGGTTCACGTGCAGTGGAACGATCAACATGTGCGATTAATCGATCCTCGCGATGGCCAACTGTTGCGCGAACACTTGCGTCAACCTCGCGGTGGCCGCCGTATTGCTGAACAAGACAAGCCCGCCAAGACGCCACTCGGCACACTGAAGCTATTGAACCGCGCCGCCACGGCGGGGAAAAGCATCGGCGCCCTCTGCCGGGCGATCCACGAGCGCGAAGGCCAGGCCGCGGTCCGACGGATCCTGGGTGTGCTGAATCTGGCTAAAAAGCACGGCGCGGCCAGTTGCGACGAGGCCTGTGAACTGGCTGTCGAAACGACCGCGACTGGTGGCTATCACTTCGTTCGTAAATATCTCGAACGCCGCAAGCCGCCGCTACACACCTTGAACCAGATCGATCCCATCATTCGTCAGCTCACGCTCTATCGCGACCTGATTG
>CAYNDS010000110.1:648-14538 GCA_964395885.1 uncultured Solibacteraceae bacterium | reverse complement strand
GGCCAACGCGGCGACCTGCGGTGGGCACGTCACGATCGGCGATTGGGCGGTGATCGGCGCGGCGACCGGCATTCACCAGTTCTGCCGCATCGGGCGGCACGCGATGATCGGCGGCTACAGCGTGATCACGCAGGACGTGCTGCCGTTCGCCACGACGGTGTCCGAACGGGAGAACAAGGTCTTCGGGGCCAACAAGACCGGGCTCGAGCGCCGCGGCTTCCAGCCGGAACAAATTGAGCCGCTGCAAACCGCCTTCCGCCTGCTGACGCGGGCCGGGCTGAACACCGCGCAGGCTGTGGAGCGCATTCGCACTGAGCTGCCGCGCACGGGCGAACTCGAGGAACTCTTGGAGTTCATCGCCGCCTCGCAACGCGGATTCGTCAAGTGAAGTACGCGGTGCTGTGCGGCAGTGGACGCTTTCCTCTCCTGGCGCTGGAGTCGGCCCGGGCTCTCGGTCACGAATTCCTTGCCATCGGCATCGAAGACACCGCGCCGCGCGAAATTGAGACGCTGGCCCCGCGCACCTATTGGATTGCGTTGGGTGCCTTAAGCCGTCTGATTGAGATCTGCCAGGCCGAGGGAGTGACGGAACTGATGATGTGCGGGCAGGTGAAGCACGTCAGCATCTTTTCCTCGCTTCGCCCGGACTGGCGTCTGGCCAAGCTGCTGTTTTCGCTGAAGGAGAAGAACACGGACGCCCTGATCGGCGGCGTGGCACAGGTGCTTTCCGAGCACGGTATTGAACTGGTGGACTCCACTCGCCTGCTCAAGCCGCTGCTGGCCGGCGAAGGTCCTCTCACGCGCCGCCGCCTGGACGACTCAGAGTCCCGTGACATCGAATACGGACGGCGGGTGGCCAACCATCTCGCGGCGATCGACATCGGCCAGAGCGTCGCGATTGCCGAGCGAGCCTGTGTCGCCGTCGAGGCGATGGAAGGAACCGACGAAATGCTGCGCCGCGCCGCCACACTGTCCAATGGCAAGTCGCTGCGGCTGGTGAAGGTCTCGCGCCGCAGGCGCCACCTGCTCTTTGATGTTCCGGTTGCCGGACCGCGCACCATACAGGTCATGCGCGAAACCCAGACGACCGCGCTGGCGGTGGATGCCGGGCGCACGCTGCTGTTGGACCGCGAGGAATTACTGCGCGAGGCGGACCGGGCGGGCATCGCCATCCACGGCTACTGCCCGGTGGAGGCAGACCGCAATTGAAGCGCCGCGTGCAACTGCCGCGTGTCGATGGGCTTGTTCAGGAAGTCGTCCATGCCCGCGTCGCGGCACCGTTCCCGGTCCTCCGGTTGGTCGAGCGCCGTCATCGCGATGATGTGACAATGGCCGCCGCCGCGTTCCGCCTCCAGCGACCGAATGCGCCGCGTCGCTTCCACTCCATCCATTTCCGGCATCTGGATGTCCATCAGGATCACGTCGAACGGCAATTCCTGGAACCGCTCCACTGCCTCGACGCCGTTGGCGGCCACCGTCACGCGATGATTCTGCTTGCGGAGCAGCGCCTCAGCCAGCTTCCGATTCACCGGGTTGTCCTCCACCAGCAGGACGTTGCGCCCGGGCGAAGAGTCGGTTATCGCCGCCGGTTCCGGAGCGGGCGTCATCACCGCGGTGAAGAAAAACTCCGAACCTTCGCCCGGTATGCTCTCCACCCACAGCCGGCCGCCCTGCAGTTCGACCAGGCGCCGGGAGATCGCCAGTCCCAGACCCGTCCCACCCTGGCGCCGACGCTGCGGGTTGTCTGCCTGAAAAAACGCGTCAAAGACCCGCTCCTGCTCGTGGTACGGGATCCCGCTGCCCGTGTCGGCGATTGTGAACAGCAGCAGGATGCCGGAGGCCTCCTGTCGAAGCGCCTTCACCGTCAGAACGATGCGGCCGGTCTCCGTGAACTTTGCCGCGTTGGACAGCAGGTTGGCCAGCACCTGACGCAGGCGCGTTGCGTCGCCCACAATCAGCTTCGGAATGGACGGGTCCACCACGCACTCGAATCGAATGTTTCGGCCCTGCAGCAGCAGCGGGATGGGGCGGGTCGCGTTGGCCACGCAGCCGCGCAGGTCGAAAACGGCCGGGTTCAGCCCCAAGGCGCCCGCCTCCATCTTCGAAAGGTCCAGAAGATCATTCAGAAGCGCCAGGAGGGACTCTCCCGATGCGCGAACCGTCTGCAGGTACTCGCGCTGTTCCTGCGTCAGCTTGGTGGCCAGTGCGAGGTCGGTCAGTCCGAGGATGGCGTTCATCGGAGTCCGGATCTCATGACTCAGCGTTGCCAGAAAATCGCTCTTCAGGCGGCTCAGTTCTTCCGATTGAACGCGCGCCTGCTCGATCCGGTATCGCTCTTCGTTCCAGGCCGCCGTTTGCGCGGACAAAGCTTGATCGGCCTGTTCCGCTTTCCGTCGATAGCGCAGCAGACCCAATGCGCATGCGGCTGCGGCGGCGGTCGAGGCGATGGCAAGAAGAGGGAGCACGTGTTTTCTGATGCGGCGCAGGCCGAGAATCTCTAACGACATTCCATGTTAACTGAAGCTGAAATCAAAACTGCCGTGATCGGTGCCGGGGCTTTCGGACGGAACCATCTCCGCGTGCTGTCCTCGCTTGCCGGGACGCGGTTGGTGGCGTGCGTGGACGCGGAGTATGCGCGCGCTGAGGCTGCCGCCGCCGAGTTTGGCTGCCGGGCCATCGCCTCCCTTGACGAACTGATCGGCGCGGTCGACGCGGTGGTCATTGCGACTCCCACCAGTACGCACGCCGAAATTGCCTCCCAATTCCTCGAGAATGGCGTCGATGTTCTGGTAGAAAAGCCGATCGCCGCAACGCGGGCGGAAGCGGCTTCTCTGGTGGAACTTGCCGCCCGTAATCGACGCGTGCTGCAGGTCGGTCACCTGGAAAGGTTCAACCCCGCCGTCGAGGCGTTGGAGGCAGCTCGCAAAAGTCCCTTGTTTTTTGAGGTACACCGGCTGAGCATCTTCACCCCTCGCAGCTTGGATGTGGATGTCGTTCTCGACCTCATGATTCATGACCTTGAGATTCTGCTGGCGCTCACGCGCTCGGCGCCGATTGAAATTCGCGCGGCGGGAATCCAGATTCTTTCGCAAAAGGTCGACATTGCCAATGTTCGGCTGGAGTTCCCGGGCGGCTGTATCGCGAATCTGACGGCCAGCCGGGCGTCCACGGAAAAGGTTCGCAAGCTTCGGATGTTCCAGCCGAACGAGTATCTCTCGGTCGATTACTCGCGGCAGGATTTGCTGAAGATTGCGGTCGGACCGGAGCGGCAGATTCAGTTCCAGCCGGTTGCCATCGAGAAAGCCGAACCGCTGCGCCGGGAACTGGACGAGTTCCTCGATTGTGTGCGGACTCGCCGGCGCCCGCGCGTTTCCGGCGTGGAAGGCGCGCGTGCGCTGGAATTGGCTCTGGACATACTTGATAAAATCGAGGAGCACGCGCAGTTGGTGGCACGCAGCCTTGGCCACGAGTGATCTTCAACCCGCATCGCCGCTGACCGCCCCGCCTGCGGAGCCGGAGTTGCGGCTTGTCTACGATTGGAACGACTCCTCGTACAAGCCGCGCATGGGGCGCGCGCTAGCTGGTGCGCTTGCCGTACAGGCAATCCTGGCGCTGTTGCTGGACGGCTTGCCCGCCGCGCCGCGCCGCGCCGTTGATCTTCCTGAAGTGCGTGTGGAGCGGAAACGCGTCACTCCGCTGATTGCGCCGCGCCCGTTCGAGTTGACCCAAAAAGAGGCGAATCGAGGCAAAATCAGCAAGGACGTCACGCTGGAGCAGTTACTCCCCAAGCCAGCGCAGCAGGCGCAGAATACGCCGCCTCCGGCGCCCCGTCCCGCACCGCGTCAGTTTGTCGCGCCGCAACAGCAGGTACGCAACGTGCCGCGCGAGATCCTGACGGACCCGCCGCCGCTCGCGCCCATGCCGGGAAATCCGCAGGTGCAGGTGCCCGTGGCGGCGCAACAGTTTCCTCCACCGGTGGAGAAACCCAAACTGGCGTTCGAAAACCCTGGTGGCGCACCCACGGGCTCACCCACCGGGACAGGTAAGCTGGCAGCACCCAAGGGTGGGCTTGAGGAAGCCATGCGTCAAGCGGCCCGAAAAGGGGTCAGCGGCGGCGTGGTGGTCTCCGACGTCATGGACCTCGCCTCCGGCGCCGGAGCGACGCTGTCGGCCACGCCGAACCAGGGGAAAGCCGGTTCCAGCCTGGAGTTGCTAAGCGATCCGCAGGGCGTCGACTTTAAGCCATACTTAATTCGAGTGCTCGCCGCCGTGCGCCGGAACTGGTTTGCCGTCATCCCGGAAAGCGCAAAGCTGGGGCAGCGTGGACGCGTGATCATTCAGTTTGCGATCAGCAAGGAAGGGCGCGTTCCCCGGCTGGTCATCTCCTACCCGTCCGGGACGGAGTCCTTTGATCGGGCTGCCGTTGCGGGTATCAGCGCCTCGAATCCTTTCCCACCGTTGCCGGCAGAGTTCAAAGGGGAACAGATCCGTCTGCAGCTGAGCTTTCTCTACAACATGCCGTCGCAGTAGACGTGGGGCTCAGCGGCGGCGCTTGGAGGGTGGCGCAGCTTTCCGAGTTGTCTTGGCGACCGCCTTTACCGGCTTCTTTGCGGGCTTTGCCGCCTTCTTCACTGCCTTGGGGGCGGGCTTGGCGGGCAGCTTTTTCGCCGCTTTGGCGGTGGTCTTCTTCACGGGTGCGGGAGCGGCTGGCTTCTTGGTAGACGCTTTCGCCGGAGCAGGCTTGCCTGTTTCCTGCTTCTTCGCTGCCGGAACAGGAGCCGCCTTCGCCTTTGCCGGTGGAACCCGTTTCCCCTTTGCCGCTGGCTTGGGGCTTGGCGCCAAGGCCGGCGCTGTCGCGGTTCCGCCTTCCGCCGCCATCGACGCCGACGTCGAAGTGGGGGAGACGGGTGCTTCCGTGCGCATCATCGGATCATCGTCGTCGAAGAGATCTTCGTCGTCGCCCGCGCGGCGGTGTTCGCTGACTTCCGCCTCGAACTCGATGTGCTCTTCTTCGTAATCGAAGTCGTCGAGATCGTCGTCAAAGCGCAAATCGTCAAGCATGGGGCGATCTTACACGAAGTTGGCGGGCCGCGGAGAACCCGTTGACAGAATTAGTTGGCGGCGCGGCGTCCCGCAGTCCGATACCGGGGGCGAGCCTGAGACTTGACGGCAGTCTTGGCCTTGGCCCGTCCCGCCGAGACCTTGCGGAGAACCGGCTTTGCCGCTCGGGCAGGTTCCGTATAGCTAGCGGGCACAATCAGCACGGATCCGACGTTCAACTGCTCGGCGTCCCGATTTGCCGCGGCAATCGACTTGGCGGTCGTCCGGTACCGCTGCGCGATCTCCGTCAGACTATCGCCCGGCTTCACGCGGTGCAGGCGCCAGGAGGCGCGCTGATTGACGGGGATCGTGGTCACGCCCTGCGCTACCTGATCTTTCAGTCCAAGCGGTACGCGAAGCTCGTATCCGGCAGGGGCGATGGAACGGAGCAGGGCCGGATTCAGATCCCGGAAGTAGCCCACCGGGAGGTCTGCGGCGTCAGCGATCAGGTCCAAGTGGGTGGGGCTGTCGAGAGTCAGCGTCTCATACTGCATCGCAGGCTCCGGATCGTTCAACTCGATACCATACTGATCCGCGTTCTTGGTCACGATGGTCAGGGCCAGAATAATCGGAACGTAATTGGCCGTTTCCTTCGGAAGCGCGTTCAAGCGGCGCAACTGCCAGTAGTCGGCATAGCCCGTCCGCTCAATTGCACGAGAAACGCAGCCCGGTCCACAGTTATAGGCAGCCATCGCGAGATGCCAATCGCCAAACTGCTGATAGAGATCGCGCAGGTGGCGAGCCGCCGCACGCGTGGCCTTCTCCGGGTCCAGGCGCAGGTCCATCAGCGGTGACTGGCTGAGCCCGTACTCCTTGCCCCGGAAGCTCACAAACTGCCACATGCCACAGGCAGCCTTATAGCTGACAGCGCGCGGCAGGAAGCCGGATTCCGCCTGGGCCAGGAAGAGAAGTTCCTGCGGGACGCCTTCCTCCTGAAGAATGCGTTCGATCATCGGGCGGTACCGATGGGAGCGGCGCCAACCGGCGATCAGTGTGTTGCGGCCCTTGCCGTTGGCGAAATAGCTGACGAAGCTGAGGATGGAGTCATTCAGGTCCAACGGCAGCTTGCTCTGTGTCGAACTGATCTGGTGTTGCACCAGGTCCTTCAGCTTCGGGTCGAGCGGAAAGTTCTTCTCGCGAATGTCGTCAAGCGGGGAGCGATCGAAGGCCGACTTCTCGCTCGGGTCGCCAGCACCCAGTTGGTCGACATCGTACTTATAGATGAGGTCGATGATGTCTTCCAGCTTGCGTTCCAGGCGCGCGCGTTCTTCGAGCGCCACCGGAGCGTCCAGAAGTGCTTCGACGGCCTGATCAAACGCGGTTCGCGCACCCTCGGGGTTGCCTTCCTGCAAAAGGCGCTTGCCGGCCTGCACGCGTTCCTGCGCCCGAGCGAGGCGAGCCTCGAGTTCGATCTGCCGGGCGGCAGAGGGATTGCTGGGGAGCGACGTGGAAACGTTGGCGGCCAGGTAAAACTGAGCCGAAGAAGGCACACAAAAAACGGTTGCCAGCAGGAGAGCGGCGCGGTACGGGGACACGGTGGCGGTCTGAGAAATCGGCGTCACTAAAATCCAATCATTTCGGTTCGGTTTACCCGTCGGCGGTACCACTGTACTGAACGACTCAGGCCTGGGTCAAGGTGTCCCAGGTATTTTCCCGAGTGCTCTTCCATTTTTCATAGAACCGCAGTTTCGTTAATTTCGCGCCCTTCTCGGAAACGGTTGACTTCCAAGACCTTAGGGTCGATCAGATCGGTCTTCCCCGAAAGGATCAGATCGGCTATCACCTTCCCTGTCGCAGGGGAATGCATGACGCCGTGACCGCTGAAGCCGGTGGCAAAAAAGAGGCCCGGAACCTCGGGCGCGGGACCCAGAATCGCGTGGTGATCCGGGCTGACTTCATACAGTCCGGCCCAGGTCCGGCGCGGGTCTACCTCCAGGTGGGCGAAGGCGGGAACACGGTCGGCGGCGCGAACCAGAATCTTCTCGACAAAGTGAGGATCCACGGCGGTCTTGTAGCCGGGGGTCTCCTCCGGGTCATTCCAGGCGAGCAGCAACCCTCGGCCCTCGGGACGGAAATGGAAGCCCGTCGACATGTCGATGGTCATCGGGCAGCGCTCGGGAATTCCGTGGAACGGCTCCGTAGGGGTCAGCATGCGGCGGAGAGGCGTAACCGGGAGCGTGGCACCGGCAAGAGCCGCAACCGGGGCAGACCAGGCTCCGGCCGCAATGACGACGGCCGCTGCGGAATAGCGCTCCGCAGCCGTTTCCACGGAACCCGGTGACAGCGCTGTCACCGCGGCGTTCCGAACCAGGCGCGCGCCACGCGACACCGCCGCTTCCGTGAAACCCGTCATGACGCTGTAGGGGTCGACAAAGCCGTCGGACGGGCAGTAACTTCCGCCTACGACGTCGTCCGTGCGCCAGACAGGCACCATCGCGGCAATCTCGTCGGTTGTGACCATGCGCGCCGCCGTCAGCCCGAGCGCGTGCTGGCGAGCCTGATTGGTGCGCAGGTAGTCAAGGTGGCTTTCCGACGTGGCGCAGAACAGGTACCCATGGGCCTTGTAGCCGGAATCATGGCCGAGCCGGTCTCGGAAATCCCGGAAGAACGGGATCGAGTACATCGACATGCGGATGTTGACTTCGGTTGCGAACTGCGCCCGCACGCCGCCCATGCTCTTTCCCGTGGAGCCTTTGCCCTGGGACGATTCGCGCTCCAGCAGGATCACGTTCGTGCATCCGGCTTCGGCCAGATGCCAGGCAATCGAGGCGCCGGCGATTCCTGCGCCAATGATGACGACGTCTGCGGTGGGCATCGGACTACAGGAGACCGTCGCGGCGAAAACGGGCTTCGGTGAATTCGGCAAGGGAGCGTTCGGGCTTGGCCGCCCTCAGACCCGTGAGCATACCGGCGCGGTCCGCCGCGCTGCGCTCCTGACCCAGCTTGAACTTGCCTTCCAAAGTTTCGATCGGCATCTCAAACGCGACGATGCCCTGTCGCATTCCCTTCAGGTAGCTCTGCGGTAATTGCGAGAAACTCCACTTGCCACCGGATTCGTAGGCTTCGAAGTGTTGCACTAAACGCTCCAGCAGACCGGCTACGCGGGCGTCATCGGTGATGACGGAAGGCCGTCCGGCAGCGTGCACGGCGGCGAAGTTCCACGTGGGGACGGCGGAGGCAGGTTGCGCGTACCAGTTGGGAGAGATGTAGCGGTGCGGACCCTGAAACACGACGAGCGCCTCGTGTTTGCCGTCGAAGGCGGCATGTTGCGGATTATTTCGGGCGATGTGTCCCACCAGACGGCCGAGCGGACCTTCGCGGCGGTCCAGCAGTACCGGAATGTGCGTGACGCGAAGCGATGGCGCGGCGGTGATCAGGCTGGCGAAGCCGAATTCGTCAATCAGGTCATGCATTTCCGCGGTGGACGCCGCCTTATGGCGTTCCGGGATGTATGCCGACTCCGCCGCTTCCGCGAACTCCATTGCGGCGACGGCGGCGAGAAAGTCTCTGCGGTCCATTGCGACAGGATACCGTCGCTGTCAGAGCCGCGCGCGATTGGCGGCGGCACGGAGGTTCAGCATCTCCACCAATACCGAGAAGCCCATGGCGAAGTAGACGTAGCCCTTCGGAATGTGGAAGCCCAGGCCATCGGCGATCAGCGTGACGCCGATCAAGATCAGAAAGCTGAGCGCCAGCATTTTGACGGTGGGGTGGTGCTGAACGAAACTCGAGACCGGTCCGGAGGCCCACATCATGATGCCGACGGCGATGATGACGGCGATCACCATCACGGCGAGGTCATCGGCCATGCCGACAGCGGTGATGACGCTGTCGAGCGAGAAGACGATATCGAGCACCATGATCTGCGCGATGACTTGGCCGAACTTCGCCGCTGTCGCTGCGCGTTCGTGATCGGAGTCACCCTCGACGGCCTCATGGATCTCCTTCGTGGCCTTGTAGAGCAGGAACATGCCACCGATCAGGAGAATGAGGTCGCGCCCGGAGATGTCCTGGCCGAGGAGGGAAAACAGCGGCCGCGTCAAGCGCATGATGGCGCCGAGCGAAAGCAGCAGCAAGAGGCGGCTGACCATTGCCGCCGCCAAGCCGATGATGCGGGCTCGTTTTCGCTCTTCGACGGGAAGGCGGTCGGCGAGAATCGAAATGAAGATGATGTTGTCGATCCCGAGAACGATCTCGAGTGCGGTCAGCGTTGCGAGCGCGATCCAGGCTTCCGGCGAGTAGATCCAGTCCACGAACTTTATTGTGCGCCAGAGGCTTGGGCGGTCAGAGTGCGAAAACCCTCCAAGTGATTGAGCTCGTGGCCCGCGGTCAGCCAGGCGAGGGCACGGACAGTGATCGGGTTGTTCCAGACGACACCGCTGCGCATCCACGCCTCGGCCGGCAGATTGCGGTAGAAGGCGATCGTGGACCGGCGCACGGCATCGTATTCCTCCACCAGCGAAGCCCAGGACCGGGAGTCGAAGCCGGCAACAGCCTGGTACTCGTCCTGGTCAAAACCGGGCAGCGGTTGGCGCTCACCGCGGGCCACCGCAAGGGCGCGGTAGGTGAACACGCGTTCACTATCGACAACATGTCCGAGGATTTGCCGCAGGCTCCACTTGCCGGGTGCGCGCGTCGTGGACGCCGCCTCAGAGATACCGGCACACCAGGCGAGCATCGTGTCGCGCTGGGTTACGAAGGCGGTGAGGATGTCTCCTTCGACGCGCCGCACGTAGCCGTCGTAGAAGACGGCATATTCGCCCGGTTGAGGTTTGTCGGTCATGCCCCACTATACTCGGTGACAAGATGCAACTTTCGGTGCTGCTGTGGCTGTCGCAGAGCCTGTTTACGCCGGGCTTGGCGGACCAGCCCAAGGTCCGTGCTGCGGTGGAATCCCTTCCGGGGCGCAAGGAGGCAATGGTGGGAGAGTGGATCCGCCTGACGGAGATCCCGTCGCCATCCGGAGAGGAACAGGCTCGGGCCGCTTATATCCGGTCTGAGATGACAAAGCTGGGGCTGGCGAACATCGAATCCGATGCGATCGGCAACATTTGGGCGACGCGCAAGGGAACGGAGCCTGGGCCGCCGGTGGTGTTCGCGGTGCATATGGACACGGTGTTTGCCCGCACGACGCCGATCGCGGTCAAGCGGGATGGCGGCACGCTGCGCGCCCCGGGCATCGGTGACGACACCGGTGCGATTGCCGCAACGCTGGAGATGTTCCGCGCCCTGGACCGTGCGGGACTCCGGACACGGCGGGATCTGATCTTTCTGGCAACCGTACAGGAAGAAACGCGCCTGCAAGGGATGCGACGATGGCTCACGGAGCGCGAGGTGAAGCCGGCGATGCTGGTGGCGGTGGACCTGTCGCTGGGCAGCGTCTGGTATGGCGCATTCCGGATCGCGCGGCTGCAGTTCTTCTACACGTCGCCGGGCGGGCATACGCTGGTCAGCCGCGGACAGCCGAATCCGGCCAAAGCCGTGGCGAGGGCCATCACCGCGGTCTATGACGTGCCGCTGCCGGAGCCGGCGCCGGGCCTGGGGCAGATGCGGATGCCGACGCTGAACGTCGGAAAGATCGGCGGCGGAACGGTGGTGAACGCGATCCCGCTGGAGGCTTGGTTTACGGTCGATCTCCGCTCGCTGGATTCCGCCACGCAGGACCGGTTGCAGACGCAGGTGGTGGCGGCGGCTCGGAAGGCGGCGGAGGTGGAGGGCGTGGGCTTTCGCATGGAGAAGCCCGACGGCGAGGACCTGGACTATTCGGCCGCGCGCGGGGCGGAGGAACGCCGCAACCATCCGCTGGTGCGCACGGCGGTTGATGTCCACAACTTCCTGCAACTGGGGGTCGGTGGACCCGTGGAAGCCGTTGATGCGGGATCGACCGACGGCAACGTCGGCGTAGCAATGGGTGTGCCATCCATTGCGGTGGGCGCGGTACGGCACCGTGACGGACACACTCTGCGGGAGCAGGCCGAGGAGGCTTCCATCGTCACCGGCGCGAAGATGCTGATTCTGTTAGCGGCCTCGCTTGCCGGCATCGCCGGATGACGGCGCTGTCCTTCGCCGGGGCCGGCAAGACGTTCGAGAACGGCTATGCGGCGCTCGAGAACCTGACCTTTTCCGTTGAGCAGGGCGAATTCGTTTCCCTGGTCGGCCCGAGCGGCTGTGGGAAATCGACGCTGCTGAATCTGGCGGCGGGCCTGATGGCACCCAGCGCCGGCATGGTGGAGAGCTTCGGGCAGCGTGTCCAGGGCGTGAACCCGCGCGCCGCTTACCTGTTCCAACAAGACACGCTGCTGCCGTGGAAAACGGCTCTCGACAATGCGGCGCTCGGGCTGATGTTTCGCCGTTCCGGCGATGCGAGGGCGCGCGCGGAGCAGTGGCTGTCGCGGGTGGGGTTGTCCGCCTTCGCCCACCAGTATCCGCATCAGATGAGCGGCGGAATGCGTAAGCGGGTGTCTCTGGCGCAGTGTCTGGCCGTCGGGCCGGACCTTCTGCTGATGGACGAACCGTTCAGCGCGCTGGACGTGCATACGCGGCAGCGAATGGAGCAGGAACTGCTCGATCTTTGGCAGGAAACGCGCCCGGCGATCGTGTTTGTGACGCACGACCTGGAAGAAGCCATCGCGTTATCGGACCGTGTGCTGCTGTTGTCCGCCGGACCAGCCAGCCGCGTGATTGGCAGCTACGCGATCCCTCTGGCGCGCCCGCGGATGCTGCTCGATATCCGCACCGATGCCATGTTTATCGAACTGCACCGCGCCATCTGGCAGGACCTGCGGAACGAGGTGATCCAAACTCATGCGCGCTAGCATTGCGGCGGGACGGCTGGGGGTTGCGCTGGCGTTCTTTGGCCTTTGGGAGGCGCTGTCGCGCGCGGGCATCCTCGATCCGTTCTTCTTCAGCCGGCCCAGCGCCGTAGTGTCGCGGGTGTGGACCATGGCGGCGACGGGGACCGTGTGGCCGCATCTGGCGACCACCTTCACGGAAGCGCTTCTGGCGTTTCTGCTGGGCTCTCTCGCGGGCGCCGCGGGCGGCTTCCTGCTGGCGCGATCTCAATGGTGGTCTGCCGTGCTGGGTCCCTATATTCAGGTGGCAAACTCACTGCCGCGTGTCGTGCTGGCGCCGATTTTCCTGTTGTGGTTTGGGCTGGGGATCTGGTCCAAAGTTGCTTTGGGGGTGACGGTCGTGTTCTTCGTGGTCTTCTTCAATACGGCCAAGGGGGTGCGTGAGGTGAACCCGGTGTTGCTGGACAATGCGCGTATGCTGGGAGCGACAGAGCAGCAGTTGGCCCGGCACGTGCTGCTGCCGAGCGCCCTCGCCTGGATCTTCTCCAGCCTGGAAATTAGTGCGGGTATGGCGATCATCGCCGCCGTCGTAGGGGAATATCTGGGCGCGGCGCGTGGTGTCGGGTATCTGATTGCGCACGCGGAAGGCGTCTTCGATACGGCGGGAGTGATGGCCGGTATGGTCTTTCTGGCGGCGTTTGTCCTGGCGATCTCCGCGGTGCTGAAGCGCCTGGAGCGCCGGTTGCTACGATGGCAGCCTCCCGCGAGATGAGAGGTCGCGGCGGTCATGGCCACTAGTTTCAAAATGAGCGACTCGATCCGAATTGTGCCGATGGAATATGCGCACTGGGCGGAGTGCAGGCGCATCTATCAGGCGGGGATCGACACCGGCCTGGCGACGTTCGAAACGGAAGCGCCCGAATGGCTGGCGTGGGATGAGGCGCATCTGCAAGTGCCGCGCCTGGTGGTGCTGGTGGATGAGACCGTCGCCGGATTTGCAGCACTTAGCCCTGTGTCGAGGCGAGCCTGTTACGCAGGCGTGGCCGAATTGAGCATCTACACGCAGCGAGGGCGCGGTCTCGGCGTGCCGCTGCTTCGGGAGATCGTCCGTCAGTCGGAGCAGGCGGGGCTGTGGACTGTGCAGGCCACTATCTTCGCCGAGAACGCGGCCAGTATCCGTGCGCATCAGGCGGCGGGCTTTCGGATGGTCGGACGGCGCGAACGCATTGCGCAGCGCGAGGGAGTCTGGCGCGACACGGTGCTTCTCGAACGGCGCTCGCTGAGCGAGCCGCACGTCTATGAAACCAGCGTGGCAATCGATGCTCCGCAGGAGGCGGTGATGAGCGTCCTGTCGACCGCCGAAGGGTTGCGCCGCTGGTATGCGCCGGTGGTCCGCATTGACGGCGGTGATCTCGAGGTGAGTTGGGGTCCGGGCATGGAGGGGGGTTCGAAACTCGTTGTCGACGAGGGCCGTGTGCGATGGGAGGAGCCATCGGGATTCTCCGAGTTCGTCGTTTCGCCGGGCGAGGTCCGGCTGCGGGCCGAGACGGGCTCCCCGGGGGCCAAGCTCTGTTACCCGCATGCGTGGCCCTTGTTTTTAGAGGCACTGCGAAACGCCGTCACGCGGGCGCCCGGTCCGTTTGAGAACATCTGCGTGTTCCGCACGACACGGGCAAAGACCGATGTGGTGTTCGCGCGCGTTCTCGATGCACTCCGCGATGTTGAGGTTCGAATCCGAAGGCTGGATCCAGCGGGGTACGCCGCATTCGAGCTTTGTTCGCCGGGGAGGAGCTGGCTTTGCGTGTTCGCTGAAGCTTCCGGCGGCGACACGGCGCTCACTCTGATGTGGCTGTTGTCCGGGCCCGACGTCGAGATGGCAGATGCCCTGCGGCGGGACTGGCAGGCGATTGCTGACGAGTTGACGCGTTAAGCGATGAAGGCTGCAACGCTGTAGCCGCCCACGTCGCCATGCGCCAGGCCGGCTTCGTGCACGAAGGCC
>CAYNDS010000110.1:0-638 GCA_964395885.1 uncultured Solibacteraceae bacterium | reverse complement strand
TCGTAGGACTCCTGACTGCTCAGGCGGAAGCCTCGCGGTGGTTCGGCAATGTCTTCGGGCGAGGGGAGGCAGGTGTCCAGCAGCCGGCGCCAGCGCTTTCCCTTGGGCAGCCTCGGCAGTTCGAAAACGAGTGCGTCGCGCCAGGCGTTGACGATCAGGTGCAGGTGCGTGTTGCCCTCGGTGAGCTGCATGGCGAGACTTCGGGCGTTGTAGCCCCAGTCGGCATTCATGCGGCGAGTGCCGTGCCAAGTGACCTTTAGGTCCGGCTCTCCGTTCTGGCCCGCATAGCTGCGGCGGCGCAGCAGCGGAGAGGATTTTCGGAAAGCGATCAGGTGGCGGAAGAAGCGCACGAGACCGGCGTTCCGCTCCGCCAGGCCCCAGTCGACCCACGAGATTTCGTTGTCCTGGCAGTAAGCGTTGTTGTTGCCCAACTGCGTGCGGCCCATCTCGTCACCGCCGAGGATCATGGGGACGCCGTGGGACAAGAGCAGGACTGCCGCGAAGTTCTTCTGCTGCCGGAGGCGGAGTTCCGCGATGTTCGGATCATCGGACGGTCCTTCCGCACCGCAGTTCCAGGACAGGTTTTCGCCGGTGCCGTCGAGATTGTTCTCGCCGTTGGCTAGGTTGTGCTTCTCGTT
>CAYNDS010000109.1:12657-14642 GCA_964395885.1 uncultured Solibacteraceae bacterium | reverse complement strand
TCGAGAGGCCCCACGGGGAGTCCCACCAACTCCAGCTTTTCCCAGCCCGCGGCGTTCGGCAGCCCGCCCGGCCGAATACCCGTCAGCGAAATGGCGCCTAAACCAGGAGACACCAGCAGTCCGTCCATGACCGGCGAGCTCAGCGTGACGGAGGTTTGTCCGGCAACCACCGGCGCGAAGGTGACGACGTTTGCCAGGCTGGGGCCGCCGGCAAACGCCATCACCAGCGCATTCGCCGCTGCCGGAGGGAAGTTCAGCGTGACGGAGGTCAGCGTGCCTTGCCAATCCAGAACCCGGTAATTGAAGAAGACCGAGAGGCCGAATTCAGTGAACGGAATCGGCTGCGCCTCCTGCAGATTCCGCGGGCGGCGCCAGACGATGAAGGGCTCCGTGGGCAGGCCCATGTCGCCGCGCAGCATCCACCGCAGCTGGAAGACCAGACGGTTCCGCTCGCCGTGCTTGACGCCGATGCGCTTGCCGACGGCAACCCAATCCACCACGGCTCCCTCGGCCTTGAACAACAACGGATCGACTAGAAAGGGCATGGCTAGTCCACCTCCTCCCAGGGAGCGTTTTGCAGTGTGACTTCGGCGATCGTGAAGAGCGCTTCGGTGACGGCGAGATACGGCTCCGGCTGCGCCAGGCGTTTCAGCGCCAGCCGCAGCTTCTTGCCCCGCGCATTGGGCTTCAGCGTGACCAAGGCGCGCTGGGCGCCGGGTGCCAGAACGATCTTGTCGATGATGGCGTCGCCGCCCGGCTGCTCGGCGAGCGTCAGCCAGTCGACGGGCTTCATCTCCCAGCGGGATGCGCCGGGCGGGCCACCCTCAGCCGGAAGCTCGCGAGCAACCGGCCGGGACCGCTTCATCGGCTCAGAGCTGTCCACCAGCACGGCCACGGGTTGCGGCGTGGGTGCCGTATCCCAGAACACAGTGACGCGCGGATGTTGCGGAACCTCCATCGGGTCCATACCGGCGGTGATCCAGGCATTGTCGAAGTCAGCGCCCTTCGGCGGATTCGAGGTGAGGTTGTTGCCCATCGCCTGCAGCGCGCCCGGCTGCGCTGAGCGATGCCCCAGACGCGCGATGCGGAACGACTGCGCAAACTCTTCGAGCGTGCGGAACGCGCCGGTCGAGAATGAGAGCCTCCAGATGCGGGTGCCCGGTGAGCCGTCCGCAGCCGACTTCGGCAGCTTCTCAATGTCGAGCACATAGTCCGTGTAGAGGTCCAGCGGAATCGGGATCGTCAACTGCTCGTGACGGACGGTCTCGCCGGAGATCGGGACGCAGGAGTCCGTCAGGACGCCTTGCACCGTGTCCTCCCACGGAGACAGAACACTCTTCTTGATCCCGTTCAGCGTGGTGGGATTGATCGGCAGCGGATGCTGGACCCCTCCCGGCGGGTTGATGGGACGGAACGAAGATGCCTTCAGCCGCGCCTGGATCTTTTCGCCGTAGGCATCGAAGATCAGCGCCACGTTGTTTGTGCCGAAGACGACGTTCAACGGCTGACTGGCGAAGTAATGCTTTTCGCCATCGCCGGGCACGGTGCACAGAATCCAGCTGTCCAAGCGCTCCGGACTCTTGTCGTCCGTACGGAACCAGAAGGACTGTTCCTGGGCGGCGAGCGTCTCGACCGCCGACGCGTCTCGGCCGGCGGGCTTGTGCTGCGAATCGACGTTGTAGGTGACCTTCACCTGATAGGTGGTGTCCTTGACCAGCAGCGCGTTGGAGGCGCTGTCGAGCCCAAGCGCGTTCTCGATGACTTTCTTCTTCTTGTCCTTCTCGGTGGTCTCGTAGTCGAAGCGCAGGAACTCCGCCATGGAGAGCGTCTCCACCGCCGCGACGTAGAAGGGACGGAAGGTCATCTTGCGGTGCCAGTCCGGCCGCTGTTTTCGCAAGCCCACCTGAATCTGGTTCATGCGGGGGTCACCCGGCACTTCGACGAAGACACCCACGTATCCGAACGGGCGGAATGCGTTCTGGTGC
>CAYNDS010000109.1:11424-12647 GCA_964395885.1 uncultured Solibacteraceae bacterium | reverse complement strand
ACCAGGTGGAAGAGGTCGTCGTCCCACGGCCCTGGCGCGGACAGCCACGTGGACGGCAGGTCCGCCGCGTTGTTGACGATGTCGGCTGGCGAGAGCGTGCGCTGGAAAAGAATGTTCTCGTCCTTGTCCATCACCGCGACCACGTAGACCTGACCGGCAAGCGGCTCACGGGGGATAAACAGGAAGAACCGCCCGTACTTCACTTCACCGGTCCAGAACACCACCGCGTCCTGCAGCGGACCCGGCTTCCACTTCCGTTGGCCGAGGCGTTGCCTGACGTACGGCTCTCGTTCCTTGTCCCCGAAAACGGTGATCTCACCGGTGTCGAACATGGGTGACGCCAGTACCTTGCTGACACAGTTGCGGGGCGCGGCAGCCGTCTGGCCCACGCTCGGCACCGCAGCCCGTGCGTCGGTGCGAAGACCAGTCAAGTGGGACAGAGCGGCGCGGGACACCGCGCGTCCCGCATTCCATTCCCGAATCGCGTCCTCGAATGCCAGGGGCTGCGGCAGCATAGTGTCCACGCGCTTGACGCCCTTTGCCGCCAGAACAGGATTGAAGATGCCCGGGGGCAAACCGGGGCGCGTCACCGAAGGCAGCGGTACCTGTCGCGGTGAGGTCACGCCCGGCGTGCCCGGAACGTTCGGCCGGTCGTTGTCCTTCGGAGGACAGATCACCGGAGCCCCTTCCACGGCGGCGGGAATGATCCCGCGCAGTTTGTCCACCATCGGATTGCCGCAGCGCCAGCGCTCGGTGACCCTCAGTTTCAGATCCGGCGCCTTCTTGCGATCGGTTCCGGGCGGGTCCGGCCACGCCTCGCCGTCCAGAATCCAGCCGAAGGCGGACGGGCCAAACGGTTCCTGGAGGAAGGTCCAGAGCACGGCAGTTGGCGGGGCAGCGGGAATGCAGATGGTGCCCCAGGTCTGCTTCACCGTCTCTTCGAGAAGTTGACTCTTGCCGAGCGCCTTTGGCGTTGCTTCCGGCACCCAGCTCAGCAGCGCCAGCTGCGCGGAGATGGCGGTGTCACCGGTCTTCGGGGCCCACCACGTGGCGGGCGTCGCACCCGCCGTCACCGGTCCGATCAGTTCCACCTTGGTGACCGTGTAGCGGAAGTACATGTCGCCCTGCTGCTTCCAACCGTCACCCGCTTCCGGAGTGCCGTTCAGATCCTTGCCCAGGAATTGCAGTCCTCCGTCTTCCAGTGGCGCCGCCGTCATCAGGAT
>CAYNDS010000109.1:9721-11414 GCA_964395885.1 uncultured Solibacteraceae bacterium | reverse complement strand
ACGGGAATCGCGTCGATCGGGACCTTCGGCAGATCGCCCACCGGGGGTTGCGACGGGTTCTCCTTGGCGTCGCCGATACCGGAGTCGATCGCTTTGTCGGAACCCGTGCCCAACACCAGCGCGGGCGAGCGGCTGATCAGCTTCAAGGACTCCGCCAGTTTGGGCGGCGGCGGAAGCGGTGGGGTGTCGTCGCCGATCGAGAAGTCGACGCAGCCTTCAATTTCGAAGAACAGGATCGTGATCCGGCCGCAGATCTCGCCCCAGACGCGGGAGACCTTTGTGCCGTCCGGCTTCTCGCCCAGATCAACGCTCAACTCCGCCCAACAGCTGATGCCGATGATGATCAGCATCAACTCTCCGCGGACGTAGAGCGTGCCGGCGATGCGGAACGGCGAGAAGCCGACGATCGCGTCAAAGCCCGCCGCCAGCTCCGCGTAGATCCGTGCCGACTTGCTGCCCCAGACAAAGGAGACATGCAGCCCGGTGGCGATTGAGAAGCCGTAGACTTCCGGAAGCTCCGCGATGTCCTTCAGTCCGTTGCCGGACAGCATCAGGTAACCGGAGCCCTCAAAGACCTCGAGAATCTTGGCGTGGATCTGATCGCTGTAGCGGCCCAGATAGAGGTGCCAGTCCTCGACCTTCTTGAAGTTGAAGAACGCCTCGACCGGGATGTGAATGATGAGGAGCGGCTTGACCTCAAACGTGATGGAGATCCCGATCGTCAGCGTGCCGCGGCCCATGTCGAGATCGATGACGGCCAGCAGCAGGCCTTCCGCCGTGCCCTTCAGTGCCGGCATCACGGCCAGAAGCTTGGCCTTCATCATCAGCAGCAGGCGCGGGCCGGGCAGTTCGAGAATTAGGACGCCCTTCAGATTGAAGATGACGCTCGAACCCATGGTGCCGAGAATCGCGCCGACACCGAACGCCCAGGTGTTGACCACCGGCTTCCAGAACTTCGTCCCACCATCGCGCAACCGGGTCGGCTCACCACCGGTCGCCTTCAGCCACGCCAGCGCGGGGGCCATCTCACTGCCCGCCACGATGTCCTCATTCCGGGCATAGTTCATCGCGAACAGACCCAGGAAGCCATAGATGCCGAGGCCGGAACTGCCGAGCGGGATCGCCACCGGGAACTCGACCTGCAGCGTGACGATCACGGCTGTCGCCGGACCGCCCTCCGCCGGCGGAATATCGGCAACCGCCACCTCCGCCGCGATGCGCACCTGCACCGGGATGATCGTGATATCCAGGCCGCCGGCGATCTCGTTCTCGTTGATCTCGACGTAGCCGCGCCCACGCACTGCGCCAGGGATGTCGACACCCATCGCAAACGCGGTCAACTCCGGCGGACCGACAGGGTCCAGCTTCATCCGCACCCGCGCCCGCTCCACCGAGATCACACCGAGGTCGATTGCAAAACCGAGGTCGACCTCCATCATGAGCGGGTTGTTGCGGGCAATGCGGGCGCCGAGGATTTTGAGAATCTGGCCCAGCGGCTCCGCCACTTCAATCGCACCCGGGCGCGAGACGTCGATGCTGTAGCCCTTTGACGAATCAAACACCGGGCGGAACTGGAACTGCGGCTGCCCGGGCTCATCGCCGATCAGAATACCGATGGCCTTGTAGCGGATCATCAGCGGAGCTTCGCGCTTGATCTTGATCAGATCCAGCACGTTCGCCGACAAGCCCACTT
>CAYNDS010000109.1:5933-9711 GCA_964395885.1 uncultured Solibacteraceae bacterium | reverse complement strand
GCCCACTTCCATGTCGAAGAGAATGTGGCCGACCCAGCCGCCGGGATGCTTCTGGACGCCGAGTTCGCCGCCATACCAGATCACACGCTCGACACGAATCCAGCCCAGGCCCGCCAGTGTCGCGGGAACGGCCAACACCGCCGCCGTCACGCCGATCTGCGCCAGTGCGCCATCGTTCGCCACGCCGCTGGCGGCAGCCGACAGCAAAGGCATGAAGGCGATCGCCGTGCCAAAGAAGTTCAGCCCGAAGTTGCTATTCGGGTCCGGAGCCTGGTTGGGACGCGTGCCCCAGAGATAGAGGCCATCCTTGTCCGCCGGGTCAGCGCCGTAATAGCCTGTCACCGTCACGGTGCCGGTCGCATCGTCAATCTGCACGACGACGCGGACATCGATGATGCCGTCCGCCGGATTGTCGCCAAGACCTTGCCCGGGCGGGAGCGTGTTGCCGTTCAGGCGATCCTCCGCCGCCGTCTGAATGTCGAACTTGCCGAAGACCTCGCAGGCGACAAACTGGTTGCGGACGATCCGCACCTTCACGCCGATCGACTTGAACCAACTCGGGGGAGGCGGCGGATCGCCGGCAGGCGGCGGATCGATCACCGGGATGGGCTGCGGACCGGGCGGCGTCTGGACCGGAGCCCGTGAGACATGGCCCTCCGTGCGGGTGCCCGCCGGCGGAGTGCCAGGGAAACTGGCCACGGCTTTCCACCACACGTTGCGCGTCGGATCGCCCTGCGCCGGACCCCAGCCGCTCATGTCCGCCGCGGGCGCAGGCGTAAAGTTGAACGTCTTGCCCAGCGCGTTATCGGCGACAACCTTCTGAATGATCGCCTGCAGACCATTTGCCCGGCGCTGCGCGAGAGCTGTGTTGTAGGTCAGCTTGCCGGGATCGCTCTCATAGCTGGCGAAGCCCTTGATCACGATCGTCGCGCCGTTTGGCAGACTCTGCAGAATCGGCAGCAGCGCGGAGGCGGAGGACTCCCCGCCGACCCACGTCGAGGCAGGTCCGTCATCGGGCGCGGGAGTGGTGTGCGTCGAGTCCGGCGCGCAGGCGTAGGCCCGCACTTCCGGGTCTGAGAGCCGCCAGTCGGGATGATCGAAGCGGTAGAAGGAGGTGTGGTCCGTACGTGGGGGACCGGCGGGCAGATCCGCCCGAAGATTCACGGTCTGTCCCGGCGCCACCGGAACAGTGATCGTGGCGCTGGTTCCCGCGGATACGCCGTTGACCGTCCACTGCGTCTGCGCGGCGCGCGCCGGATCCACCTGCAAAGCCACGGTGGCCGAGGTCGCATCGCCATTCACCAGGCGGAACCGGGGTGCCTCGACCGGCGCGCCGTTCGAGGTCACACTGGTCGTCTGGAGTTGGACACTCGGGATCTCAATATTGCCCGTCCCCGGCAGCGCAGGTGCAGGCTGAGGCCGCAGCGAGGCCGTGATGGTCAGCGTTGTCGGAGCACCGCCCCGCGCGTCCGTCACGGAGATGGCAATTTCCACCTGCGTCGCCGTGCCGAAGTTGACGTCGTGCACTCGTCCAGGTGCCACGCCTCCGCCGGCGACGTTCGCGGTCGGGGTGTAGGGAGTGCGACCGCCGTCAATATCGATCACCATCCGGGATCGCGCCGGCAACTGTACGGTGGCCCGCCCGTTCTGCGGAGGCGAAATCGCGTAGGACCGGCCTTCGAAATCGAAGAATCGTGCGCCCAAGCGCAACGGGCCAGAGCCTTGATCCAGAATCGTCAGGTCAAAGTCGCCCGTAACGCCCGGCGTCTGCCCGAGTCCGATCAGCAAATTGCGTGCGCCGGCGTCAACGGCCAGATCCCGCGCACCGTGGGGAGCGACAAACAGCCGGATCTCCGGCAAGTACAGTCCCGTCCAGGCCTCGTCGTAGCCGAACTGCGCCAACACGTCGGGAGGCGTCGTACCGTCGCTCAAATCGAGCGTCGCGGAGCGGAACCCGAAGCCCACCACATCGGAATCGCCGATGAAAGCATACGGCGGCTCCATCTTGATCAGTTCGGCGACGGAAAGGTCGCCCGGGTCGTCCAGACCGCTGGCGCCGGCCGACAGCAGCGTCACCTGCAGCGGATCTCCGTTCTGCGATCCCTGCGAGAGCCGCACCTTGATCCGCGGCAGCGTGAACTTCACTTGCGCGTTCTGCGGGTCGTACTCCAGCCCGCCGTCATCCCGGCGCTTGGCACCACGCAGGAAGGGCGGCCGCAGGATCGCGGTGGTGAACAGCAGATCCAGCACGAACTCAGTGGACGGATAGTCCGACGGTGGCGCGTCGTTCGGATTGTTGTCGTAGGCAGCCAGGACGTTTGCCGTCTGCGCGAACGCCGCATCCCCGCCGATGGCCGCAACGGCCGTGGCGACCTTTGCGGAAGCGTTCCGCGGCGCGGTCAGCTGAAAGTCGATCTTCGCGTCGCCCAGGTCGATCCAGGGGTCCCGGCGCGCAGGGTCGTTCTGCGGATGCCCTTCCGTGTTTTCCGCCTCAACGCCGAAACGCATGTTGGCCGGGTCAATATTGGCGCGCACATCAGCGCTGAACTTCGCCACGCCGCGAATCACGACACCGTCCGTATCCACGGCGACGGAGTGCTCCGAAACGAAGATCACCGACAGCGCGGCGTGCCAGGAACCGAAGCTGTCGCCTCGCAAGACGTACGGCGTAATCAGATCGGCAAGCGCGAGATCGAAAGGCACTTCGGCATCCCCCTAAGGCGAATTCACACCGTTCCGGGCGGCCGGTGCTCGGCTAGCCTAACTGCAGCAGCGTGAAAGAGTGTACGTCAATTGCTTTCCGCCAACAAGGAAAAACCTGCGGAATTCGCACTTGTAACGAAAGACAGATCAGTACTGGACGTCGCCGTCGAATGCGCCGCTCCACGGAACCTTAAGTGGAGCGCCGCGCCAGCCAGAGGCCGACTGCCAGCAATGCCGCCGAGAACGCCAGAAAGGTGAGGTCCCAGATCTCGCGAGCCTGCCCGAATCGGACATGGTGGATCCCGAGCACATGATGGTCAACAACGCCTTCCAACAGATTGAAGCCTCCCGCGCCGGTGAAGACGGAACCCCAAAGCCGCCCGGCGCGGATCGGCGGAAGGCGGCGTAGAAGCTCGACCGTCACGACCAGCACGGTCCAGCAGGCGGCATGGAACCAGCCGTCCACCACCGTCTTTGCCCGAAGCTCCGCGACGGTCGCACTCGCACAGTGCGTCTCCTGGCAGATCATGTGGTGCCACTGCAGGATCTGATGCAGGAAGATACCGTCCGCCAGCCCCGCCAGTCCCATGCCCAAGAACAACGCCGCCGGAACAATCACCCGTGTCATGCAAAGCGGACCGCATCCGGTCCGCCAGGGGACTTCCTGTCACGATCGGAAAGGCGTATCATTGCCGATCGAGGTGCCGCATGTGGATTCGCAAAGCTGAACGGGACCGTCGCAAGGGTGTCGATTCTCCTGTCCCCACCCAGGTCGTATCGAACGAAGAGTTCATTCCCCGGCGCCAAACCGCCGAACAGAAGCGCGTCGAGACATTGATTGGCGAACTCGGCGAGGCCAATGCCAAGCGCCTCGGCATGGATCGCCGCGCCTTTATGCGCACGTCGATGGGCATGGCGACATGCTTTTTTGCGGCCAATCAGGTGCACGGCGAGGTTTGGGACGTCGACGAGGCCGAGATGTTTGAGCCTGCGGCGACGGAGGAAAAGTGGCCCAAGGGCGAGTACTTTATCTTCGACGTCCAGGCGCACTTCACCAATGGCTACTCGCTCGGCT
>CAYNDS010000109.1:2785-5923 GCA_964395885.1 uncultured Solibacteraceae bacterium | reverse complement strand
GTGATCACCGGGATGAGCTTCAACCTGAAGGAAGATCCGGAGGCCTACAGCTTCAAGACCTTCGTCAAAGAGATGTTCTTCGACTCCGAGACCGACATGCTGGTCATCTCCGGCGTGCCGACCATGGAGAATCTCCGCGACAAGAGCGGCAAGGTACTGGAAGGCGCCGCTCGCTCCAAGGGTCTGCTGCCCAGTTGGCTGATGGCGACGGCGCGCGACGAGATCAACCGCCTGGCCAGTTCCACACGCGCCTTCTGCCAGGGCAATCTCGCGCCCAATCACTATTGGGATAAAGCCAACAACCGGATGAATCGCGCCGCCTGCCTGGAGCAGATGGAGCGCGAGATCAGCCTGTACAAGATCAACAGTTGGAAGTGGTACTGCCACTTCGACCCCGGACGCTCCGGCGGAGGCTTTCAGTGCGATGACGACAACGCGCAATGGTTCATCGAGGAGTCCAAGAAGCGCGGCCTGAAGAACTTTTCCGTCCATAAGGGCTTCTCCGCGCAGTCCAAGACGCTGGGGCACCTGGCGAATCCGAAGGATCTCGAAAAGATGGCCCTTCGCAACCCGGACATCAACATCGTCTGCTACCACTCCGCGTTGCAGCATGCGCCGAATGAGCCGGAATACAAAGATCCGAAGAAGTACGACCCCACCACCGGCGATTTTGCCTGGCACAACGTGCTGATGGACATCAAGCGCCGCAACCCCCAGATCAACAATCTGTATTGCGAGATCGGCTCTATGTTCGGCTTGCTCGCCATACATGACCCCGTGATGTGCATGCACGGCATGGGCAAGAACATCAAGTACTACGGCATCGATCACGTCATCTGGGGCACGGACTGCCTCTGGTGGGGCTCCCCGCAATGGGCCATCGATGCGTTCAAGCGGTTTCAGATCTCCGACGAGCTCTGCGAGAAGTTCGGCTACAAGAAGCTGAGCAAGGAAGACAAGCAGAAGATCTTCGGTCTGAACGGCGCGCGCGTCTTCAACGTGGATGTCAAGGCCAAGCGGAATCCTTTGCCCGCGGACGCCCTCGACAAGATCAAATCCGCCTACCTCGATGTCGGCGGCACGCGCGAGAACGCAGCCTACGGTTGGGTGCGGGCCGACGATTGACCGCGCCGGAAAGCGTCGATCGCCTGCGGACGCCGCACACGTCCGACAGCCTTGCCATTCCGACCAAGATCGCGTCGTTATTCACTCGTTCCGCGACCAATGGACGTTCGCGCAATCGCAGTCGGATCTCCGTCGATTGATCGAACGACGCGGATGACCGGCCTTTCGAGTCTTAGGCGGCGTTCTCAGTGCGAGTCCGGAAGCTCTGCAGGAACTCGAAAAGAAAGGAGTCGAGAGGAGCCAGGCACGACGAGACATCACGCAGTTGCTCCGTGAGTGCCTCGACGCCGTCGGGCGAGCCCATTCGAGTGCCCGGCAGAGGATGAGCCCAGCCGTGTCTCAATGCCGAGATCTCCTCTCGCAAGCCTGCCGATCGACGCAATCGCTCTCGACGTCAAAAGCGGCGGGCGGTGGACGGAACTGGAGGTGGTCACACCAGCCTATCTGGAACGGCTGGATCAGCTCGCCTTTTCGGCAATGCCATTGCCGTTCAGCCAAGCGTCTTTCTCGTCGTAGCGCTTGCTTGGCCCGCCAGCCAAGCAGCCACGGCGACTAGCTTTTCCGTCTCTTCGCCCCGGGCGCCCATGAGATACTAGGGGTTCCGGCCCCTCTGGATCCCAATGGACCCATCCCGCATTCGTAACTTCTCGATCATCGCGCACATCGACCATGGCAAGTCGACGCTTGCCGATCGCCTTCTCGAACACACCGGTGCGCTGAGCGAGCGCGAGATGATGGAGCAGGTTCTCGACTCCATGGACTTGGAGCGGGAACGCGGCATCACGATCAAGGCGCATGCCGTCCGCCTCAACTACAAGGCTCGGAACGGCGAGATGTATCAGCTGAACCTGATCGACACTCCCGGCCACGTGGACTTCAGCTACGAAGTTTCGCGCAGCCTGCAGGCTTGCGAGGGCGCCCTATTGGTCGTCGATGCATCGCAAGGCGTCGAGGCGCAGACGCTCGCGAACACCTATCTCGCACTCAGCCACAACCTGGAAATCGTTCCGGTCATTAACAAGATCGACCTGCCTTCAGCCGAGCCCGATAAGATTCGCGAACAAATCGAGCAGGTGATCGGCCTCGACGCCAGCGAAGCCGTTCTGGCCAGCGCCAAGCAAGGCATCGGAATCGACGAGATTCTGGAGGCGATCGTGGAGAAGGTGCCCGCGCCGAAGGGCGACCCCAATGCCCCGCTCCGCGCCCTGATCTTCGACAGCTGGTTTGACCCATATCGCGGCGTGATTATCCTGGCCAAGATTGTCGACGGCACGATGCGGCTTGGGCAGAAGATCCGCCTCTACTCCAGCGGCTCCACGTACGAGATCGAAGGGATCGGGTATCAGTCGCCGAAGCCCATTCCCACGCAGTATCTTTCGGCCGGCGAGGCCGGCTATCTGTTCGCCAACATCAAGACCGTTTCTGATGCCAAGGTCGGAGACACGATCGTTGCTGCCGACGCACCCGCGGACCAGGAACCGCTGCCTGGCTTCCAGGAAATCAAGCCGATGGTCTTCGCCGGCCTCTACCCGGTTGAGAGCCACGAGCACGGCTTGCTGCGCGACGCGCTGGAGAAGCTACGGCTCAACGACGCCGCATTCAGCTTTGAACCGGAATTCTCCGCCGCACTCGGCTTCGGCTTCCGTTGCGGTTTCCTGGGCCTCCTCCATCTCGAGATCGTGCAGGAGCGCCTGGAGCGCGAGTTCAAGATCGACCTCATCACCACCGCGCCCGGCGTGCAATACCGGATCACGCGCACCGATGGCGAAGTGGTCACGGTCGACAATCCGACGAAGTATCCTAACCCGTCAGAGATCGGCCAGGTGGAAGAGCCCGTGATCGACGCCACGGTGATCACGCGCGAGGAGTATGTCGGCAACATTCTCCAACTGCTGGAAGAGAAGCGCGGCACGCAGAAGAAGTTCGAGTACATCGGCGCCGGACGCGTGCTGCTCAACTATGAACTGCCGCTGAACGAGATCGTGCTGGATTTTTACGATCGTCTGAAGTCGT
>CAYNDS010000109.1:0-2775 GCA_964395885.1 uncultured Solibacteraceae bacterium | reverse complement strand
TCCTCGCGGGGCTACGCGTCGCTCGACTACCACCTCGCCGGGTACCGCGTGTCGCCGATGGTCAAACTCGATGTCCTGGTCGCCACCGAGCCGGTCGACGCGCTCTCGATGATTGTCCACCGCGACTTCGCCTACGAGCGCGGCAAGGATCTCATTGAGCGGCTGCGCAAGCTCATTCCTCGCCAGATGTTTGAGGTGGCCCTGCAAGCCGCCATCGGGTCCAAGATCATTGCCCGCGAGAACATCCCGGCCATGCGCAAGAACGTGCTCGCCAAGTGCTATGGCGGCGACATTTCGCGAAAGCGCAAGCTGCTTGAAAAGCAAAAGGAAGGCAAACGGCGGATGAAGCGCGTGGGTCAGGTCGAGATCCCGCAGGAAGCGTTTCTGGCCGTCCTCAAAGTGTCGGGCGCTGAGCAGAACGACTAGGACACCACCGGTTCCACATACTTTCCGTGCGCCGGGCGCGCGACTTCGTCGAAGCGAAACGCCAGCTCCGCTAACGCGTCCGCTACTTCCACACCCTGCATCGCCTGCCCGTGCGCGGGCGCGATCACATAGGGGCGCAGCGCCGCCAGGCGTTCAACCGATGCTCGCGCTGCATCCCAATCCGGCGTGTAGTACGCCGGCGGACCGTGCAGTTCCGGCCGCTGTGTCGCCACCGCGAGAAAGGACTCCTGTTTCGTCGTGCAGAAGGCGTCGCCGACGACCAGCGCCCGGTCCTGCTCTCGAAACAGCGAAATGTGCCCTTCCGTATGGCCCGGCGTCGGAATCACCTGCCAACCGGAGAGTCCCGGAACGGAGCCGTCCTCCGGCAGCGGCTGCACTCTGCCGCGCAGGTCCACGCCTTCGCGTGGATAAAGCGGCGACAGCCACGCCATGGCACCGCCCCCTTCGACGCCCGGATCCGGTGGCGGGTACTTCGCTCTGCCCGTGAGGTACGGCAGCTCGCGGCGATGCGCATAGACGGGGACATCCCACTCTTCGGCCAGTTCCGCCAGTGCGCCCGTGTGGTCGAAGTGCGCGTGCGTCTGAATGATGAGATGCGGCTGCCCGGTGGGCGGAAGATGGTCCCGCACCCAGTTCCGGATGCGTCCCGTCGAGAGCGGCAGACCGGCATCCACCAGCGCCCACGAACCGTGATCGCCTCGGATCAGGAAGACGTTGACAAACAGGATGCGAAGGCCGAAGAGGCCATCACTGGGCGCGTCCATCCGCACGACATTTTCATCGGAAAGCTCAATCCGGTCCATGCCGGCTTCGGCAGCACGGCATGCGCCGGATGTTCCGGTCACCTGGCTGAATTCGCACTCTCGGGCTGCGGCCGGGGCGACGATTCCGTCCCGACGCTAGCCCTTGGCGAACGCTCGGGACCGGCGCGCGCGCACGGCGGCCAGCCCCAGAAGAGACGCCCCCATGAGCAATGTCGAGGGTTCCGGGACTTCCGCGATTTGCAACAGCCCGTCCTCCGAAGACAACGTATCACCGCTGAGGCTAGGCCCGAGACTCACGTTGTACGTGCCCTTCTCAATCACCGGTTCCGCCTCCAGACCGGAGTACACGACGGCACCGCCGCTCACCAGAAGGTCCAGAGTGCCGTCGGTCAGGCTCAGGCCGCCGCCCTCAAGCGCCGAGAAGAACGTCACGGACGCGCCGGTGAAGCTGTACAGACCGCCTGGACCGGTGAAGGCTCCGGAAATGTTGTCCTTTCGAAAGAAAAGCGTATCGGCAAAGTCGTCCACTGTCGGCGCAGAGTCAATGACAAAGGAGAAGGTATACGCAGGGCTGGTGAAACTGACCAGAAGCGGCGTGGCGGACGCGGCGGTCGCCACGGCTGCTAGGATTGCAAGCCGTCCGAAGTACATGAGAACCGTGGGAGGAGTTCCCCCGCGAATGGCTGCGCAATTACTCCGAAAATACGGCCACTTTGTTTGGGAATTCTTTAGCGGGAAGCGGAAGGCTTCTGCTCGGTGCGGCCGGCTGCCGCGGGCTCGCCCGATTGGCCGGAAGCGTTCAGGATGACGACGTCCACCCGGCGGTTCCGCGCGCGGCCCTCCGGCGTATCGTTGTTCGCGAGCGGGATCGTGTCTGCATAGCCGGCGATCGCCACTTTGTTGCGCGGAACATCAAACCGCGTGGTCAGCAACTCCATGACAGCGATGGCGCGGGCTGCCGAGAGCTGCCAATTGCTCTGGAACCGTCCGGAGCGGATGGGCGAGGAATCGGTGTGGCCCTCCAGCCGCACCGAGTTGGGCAATGTCTTCAGTGTTCGGGCCAATTTCTCGAGAATCGGCTCGGCGCCGGAGTTCAGCCGGTCATCCGCGGGCGGGAAAAAAGCGGCTTCCCGCATGCTGACGACGAGGCCGCGAGAGGTCATCTCCACCTGCAGCTTGCCCAGTTGGATCTCGCCGGCAAAGTCCTTCTGCAGTTGCGCGAGCGACGAATCCAAGTCCACCTTGGGACGATTGTTCTGGGTGGTGGGAGCGGCCGTGTCGCGGGACCGGTGCGAGTCCGTCTTCGCCATCCCTCCGTTTTCCAACGCACCCCGCACCGACTCGGAAACTGCGGCCACCTTCGCCTTGTCCACCTGCGAGTTGGCGAACATGACGACAAAGAAGGCGAACAGCAGCGTAATGAAATCGGCGTAGGAAACCAGCCAACGCTCGTGATTTTCGTGCTCGGCGTGCCGCCGCCGGCGCTGCATTATGCTGCCTCGCGCTGACGCGACGCTGCTCCGGGGGCGAACGCCTCGATCTTGGAGCGGATCAGCTTCGGATT
>CAYNDS010000108.1:9721-14734 GCA_964395885.1 uncultured Solibacteraceae bacterium | reverse complement strand
CAATATAGGAGCGCAGTTCTTCAGCAGTATCGAAGAAGCCGTCGTCGATCTCCTGGATTCGACTAAGATCTGATTGCTGAGCCGCGCGAATAATAAAACCTGGCCTGACATGAAAGGCCTCGTCCACCACGGATGTGAAGAGTAGCCCGATGGGCCTTTGGCCCCTCATGCGTTCTTTGCACAACTCCAGCAACCGTTTGTCGAAGGATTTGCAAAGCGCCTTGCTGATTCTGTGATTCCGAAGGATCTGATCGAATGCAGCGTTGGCATGCTCATCGCTGGCATAAAACTCAAGTAGAGTTCCAGAGGGCGCCACAATAGAGTAGCCACTGATCTTGCCTCTGCTCGACAGAAGGTAACTTGTGGCGCTCCGAATCAAGGATTCCGAATACATGTCCTGAGGCGCGGCGAGGGAATCCAGGTTCCTCGCTCTGAGTTCGCTAAGCATCGCATCACGCAAGGGGACAGGCAGAATCCTCATGGGGTCCCTAATGCTATTGTCCGAGCGTCTTTGCATAGACGATTTCGTAGGGGCTGTATCCGTTGTCGCTATAAAACCGGACGGCTTCGGAATTGGATGCCTTCGCGCAAACTCGAACTCGCACGCATCCCTTAGTTTGCATCGCTTCCTCGGCTGCAACGAGAAGGGCATGAGCGACCCCTTTCCCGCGCCATTGCTCGATTACGAAAAGGTCGGAAATATAGGCGTGTCTGCTGGCCATCTCCTGAAGCAAAGGATCGTCGTCTCGATCTTTCCACACACAAACGAAGCCTAAGGCCTCCTCAGACGCCCAAGCAAAGAAAATCGTGCCGGCATCTTCCGCAACGCGTTCCACAAGCAAGCGCGCATAGTCGCTCGCAATATGCGCGCCCTGTCTGAGATCAGGTTCGCGCTTACGCTCGTGGTCCTGAAGATTCGAAACAAAATGCGCTAGAAGCGGAAAGTTGCTCTGATGATAGGGCTTAATTGTAAACATTGGTGTGATCCCGTTTCAGGCCCCAAGAAATCAGCGCGATGCTATTTTGTCCAAGTGCACCTTGATCGGGGTGCCCCGTTGGTAACTCACCCAGCCTCGCTCGCGAAATTGAGTCATCAACAGGCTGACATGCGGACGGGTGAGCGCGCTCATGGAGGCCAACTCGGAGTGGCTGATGGTGACGCTGACGTCGCTGGAGCGGCCTCTTGTTTTCACTCCACGGGATCTCGCCAAGTAGATCATCAATCTGCACAATCGTTGGGTTGCGTCGTGCAGCGCCAGGATTTGCGCCCGCTCTTCGAGGTCCCCTAGCCGCACGCAGAATTCGTTCAGAACCGATTCCATCAGGACCGTGTCGCGCCGCAAAGACTGGCAGAAGTCGTCAAAACTGGTTTCGACGATCTCGCAGAGGACCACGGCACGGGCAATGAACTTGTGCGGCTCGGTCCGGTGGCGACAGAAGCATACCTCACCGAACGTCTCCCCGGGTCGAACGACCCGAAGTAAAAGTTCATTACCGCCCGCATCGATACTCACGATATTCACGCGGCCGGCCCGCAGGCGATAGACGCGGTCGGGAAGCGTTCCGATGTTCCAAACGATTCGGCCCGCAGCGTAGACCCGAGGTTTCTGCCCTGCCTCAACCGAAAGAGCAGTTCCAGCCAGCGTAGAGGTCAACTGTTCGCACTGTTCATGTGTTCGAAACGCGAGTGCCATGGACGTACATCTTCCCGATGCTTGTAGTCAAGCTTAGCGCCTTTTTCTGATTCCCGATGTACGTAAGCGTACATTCGAATTCGGCGGTATCGGCCTAGACTGAGAGCGCAATGATCGCGATCGACTTCTCGTCTAAGAGCGAATCTTTCCGTCGAGCGTCGCTCCGCACGAGAGTCCGCACTGAGGTGCACGATGGCTCTTGAACCGCCGTCGACGGGCGTGGTGGCCGCTGTGGTGGCAACGATTTTGTGGGCAGTGGGGTCGGTAATCACAAAGGATTCTCTGCGGCAATTCGATGCGGTGGACCTGGTCCTCATCGAACTTGCGGCGAGCAACTTGAGTCTTTGCGCAGTACTGGCATTTCGCAGGTGGCAGAGCTTTTCCGTATGCGCATGCGTGCGGCTGGCATTGCCGGGCGTTCTCCAGCCGGGTCTTGCCTACAGCCTGGCGTTCCTTGGGCTCCAATGGACTTCGGTCAGCCTTGAGACTCTCTTGTGGGCCAGTGAGGGCGCAATCATGTTGCCATTCGCTTTCTATTTTCTTCGCGAGAGTGTATCGCGCTTGACCGCAGTTCTTGGCGCAGTTGCAATCGCCGGTGTGGTAATCGCGAGCGCTTCTTCGATCTTCGAAAAGAGCGTGAATGCGAACGCGTTGGTGGGTAACATTCTGATCCTTGGGGCGGTGCTCAGTGCGTGCGGATACACCGTTTTGGTGCAGAGGGACCTGCGGGAACACGAGCCGCTCCCGCTGCTGGCGCTTCATCAACTCTCCGGACTTGCCACGGTCGTGTCTTTCCGGACACTGTGGCCGAGGCAAGTTGAAGTAACCGGCCCACACCCGTTAGCCGCGTATGGCGAAGCTGGACTAGCTGGGGTGCTTCTGTTTTCTGCACCTTTCTGGCTGTTCCTGCAAGCGATCAAGAGCTTGGGAGCGGCCACGGCTTCACAGTTTCTTCCTCTCGTGCCGGTCTTGACGATGCTTCTTGCCGGCCGCCTTTTGGGCGAGCACATTTCTTCTTTTCAGCTAGCGGGCAGCGTGATCACGATTGCCGCGACGTCTGCTTTAGGCTTCGTTGGAGCTAGGTCGGTTCCAGCGCAACAAACAATCCTCGAACATGGAGAAAAAACGTGAATTTCACAATACACACCCTTGACACCGCGCCTGAAGCCGCCAAGGGCGATCTTCGGATGGCAGAACGGAGCTTCGGCTTCATCCCCAATTTGCTCGGCGTAATGGCGGAGGCCCCCATCACTTTGCGAGCGTACTTGGATCTAACGGACCTGCTCGGTAAATCGAGCTTCACGCCGATTGAGCAACAGGTGATGATGATCGCCGGCAGTGTTAGCAACGAGTGCGGATACTGCGTGGCCGCGCACAGCACAGTTGGAACGATGGTCAAGATGCCGCCCTCGGTGCTTGAAGCACTGCGCAAGGGAAACGTGCTTGAAGATCCCAAGCTCGAAGCGCTTCGTTCGTTCACGGCCGATCTCGTGAACAAGCGCGGGCATGTTTCAGATCAACGGGTTCGGGAATTTCTGGAAGCCGGTTACACGCGGCAGAACGTGCTTGAGGTCATCTTTGCCATCGCCATGAAGACGCTCAGCAATTACACAAACCATTTGGCCGATACTCCCGTTGACAAGGCGTTTTCGGTACAGACATGGGAAAAATGGCGCTGAGCCGCGGGTCGAACCGGTCGGCGGACGGACTCAGGCTGGGCTCATGCATGCGTCCGATCACAGAATCGGCTTTCGAGTCTTGATGGCATAGTCATTGCTGTTTCCCCCGGCTTGATCGAACGGATCATCCGCGCGGGGTCTATCTTGGTCTTGCTCAGACTGAGGCCGCCGATCGCTGTGACGAACGAGGACGAGCCACTCGGAGCGGTCGCGCATGCGGTTTCAATCCGAAGCCGTCTCAATGGCCGTGACCCGAGCCACGCCGCACGACGAGTGAAAACCATCATGACGCACAGGGCGTCAAACAACGGGGCCAGCGCTGCGGTCCTCGGCGCAAGCGCCGATTTGGGTTTTTAGTTTTTCTAAGGCCAAGATCAGCGCACTTGGAGAATACGGATTTGCTGACCTTCCTCCCAGGCAGCGACGGCCTTGCCCCCAGGGAGGGCGGCAATGCTCGGAAAGCCGCCGTTTGCTGAAATCGCTTTGGGCTCCGCATTACCAGGAGCGCTCAGAAAGACCCCGTTCGGCGTGGACCAGACTGCGTAGAAGCCGTTTTCTCCAACGGCAAGGCTCACGTCGATCCCTCGTCCCAGACTTTTTTCGGCTTCACCGGGTCGGGCCACGAAGACCTCTCCATCTCGCCGCCACGCGCTGACGACTTGCCCTTTCACAACGGCGAGTCCGCCGCCATCCATGGGACAGGCGTTCAGCTTCCACGTTCCCTTTCCCAGCTTTTCGGCGGGGCTGAAGTGCACACCATCGCCAGACTTGGCCAAGTACATGTCGCGCGAGCCGCCGAGCCAATTGCGAAACATCACTTGAATGGAGCCGTCAGGCCCGAATACTGATGAAGGATGACAGCACTCACAAATCGTTCCTTCGGGTGATTCATAAATTCGCTCGTTCACGGACCAAGATCGGCCACCATCGGTGGAAATGGCTCCGAACAGAGCCGTGCCCTTCGATCCGCGCTTATCAAGCCATGCCGCGAACATGCGGCCTTTGCCGTCGCTCGATAGAGTGTGGAGCCCTTCGGTAGGTGCTCCAGAAACATCGTTCACGCGAACCGGTTGCGTCCAGGTCTTGCCTCCATCCGTGGATCGCCATGCCCAAAGATCACCATCCGAGGGCAAGCCATGCGCATGCGGACCTTCCGCAAGTTTCTTGCCACCGACAGCGGTAATCACGATCGTGTTACCGAACATTGCCATCCGCGGACCCCGGTGGCGATTGAGAGGCAAAACATCCGCGTCTCCCACGCGCACGGCTTTCGAAAACCTCGAGCCGCCGTCTGTCGAGGAAGCAAAGTAGATCGACTTGCCCGAGCCAAAGGTGAGCCCAACGGTGGTGCCGCTCACGGCGAGCTGGGGTTCGCGCGCGGGTTCCGGACCGGGCGCAGCAATCTGGATGGAAAACGCCAGGCTCAGAAAGAGAGGAACGAACATGATGTCTCCTAGAATCGCAGCCGCAGCGCGAATTGCATCACGCGGGGGTCGTTTACCGAAGTGACCTGGCCGAAGGTGGAGGACGGGTTGGAGGGATAAGCGCCCGAGCCGAAATTGCCGTTGAGGGTCAGGTTGTTGCGATGGTTCAGCGCGTTGAAAGCCTCCGCAATCGCTTCCAGGCGGAGGCGTTCCGAC
>CAYNDS010000108.1:8656-9711 GCA_964395885.1 uncultured Solibacteraceae bacterium | reverse complement strand
AGCGATTCACGCGTAGGTTCACGCTGAAGAAATCGTTGCCTATGCCAGCATTGCGGTCGATGAACGCGCCATTCACGAGCGGACGACCTGCGGTTCCTTGCACGGTTGTCACGCCAGACGTAATGTTGAAGGGCAGTGCCGAATAGTACTGCAGCATGCCGTTTAGCTGGAAGCCATGAGTCAGTTTGCCCCAAAGAGTGCTCGCTTTGCCAGTTGGGGCAAGAAGCGAACCGTCGAAGGTCAACCGATGCCGCTGGTCGTCGTCGGACCGGCCATAGTCGAGCCAAATATTTCGCGGGTCGATGGGGGAACTGAAGAAGAATTCGCCGACGTCGTTGAGCGACTTCGAGAGCGTGTAGGAAACACGGACATTGCTCCAGCGGGATGGCCGTTGTAGATAGGAAATGAGCAAGCCGTTGTACCGCGAATCAGCCGCGGCTGAGTACTGACTGTTGTTTGCGTAATTCGAATTCGGACGGCACCCGTTGTTGTTTCCAGACGCTACGCAGGTCGGCACGTTTTGGTTGACCGAAGCGATCAGATGCAGACCGCGCAGGTGCTGGTAGCTGACACTGAGCGTACCCCGCGCCCCTACCTGTTGTTCCAATTCGAAACTGATCTGCTTCGAATATGCGTTTTGCAGGTTGCGGTCCATCGTCGTCAGGTTCACGAGGGTGACCGATGGCAGCGCCGCACTTAGGATCGCCGGAAACACCGGAGCGCCGGTTTGCGTGGGACTCAGACTGATGCTGATCTGCTGCAACTGATTTAGGTCTGTCGTGTTCCCGGCGGAAAGCAGCGCATTGGCGACGGCTCTCAACGGAACCCGATCGTAGAAGAGCCCAAAGCTGCCGCGCAGCACGGTGCGCCGAGAGGCAAACGGGGTCCAAGCCAAACCGGCGCGAGGCGAAATGTTATTCGTGTCGGTGGAAATCGTCTTCAGATACTGCAAGTCATAGCGCGCCCCGACATTCAGCGTTAGCCGCGAGCTCAGTTTCCATTCATCCTGCGCATAGAAACCGACGTTCGGGTTCGTCTGCGCGACCTGCGTAGCG
>CAYNDS010000108.1:974-8646 GCA_964395885.1 uncultured Solibacteraceae bacterium | reverse complement strand
GTTGAAGGTTTGGGTGAAACCCGAATTGTTGTAGGTTCCGGTCAGGAAATTTGCCAGCGAGGAAAACGCGTAGCTGCCGCGATAGGAACGCGGGTAGGTGATCAATGAATCGTTGTAGAGAAAGCTGAACCCGGCTCGAAAGGAATGGGCCCCCACTTGATGAGTTAGGTTGTCGACCACCTCGTAGAGCTTGTTCAGGCGTCCGGTGGGAGAGCCCGAAAGCGTTCCGAACGAAGCGACGCCAGCGATACTCACAGCCGGCCCCGCCGTGTCGCTTGGCAAGGCGGCAAGATTGCTGTGGGTGAACTGGCCGCGAAGTTCGTTCACGGTGCGCGAGGAAACCGGCAGAATGTAACTTGCTGCGATTGTCTGATCGCGATTGTCCAGGCCCGCCGACGCACTCGGGGCGCTCAGAGCACCGGCTCCGCGCGAGTTCTGACTGTTCACGTCATAAACGCTGTAGCGAAGCGTGAACTGGCCCGCGTGAGCAAACCGGTGGTCTAGCTTTCCCAGCGCTGTGATCGAATGCACCGGGTTCGGGTAAACGCCGGTTGCCACGAGCGGGCCATTATAGCCAACGGCGGTCAGCCTTGCGTTGATCGCCGAGACATTCGCTGGAGTGATGGTTGTGAGTCCGCTTTGATTCAACTGCCGCTGTTCAAAGTTTGCAAAGTAGAAGGTGCGATCGCGGACTATAGGTCCGCCAAGGCTCGCGCCGTACTGCGCCTGCGTTATCGGAAGTTTGGTATTCGAGAGCGGATTCGCCGCGTTGAAGCGCTGGTTCCGAAAATAGCCGTACAGATCTCCGTGCAGCGTATTCGTACCGCTCTTCGTCATCACATTGACGTAGCCGCCCAGCGCTCGTCCCAACTCAGCCTGGCCGCCCGAGGTGACGACCTGCATTTCACCGATGGTATCGAGCCCGAAGAAAGGGCCGCTCAGTCCGGCGGCGTCGTCGTTGGCCGAAAGGCCGTCCACCAGGAAGCTGTTCGAAAAATTGCGCTGGCTGCCGAACGAGATGCCTTGGCCCGGAACAGCCGAGGTCTCTGGGAAAAGCTGGTTACTGGCCGTATTGGTGGGGGAGACGCCCGGAATCAGCACCGCAAGATCAAGGAAGCTACGCCCGCTGAGCGGAAGATTGCTGACCTCTGTCTGGGAAACCGTTCCGGCGATTTGCGTGCGCGCCGCATCGATCATGGCCGCATCGCTTTGAACCGTGATGGCTTCCTTGGACGCGGAGACTGTTAGCGCAATCGGGACTTCAAACGCGGACCCAGCGGAAACGGTGAGAGAACGAATCGCGTTAGAGAACCCCGCCTGTCGAACCGTAATCTCGTAGCCGCCAGGGCGAAGATAGGGAAGACGAAAACGGCCTTCGTTGTCAGATTCCGTAGCCGTTTTGACGTTGGTATCGGTCTGGCGTGCTTCAACTGCTGCTCCGCGTACGACCGCCCCTGACGGGTCAAGCACCCTACCGCTCACGCTCGCAGAAGTAATACTTTCCTGTGCGTAGACACAACTCACAGCTAGCCCCACAACCAGACCCCATTTGAGCGACATAATTTGTACTTCCTATGAGAACGCATTGGAGGGCCGCTTGCGGTGCGGCAAATTGTCGCAGTGATCGTTCCACCCCCGAGAATAGTGCGGCAATTTGTCGCACCCAGGACGCGCACTTCGTTGCCGGTTCGGCCTCGTGATTGAGTTGTCTGGTTTAGGGCTTCACGCGTTGCACGTGTTCAATCCAGTACTCAAGGTCCGATTGGCGCGCACAGACCTCGGCCTTCACCCGTTGGCCAACCTGGAGCAATGCCAGATCCTGCTGCGCCGGCACAGGGAACTCCATCGTCATCGGTTCCATCCATACCTTGCCCCCACTGTTGACGATGGGGCCATGTTTGATCGTCACCAGCCCATGCGCAGGGTCGGCCCGCACAACCTCACCTTCCAGGAAATATCGCTGGACTGTGCCATCATCCGTGCCGCGGCGAGGTGGGGACGACTGACAACCGGCTAGAAGCGCACTCAACCCGATGCCCCAGAGTGCTCGTCGGTCCAATGGCGTACCCGCTTTGCCCCGGTCACAGCCTTGCCCCTTTTGAAGGCTGGCGTTTGTCACGAGAATGGAATCGGGATAACCGGAGCCTTTCATGGTCTGACGGCTTCCACTCGGGACAGGATAAAGTCACGGCCTTGACGGCGCACGTTCGCCCTAATTTTCATTCCGGCCTTCAGCGAGGCGCTTGCTGACTTGTCGGCGAGCACGAATTCCATGGTGTACGGCGGTTTCATCGCACCCATCAGACCCGGCACTTCATCGTGATAGAGAGTAACGGTCCCTTCATCCGGAAAAACATCGACTACCTGGCCAGTGAGGGGCTTCCCAATACTCGCTGGCGCTGGATTGGCTGGGGCAGACTTGGTCCATGGGTCGCTGAGGGCAGGATTCGTAAGAAGCGATGGACCGGTCAACGAACGCAGGAAGGCAATCAGATCCGCCTTCTCCTCCACCGCGAGTTGAAATCCTTTTACGAATTCGCTCTTGTTCGGATTCTTCGATCCCACGCCCGCCAACGGACCAGACTTTACGGTACGGCCACCGGAGGCATAATGATCGACGGCTTCTTCCAGCGTCCGGACACTGCCATCGTGCATGTAGGGAGCTGTGACAGCGATGTTGCGCAAAGTCGGGGCCTTGAATTTGCCGACATCGTCCGGCGATTCCGTGAACGTATACAGGCCAAGGTTGGGCTCCGGATAGGAGAACTTGCCCTTCAGATTGTAAAGACCCGTATTGTGAAATTCCACTTCGCCGAAACCTTTACCGTAGTAGTCCACCGAACCTGTGAAGTTGAAGCCACCGTGGCAATGGAAGCATTCCAGGCGCTCGCTGAAGAACAGCGCTTCGCCACGCTTTGCGGACTCGGAAATGGCACTTGCGTCGTCCCCGCGACGGTAAACATCGTAAGGTGAGTCGCCAGAAAGAATTGTTCGTTCGAAGGAGGCAATCGCTTTCGTGATGTTCGCTAACGTGAACGGCTCTTTTGTCTCCGGATATGCGTCGACGAACAACTTCCCATAGCGCGGCTCTTTCCTAAGCCTCTGCAGTAGCAGATCTTCCTTGCCCACCATGCCGAGTTCAACCGGATCGTCGCCGAACATCGGCACGAGGGCCTGCTTTTCCAGATCTCGCATGTTAGGATTGGCCCAAGTCAAGATCGGGCTGTAGGCAACATTCGCCAAGCTCATTGGACCGCGCGGATGCAGTTGCCCCGTTGAACCTTTGCCACGCCCCCGTTCATCGGCAAATGCGCGCTCCTGCTTGTGGCAGCTTGCGCAGGACTGGGTTTGGTTCATAGATAGGCGGTGATCGTAGAACAAATGCCGCCCCAACTCGACCTTTGCCTCGGTCATCAGATTGTCGGCGGGTACCTTCGGATACGGAAAGCCCGGCGGCAGGCTCCATCGATAGGGGCCGAGTTCAGAGACTTCCACCAGCTGTTGGCGGGATCGCAACTCGCGAACGTAGAGCACCACCTGCCAACGCTGTTTCTCATCCATCTTGGCTTCAAATGGCGGCATGCTTTGGCTTATGCCTTGGGTAACAACCCAGTAAATCTCGCCATCCCGCATGGATTCCATCAGGTAGTTCGAGAGATCGGTCGGGCGCGTGGGCAACTTTCCAGCCGTAGCGGTACGAGCCTTGCCATCTTCTCCGTGGCAGGAGGCACAGTTAGCTCCGTAGGCAGCCTTGCCTGCGGCTAGATCAGCCTCCCCAGCCTTTAGCGGGCTACGAAGACGGCGAGCTTCGAGCGGCGCATTCGCCCGGCCGTGTGCATCGTGCGCGAGTAATGGCGTGGAAAAGACGGCGAGCAGGAGGATAAGGCAGGCTCTCATTCAACTCTTCCTGGCGATCATTCGCACCAGCGGAACTTTCACTCGCGATTCGTCCCAATCGCCGAAGTCCTTGGTTTCTTCGTAGTGAACAATGCGCAGGCGAGGCACGAACGCTTTCAGAAGTTCGTTGACCTCAAAACCGATGGGTTGCCCGGTCAGCCCGACATCGTTCACGTCCTTGTGGAATCCTTCGACGATCAACAGACCATTGGGGCGAAGGCTCTTTACGACCCGTTCGGCATAGGCGACGATCAGGCCGTGCTCATAGATTTCTGCAATCAAATCCCATTGATCAATCCCCATGTCGAACGTACTGAACTCGGCCTGGACGGCGTTCAACTTGAGTTTGCGGGCCGATGCATCCTTACGGGAGATCTCGATTCCTTTGGCCGAGATATCGACGCCGGTCACATCCCAACCCTGGGAAGCCAAGTACAGTGAGTTTCGTCCCTGTCCCATTCCAATGTCCAAGGCTCGCCCAGGCCTGATGCCTTCCACGGAACTGGCCAGGAACCGGTTGGGAAACGTGTTCATGATGGGCTCGGGCTTCTGATACACCCCGTCCCACATCGTTGCCGCGCGCCGGATGCGCTCCTCCCGCGGCTCTTGCGCCCGAAGGAGCAGTCCGCTTGACGCCAGCAGAAGTGCCGACCTACGGGAAATGGTGGTTGCCAAGGGCATTAACGAGACGCCCGCGTCGCCGAGGTGCTCGCTACGCGAAAGAAGTTTTGAACGGTGGCTGGTTTGTCCCCAAAGGCCAACCCAAAGTTCTTGAACAGTCCCGCGCAATCGCCCGTTGTGGGACCGGACATGCAGCCGGCTCCCATCATCATGCCGCCAGCCATTTCCCCAGGTTTTCTGGGCATCGAAGCCATGGCCGCACCGTTCTGTTTGCCCATGCCATCTTGCTTGCCCATCATGTTTGCCATGCCGGCCTTGCGGTTCTGGCTTTCATCGACATTGGTGTCCTGCAGGAGCGCGGCAAGGTCGGCCACGACAACATCCCGGCTTGGATCGAATGATGAAAACTCAACCTCGACGCGATTCGGAGACTTACATGTAGTGGGAATCGTCAATTCTGTATCGCCGGGCGTACAACCTGTGCTGCCCAGGTGGACGACGAACCCGCGCGGGATTCCGGTGCTCGAAAAGTCCAGCCGGGCAAACTTGTGGCCTGCGTTCCACACCCAGAATAGAGCCGTCAAGTTCAAGGGGGATGGCTCCTTGAGCGGATCAGTGTGGTTCTTGTTGAAGGGTACGCCCAGCGTGAAACGGAGACCACGATAGTCGCCTGCCGTCACGCTACCCTTGATCTCGCTGTTGAGATCCCGATTTCCGTTCGCGCACCCGCCCGTACCGTTTTCAAAATCGAGCAGGGCTAAGTCGTCAAGCTGCCACTTGCCGTCCTGAGTCAGATTGACCGGCGTTTCTTTCCCGCTGGCATCCGTCAGTCGAACGTTCGAGACATAGAAGCGAAAGTCCCGGCCCGAAATTTTTGATTTCGTCGTGCCGACGCCTTCGTAGGTCTGACCGCAGGCGAAGGCTTTCTCCCCAACCTGACCCTGAAAGCGAATTGAAACGGGTTGATCGGCCGCCAACGCGAGAATACTGAGGGGCATCATCCAGAGAGGAAACAAGCGCATGGGTCCATCCTTTCGCTACAGAGCCAGTGTAAGGGCTGATTCCTTGATTAGGGATGCGACGAATTGTCGCAGGCGAAGGCGCGTTGATTCGCTCTAGCATAGAGATTGAAGATGACTTCGACCTCACAGGCAGCTTCACGCATCGCACTGCCCTGGATCATCGCACTGCGATATGCACTTGCGGCCGGACAGTTGATCATCATCGGCGGCGTTCATTGGCTCCTGAGGATCAGCCTTCCTCTCGCCTGGATCTGGATTCCGCCCGCCCTAATCGTCGCGAGCAATGTTTGGTTAACGAGGCTCGTTGTTCAGGACACCAGAGCGTCGAGCGTGGCCAGTATTTCCGGTCGGGTTGGCTGGTTCTTCGTGCTGGACACGCTGTGCTTGACGGCTTTGCTGATGCTCTCCGGTGGACCCAACAACCCTTTTAGCTTGCTCTATCTCGTGCACATCACGGTCTCTGCGACGATCTTGACGCAGAGGCAGACCTGGGGATTGGGAATTTTGTCGAGCGTGTGTTTTGGTGCGCTGTTCTGGTGCTATCGCCCAATCCCCGCGCTTGAAATGCACCACAGAGGCGACGGCGTCAATCTCCACCTGACCGGAATGTGGGTGGGGTTCACGGCCGCTTCCATGCTGGTCGCTATGTTCTCAGCACGAATCTCGGAGCTGTTGCGCAAGATGCAAGAGGAACTGGCGAAGAAAGACCGCCTTGCTTCCCTGGTGACGCTTGCCGCCGGAGCTGCTCATGAACTAAATACGCCACTAGGCACGATCGCGGTCGTGGCGAAGGAACTCGAACGCTACGCAAGCACTGCGTTGCCCGATGCCGCCGTAGCCGAGGACAGCCGATTGATTCGCACGGAGGTCGAGCGTTGCCGCCAGATCCTGCAGCGGCTAAGCGTCGAAGGGGCTGAACCAGCCGGCGAACCGCTGGCCATTGTCCCTGCCATGGAACTGGTTCGCCGCGCCATGTCGCGTTTTCCACCGGACCGTGTGCTTGCCACGCCGCCAGAGCAGAAACGGGAACCGACGCTGCGGGTTCCGGAGCATGCCGTAGAACAAGCATTAATTGCGCTGATCAAGAACGGGATCGACGCCAGCAATGGCTCGGTACGCGTGGCCGTGCGAGCGGATGGAACGTTCGTTCGCTTTTTGGTGGTAGATGATGGCCGGGGGATGTCTCCAGAGGCCTTGCGTCACGCGGGTGAACCGTTTTACACAACGAAGGAACCCGGCAAAGGAATGGGGCTGGGAATCTTCCTCGTGCGAACTCTGGCGGACCGACTGGGCGGAGTGCTTTTATTGGAATCACAAGAGGGGCGAGGCACAACCGCCACGCTGGAATTGCCACTGCACGTAGCGGGCGCCAGCCACAACTTGGAGACCGCTGTACGATGAGCAAATCTCCGGAGACCGCAGTCCTCATCGTGGATGACGATGAGGTCTTCCGAACACGGCTGGTTCGCGCTTTCCTTGACCGGGGTTGGGAGGCTAACTCCGCCGCTGACGGGGAGTCTGCGCTCAAACTGGCCCAGGAAGAGAGCCCGGACCTTGCGGTGCTGGACTTGAGGATGCCGGGCATGAGCGGACTTGATCTGGTGCGAGAACTTCGCGCGCTTGACGACACGATCTGCATCATCATGCTGACCGGCTACGGAAGCATCGCGACCGCCGTGACTGCCACGAAACTCGGGGTAGCGCATTTTCTGACCAAGCCCGCAGATGCGGATCAGATTCTAGCCGCTTACCAGAGCTTGAGCGGAGGTGATAACTCTGATCCGATCCAGCCGGTACCCACTCTGGCGCGCGTGGAGTGGGAGCATATTCAACGTGTCCTTGCCGACTGCGGAGGCAATATCTCCCAGGCCGCCAAACTTCTGGGACTGCATCGGCGTTCCCTGCAACGGAAGCTGACGAAATACCCACCGAAGCACTAAGCGCGACAATTTACCGCATTGTCGTTCCGGCGAGAGCGCCCTAGACTGCGATAGATGGAAAACGTACTTACTCATCCAGTCGGTCTCGTTCAACGGCAACCACCCGTGGCTTGCGCGCCACTACTCGCTATCTCCGATTCAAATCGTTCGCAGACAGTGCCGCTGCAAGATTGGTTTGATCAGTGGTATCCG
>CAYNDS010000108.1:0-964 GCA_964395885.1 uncultured Solibacteraceae bacterium | reverse complement strand
AGCCTGCTCAGTCGGCTCACTTGATGGCACGACAACCCAACATGAACAGAGTAGCTATGGCGTTGGCGGGGTTGATCCTTGCTCAGCCGATCTTGGCGGCCTACGGACAAGGAAACCCACGCCTAGAAAAGCTCTATGCGACCTTCATGTCTCCATGCTGCTGGCAGCAGAATCTCACCGTGCATGATTCTCCGGTAGCAAATCAGCTACGGGCCCAGATTCAACAGATGGTTCAGGAAGGACGGAGCGATGAGGAGATCAAACTCTCTCTCATTCAAAAACACACCAAACGCATTCTGGCGATCCCGGAAGGCTCCCAGCGAGTGTGGCTATTTGCCACGCCCTGGCTGGCAGGCGTTGCTGGACTCCTGGCGTTGGTGTGGGCAATTCGTCGGTACACCAACAGCAGTCCGAATCCGATAACGGAAGGCGCGGTGCCAGCCGAACTCGACGAAGACTGGCTGGAATAGCGTCGACCATTTATCGCCTCGCTTCTGTGACGGGCGTTCGAACGACGTCCACACGGAAGACATTCTGTTGGGTAGCGGGACGATCTCCAAACGGCAGACCCAAGTGCCTGAACAGCGGATCACAATCTGGATTCGTCTCAGACGACATGCATCCACTTTTGTATTTTTCCGGCGTCAGGTCAACGTTAGAGTCACTTAGTAGCGCGGCGAGATCTGCAACAACGATGCTCGAACCGAGTTGAAAGTCGGCCAAATTGATTTCTGCACGATTCGGATGGAGGCATGACGTCGGTGGCGCGGTCTTGACGTTGTTCGGCGTGCATCCCGTGCTGCCCAGATGGAGGACATAGCCGTTTGGCCGACCAGTGGAACTGAACTCAATTCGCGTGAACTTCCGCCCGGCGTTCCAGGTCCAGGCCAATGCCGTCATGTCCAACGGGGGCGGCATTTGAGTAAGGTCGGTGTGATTCTTGTCGAACGGTACTCCTAAGATG
>CAYNDS010000107.1:0-14987 GCA_964395885.1 uncultured Solibacteraceae bacterium | reverse complement strand
GAACGGTCACAAGCCATATGAGAATCGGGAGAAGCCGATTCGGTATCGCGGGCCGCTGCTGATTCAGGCGAGCGCCAGGAAGCCGGATGCCTGGATTCTGGAGACCGCGGGCGCGCTGGCCAAGAAGAAGGGAATTCCACTGCCTGACGAATACGAGCTTGGCGGCATCGTCGGCATCTGCGAGGTCGTGGATTGCGTCGAAGAAGCACGCAGCATTTGGTTTCAGGGCAAGTACGGCTTGAAGCTGGATAATGCCCGCCCGCTGGACTTCGTCCCGATGAAGGGACAGTTGAACATCTTTCCTCCGCCGCCTGCCGTGCTTCGCAAACTGCGCAACCGGCATCCGCGGATCATGGCAAGCTATGACGCGGTGGGAGAATGAGGTAGGCCATGTTCACCGACGCTCAACTCGAACAGTTTCGCCTGACCGAAGCCGAGGTGCGCTTGGCGGCGGCCTTGCGGCTGTATCAGGACCAGAAGCTGACCCTTGCACTCGCCGCGAAGTTCGCCGGCCTTGATCGCGAGGCCTTCATGGGCGAGATGATGTCGCACGGCATTCCGATGAACTACACGCTGGAGGAGTTGGAGCGAGATCTGGCTCACGGCGGGTATACGTTGAAGCCTTGATTGTCGTTTCGAACACGTCGCCCATCGCGGCGCTCGCTGGCATCGGACAACTCCAGCTGATCACTGAGCTGTATGGGGAGGTCAGTGTCCCGATTGCCGTTCAGTTGGAATTGGCTACCCGGGACGTGCGGGTCTCCCAATTGAAAGGCTTCGTGGTGCGGGAGGCACCGGTCCTTCCGCCGTCCGGGCTCGACCGTGGTGAGGCGGAGGCCATTGCGCTCGCCATCGGCTTGCGCGCGGACCTCATCTTGATGGACGAGTTGGCTGGGAGAAAGGCGGCGGTGGCGGCCGGGTTGAATGTGACCGGCACGCTCGGCATTTTGTCTCGGGCGAAGCAAGGTGGACTCATCGCAGAGTGCGCTCCGCTAATCGAGGTACTTCGTACGCGGGGTCGATTCTTCCTGGACGATGAACTCTGCGGGCGATTCCTTCGCTCCGTCGGCGAGGAGTACCCGTGAGGTTCTGGTCTGAGAGGGAGCTGGCAGAATTGAGGAACTAAGTCGTGATCACCGACCGTGAACTCAAACAACTGAGACTGACCGAGGCGGAGGTACGCCTCGCGGCTGGCTTGCAGCTTTACCAGGACGGTACTTTGACGCTCGCTGTCGCGGCGCGGCTCGCCGGTATCGACCGTGAAGAGTTCCTTGGCGAGATGTTGACGCGCGGAATCTCCCTAAACTACTCCGAAGAGGATCTGGCGGACGATTTGCAGTTCGTGCGCTCCTATCAGCGCCCGTGATTTTGCTTTCGTACCTGTTGATTGCCGCAGGAGAAATCGAATGATCTTCCGCATCGCCGACAGCTTCACGGATTCCCTCGCGCGCCTGGCTGCCGACGAGCAGAAGGCCGCCAAGATCACCGTCATTGACCTGCAGATGAATCCGGCTCAGCCGGGCTTGCAGTTCCACAAGCTGGACAAGGCGAAGGACAAGCGCTTCTGGTCTCTTCGCGTGTCGAGCGACGTGCGGCTGATTGTCCATCGCGATCAGGACAGCCTGCTGGTCTGCTACGTCGATCATCACGACGCGGCCTACGCCTGGGCGGAGCGGCGGCGGCTGGAGGTGCACCCGAAGACCGGCGCGCTGCAGATGGTGGAAGTCCGCGAGCGCGTCGAAGAGGTCGTCATCCAGAAGCCGGTGCGGGCGGCGCTGCTGAGTCACGTGACCGAAGAAGAGTTGCTCGGCTATGGCGTCCCGCCCGAGTGGATGGCCGACGTGCAGGCGGTACGGGATGAAGACGCGCTGCTCGCCCTGGTGGAGCATCTGCCGCGAGAGGCGGCCGAGGCGCTGCTGGACCTAGCCACAGGCAGCCGTCCGCAACGCGTTAGTACGCCAGCGGTGGCCGATCCGTTCGCCCATCCGGACGCGCAGCGACGGTTCCGCGTGATTGGGGACCGGGACGAGTTGGAGCGGGCCCTGGAGTTCCCGTGGGAGAAGTGGGCCATCTTCCTGCACCCGTCGCAACGGGCGTTGGTCGAGCGCGCTTATGCCGGTCCGGCGCGCGTGGCGGGCACTGCGGGCACGGGCAAAACAATCGTCGCGCTCCATCGCGCCGTGCATGTGGCGAACAAGGACGAACACGCCCGCGTCCTGCTGACGACGTTCTCTGAACCCTTGGCGAATGCGCTGCTGGCGAAGTTGCGCGTGCTGCTGCATAGCCAGCCGGTGCTGGGGGAGCGGATTGAGGTGGCGTCGCTGGACGCGGTGGGGCGACGGCTCTACGAGCGAACGGTGGGGCCATTTCGACCAGCGCCGGAGAGGTTGCCATTCCCGGAGGGAACTGGCTTCTCACGCGCCTTTCTGCAGGCGGAGTGGGACGAGATCTTCGATGCTTGGGGGATCGAGACGTGGGAGCAGTACCGGACGGTTCCGCGGCTGGGCCGCAAGACGCGCCTGTCGGAGAAGCAGCGGCAACGGGTCTGGGAGATTCTCGCCGGAGTGAAGGCGGAGCTGCAGCGGCTAGGCGTGGTGACTGAGGCGCAGATGTTTCACGCGCTCGGTCGGTCACCCTTCGCGCACGTGATTGTGGATGAGTGCCAGGACATAAGCATTCCGCAACTGTTGTTTCTGGCTCGCAGCGGGGCGCAACTGTTCTTCGCGGGCGACATCGGGCAGCGCATCTTCCGACAGGCGTTCTCCTGGAAGGCGGCGGGTGTCGATCTTCGCGGTCGCTCCGGGACGTTGAAGATCAACTATCGAACGTCGCATCAGATTCGCAAGCAGGCGGACCGATTGCTAGGGCCGGAGTTGGCCGACGGCGACGGCGTCACCGAAGATCGGCGCGGGGTCGTGTCGCTGTTTACCGGCCCGGTGCCGGAGATTCGGACGTATGCCACGAAGGAGGAGGAGATCGACGGGGTGGCCGAGTGGCTCCGCTCCCGGACGCACGATGCGGCGATCTTCGTCCGGTCCGAGGCGGAGATCCCGCGAGCGAAAGCCGTCGCCGAGCGGGCGGGTGCCGCCTACCGCGTGCTGGATCACCGGGTGGACCTGGCCGCGAACACCGTCTCGCTTGCGACCATGCACCTGGCCAAGGGCTTGGAGTTCCGCGCGGTGGTCGTCATGGCCTGTGACGACGAGGTACTCCCGCTGCAATCTCGCATCGAGAGTGCGACGGATGAATCCGATCTCGATGAGGTCTACGGCACGGAGCGCCACCTGCTCTACGTCGCCTGTACCCGCGCGAGGGATGAGTTGCTGGTGACCGGCGTGCGACCAGGCTCCGAGTTCCTCGCTGACCTGCGTCCAGCCTGAGCAGGGTGTGCCTTAAGCGGCCACGTCATCTCACGTCGACTATGGCTAATACTATGGTGACCCTCTGCGGCGATTCGTTAGGACTGGATGCTACCGCGCGCGTCCGGCGTCGCGTGAAGTGCTTGAGTTTGAGCAGCTTGTAGCACTCCGGAGCAAGCGGTCGCAAACCCGCAAAGTTGCCTCCATTCCCGTCCTCCCTGGTTCGGGACCAGGAGGTCGGAGGTTCGAATCCTCTCGCCCCGACCATCTCTTCTTCCCTTCCTTTCAAGCGTTTCACTCCCGTCCACCGATCCGGAATGTTTCGGTTCGCAGCCGCGCCTATGGCGGAATCTATGGCCATCCGTCACTTCGAGCGCAATCCATCGGACCGCGTCGACCGGGGTGGAACAGGTAGGACGTCCGCTTCGGGACAAGTCCGCCCACGCCGATCGAAATGGGTGGAGGGGGGATCCAGCCGCGATGGGACGGTCCAGCGAACTCGCACAGAGAATACCAAGCGGAAGAAATCGTCAGACCAGCAAGGCGCGACACCCCGCGCTGTCAGCCGGGTGCGAGCGAGCACGATCGAGGTCTTGAGAATATACGCCCAGGCCAACTGATTTCGGGCCGGGGAGAAACCGCTCAGGGGAGTTTGCTGCCGCTGTAGGACCGCGAGGAACTGCCCGTGCCCATCGGGTTGCGGACGCCACTCGGGGAATACGGGCTGCCGTAAGGTCCGTAAAAGTTCTGAATGGAGTCCGGACTGTAGGGGCTGCCATAGCGTCCGTACGGGTTGGCGGTGGAGTCCGGGTCAAACGGATTCGATCCAAACCGGCCCAGGAACTTGCCATCCGGTGCGACGATTGCCGGGGCCCGCGTCGTGTACGGGTTTCGCACACTGTACGGCGAATAGGGGCTTCCGTACACGCCATAGGGGTTGTGGATGGAATCGGGGCTGTAGGGACTGCCGTAGCGGCCATACGGGTTCGAAACCGAGTCCGGATCGTAGGGGTTGAGATTCAGATTGCCCAACCTGCGCTGGCCTGGGTCGCTGCTGCGCAACTCGGGCGAAGCGGCCGGAGCGGGAAGGGGGCGTTCGGGCGGAGTCGCTCGCCAGGGAAGAGTTGGCTTCGCTTCGCCGGTCGCCGTCCTGCCCTGAGCCGCCCGTGGGGCGCGGGTGGCGACGTCGAAGCCGGGTTGCTGCCCGGCGGCAGCGAAACCTGTCAGAAGCAGCACCAGGAGCCGTCGCATACAAGCCTCCAATCCCGATGATACTCACCGGGTGCGCGAGACGAGAGAACCCGAATCAGGCGAACAGAGTGGCCGCGCCCAGACGCCCTTCGTGCTTTGTCAGGCGGCTGCGCAACTCCATGCGCGCGCGCAGAAGGCGGCTCTTCGCGGCCGCGACGGAGATGCCCAAACGGTCCGCCACATCCTGCATCGGCAGCTGTTGCACGTCGCGAAGGAGGAACACGTTGCGCAGCAGTGGCGGAATGCGCTTGATCTCCGCGTCCAGCACGCGCGCCACTTCCGTCCGTCCGAGTTCCTCTTCCGGATTGGCATGCTCGTCGGGCAGATCGAGCGTCAGGTTCTCCTCACCCGTCACCGCGTCTTCGATATAGAGCAGTTTGGCCCGCTTCGTCTGGCGCAGGCGCATCAGGCATTGGTTGACCACAATTCGGGTCAGCCACGTCGAGAATTTCGCTTCCTGGTTGAACTGTCCGATATGCTCGAACGCCTTCCACAAAGCGTTCTGCACCTCGTCTTCGGCATCGGTCCGGTCCCGGAGAATGCCGATTGCCAGCTTTAGGCAGTTGGAGCGATGGCGCCGCACCAGCTCGGCGAAGGCCCGGTCATCGCCCTCTTGTGCCAATACCACCAGTTCACTGTCATCGAGAGTCTTGAAGTCCGACGGAAAATTTTGCATCTTTGGCCCCCTTTCCGCGTCCACTCAATCGCAAGGATAACAGTGTGAACCCTGCTCAGGTTGGTGATATTGAAAGTCAGTTAACTGTGGCACAAAGCGACGTCGAGCAGTTTAGTCGCGATGAAACCGGTTTATCTGATAAAAAAGATGACGCGTATGAGGCGAGCGAGGTCACGATTCGTCGTGTACTCTCGTCTTACGAAATCGGCACCAAGCTCCGCGCGCTTCGCCTGAAAAAGAAGATCGCCCTGGTCGATCTCGGCAAGCACACGGGTCTCTCGGCGTCGATGTTGTCGCAGCTCGAAAACGGCAAGCTCGTGCCGACACTGCCGACCCTGGCTCGCATTGCCATGGTGTTCGACGTCGGTCTGGAGCACTTTTTCGGCGACCGCCGCCGCCGAAAACTGTTCTCGATCGTGCGCAAGGGCGAGCGCATCCGGTTCCCGGACAAGCCCGGGGCCACCAAGCCGGACTTCTGGTTCGAATGCCTGGCGTTTGCCGCGCAGGATAAGAGCCTGCAAGCCTATCTGGCCGAGTTTGTCGTGCGTTCCGAGAACGATGCGAAAGAGCACTTCCACGAGGGTGCCGAGTTCGTCCACGTCACCGAAGGTCAACTCGTCATCCGCTACCAGGATGAGGACCATCTGCTGAAGACCGGCGACAGCGTTTACTTCGATTCCTCGGAGCCGCATTCTTACCGGTCCAGCAGTGAGAGCAATGCCAAGGCGATCGTGATCACCACGCCGCCGCGCATCTAGGCCGACTTCCAAGCTACGATAGCGGCCAGAGATGCGCCGCCTTTCCGTTCTGTTCACGCTGAGTGCCGTCGCGTTTGGCGCCGATTGGGTCTTTTTCCGGTCCGGACCGTTTGAGGTCCACACCGACACGGACCGCAAGCGCGCGCGCGAGGTTCTGAACCATCTCGAGCAACTTCGCTGGATGTACGGTCAGTTCACGGGCAAGCCGGAACCGAAGACGCTTTGGCCGGTTCGCGTGTTCGTCACCAAAACCGGAGCGCCCGGTTTCCGTCTGGGGCGCGATGGCTGGGTGGGCGTGCTGCGTCCCGGCGACGACGTGCCGCCGGAGTGGAATGCGGCGGTCATCCGCACTCTCCTCGATGACAACAGCGGGCGCATGCCGGACGCGATCGAAAGCGGGCTGATTGCGGCGCTGTCGACTGCGGAGGTGAGCGGCGTGCACGTCATTGTCGGGCAGCCCCCCGCGCAGCCGACGCTCGACTGGGCGCGCGTGCATCTGCTGCTGACCGACGAGAACTACCGGGGGCGCGTCCGTATCCTGTTTTCCAATCTGGAGCGCGCCGTGGACCCCGCCGTGGCGTTTCCCAATTCGCTCGGCAAGACGCGCGACGAGATTGAGAAGGAAGCGCAGGCGCATCTGGCGGCGAAGACCGTGCCGACGGCGGACATTGCCGGCAAGCCGCTCAATCTGAATCGCGACTTCCAGCAGCGGGAAGGCGATGCGGCGCAGGCGGCGGCCTGGATCTCCGACACGAAGCCCACCGTTCCGGTCACCGCGCGCGATTTCGTCGCAGCCGCCAACGCGGCCCTCGCTGCGCGCCAGGACCCGAAGCCGAACCTCGAACTGGCCATCAAGGCCAAGCCGGACTGGGCGGAACCCTATCGCCTTCTGGCGTCGCAGGAGCCCGACGCGGGGCGCAAGGCCGGACTGCTGAAGCGCGCGGCAGAACTCTCTCCGCGGGATTACGAACTGTGGACTTCGCTTGCGGTGCTGTTTACGGAATACAACCGCTTCGCCGATGCCGACAAAGCCTGGGCTGCGGCCGAGAAAGCCGCCGGCGAACCGGCTCGCCGCGCCGCGATCCGCGCCAGGCGCCAGGCGCTGGCCGTGCAGCGCGAGGATGTCGAGGACGAAATCCGGCGCGAGACCAAGCTGGCCAAGGAACGCGAAGTGCAGAATCTGAAAAACGAAGCCGTCGCCGCGCTTCGCGAGGCCGAAGCCAAGGCCAATGAAGGCCAGCAGCCGCTGGACTCTTCCGTGAAGGTGGAGCAATGGTGGGACGGTCCGAAGCCGGACGCGACGCTTGACGGCGTGCTGAAACGTGTGGACTGCCTGGGGAAGCGTCTCCGCCTGGTCGTCGAATCCGGCGCCAAACTGCACCAGTTTCTCGTGCCGGACCCGCAGAAGCTGGTTCTCACCGGCATGGCCGAAACCACGCTGTCCTGCGGCGTGCAGCGCGCGGCGCGGAAGGTGAAGGTGGACTACTTCGCAAAGCCGAATGCCGCCACGCAGACGGCGGGCGAAGCGGCGGTGCTGACCTTTCCCTGACGCCAGGCCGGCCGCCATCAAGGCGGTGCCGGGTTCAGCGCACTGATCGAAACGCGCTTCATCGTCTTCGCCCTGCGCCTCCTGCCACGCCGGTCCGGGTCTTGTAAACAGTACCCATTGAAGAATTGACCGCGTCGCAAGGCTCCGATGATAAGCTCACAAGGTTGCCGGCGGCTGCTTGTGGCCGGACCGGCGGCACGCGGCTTTCATGAATATTCCCTTCCGCTGGATTGTTGTCGGTATCTTCGTGCTGTCTTCGGCACTGAACTATCTGGACCGGCAGTTATTGGCGGCCGCGGCGCCGGTGATCAAGACGGAGTTCCGGCTGAACAATCAGGACTACGGCTACATCCTGACGGTGTTCTCGATCTTTTACGCAATGGCCTCTCCGGTGATGGGTTGGGTACTGGACCGGTTCAGCCTGTCGCGCGGCATGTCGTTCGCTGTCGGCTTGTGGTCGATCGCCTCCATCGGGACCGCATTTGTCACGGGACTGCCGTCGTTGCTGGCGGCGCGCGCGGTACTGGCCGTCGGGGAGGCGGCGGGCATCCCGTCGACGGGCAAGGTGGGCGCGCTGTATCTTCCCGCTTCGGAACGGGCGATTGGCGCGGGCCTAAGCCAAATCGGATTGAGCATCGGCAGTGTCGCCGCGCCGCTGATGGCCACGTACTTCATCGCGCATTACAACTGGCGATGGGCCTTTGTCGCTGGCGGACTGTTGGGCTTCGTCTGGATTCCGCTCTGGCTCTGGATTGAGCGCCGCGCGCCGGTGAGCGAGGACAGCAAGAAGGCGCCGCCCGTCGACGTGAAGACCGTCCTGCGAGAGCCGCAGATGTGGGGCTTCATTGCCGGCAACATCGTTTCGATGACCGTGTATTCGCTGTGGACGAACTGGACGACGCTGTTTCTGACGACGACCTACGGCACACCACTGCCGGAGGCAAACCGGCTGGCGTCCATGCCGCATGTGTTCGCCTACTTCGGCGCGCTGTTCGGCGGCGCGATCTCCTACCGGCTGATCAAGCGCGGAATGGAGCCCCTGGCCGCCAGGCGCCGGGCGCTGCTGCTGTGCGCGGTGATGATTCTATCGACGGCGCTGGCTCCGCTGATGCCCACCGCGTTGACCGGCGCGCTGATGGTCTCGTTCAGCTTCTTCTGGGCGTCGGGCTGGGGCGTCAGCTACTACACGATGCCGGTGGATGCATTCGGGGCGCGGGCGGCGTTCGCCGTCTCGCTTCTGACGATGGCCTACGGCATTCTGCAGATCTTCGTCTCGCCGCTCATCGGCCGCACGATTGACCAGTACGGCTTCGGACCGGTCTGCACGGTGGCGGCATTCACGCCGCTCATCGGCTATGCCATTGTCACGTTGACCACCAGGAAGGCGTGAAGGCAAGGCTGAAACAGGCGGTCTTCGCGCTTCTCGGCAAAGAGCCGGAAGCCGTGATTGTCACCTTCGCCACCGGCCGCGCGGAACGGGTGGACGCGATGCGCCGCGAGATGGCGGCGCTGGTTCCGGACCGCCGGCATATTGCCATCGACGGCGGCGACTTCCTGCACATTCGCGAACGACTGGCGCCGTATCGCGTCGCGCTGGCCTGCGTCCTGTTCGACGGCGACCCTGCGTTCGATGCGATGCGATGCGCGGCGGCGGCGATTGCGCCCACGCGCATCCTGGCATTCAACGCGCGGCTGGAACGGCATCACCTGCGCCCGACGCTCGCCTCCTGGCTGTTTCTCCAGGGTGTCGCCAAAGACCACATCTTTGACCGTCCGTGGCGGCGGACGCTGGTGCCGCCCGTGGTGGAACGCTGGCGCGGTCGCGACCGGCGCGCGGCCAAGCCGCTGATCGCCATCGTGACGCCCTATCTTCCGTGGCCCTTGGCGCATGGCGGAGCGGTGCGGATGCATGCCCTGCTGCGCCAGGCGGCGCGCGACTTCGATCTGGCGCTGTTCAGCTTCGGCCCCGGCGGCGCGGATCTGGGTCCTCTGCCATCCTGGTGCACCGAGATCACGCTCGCCGGCGCGCCCGTGCTGCGCCGTCCGCGCTGGTGGGGACTGCTGCCGCCGGAAGTGGAGGAGTTCCGCTCGCCGCCCCTGTTTCTCGCCGTGCGCGGCGCCCGTCCGGACCTGGTGCAGGTGGAGTACACGCAGATGGCATCCTGCCCCGGCGACGTGCTGGTGGAGCACGACGTGACGTTTGATCTCGCCGAGCAGATGGGCGACCCCTGGAACATTCTGCGCTGGAAATGGTTTGAGCGCCGCGCCGTGCGCCGCTACCGCCGCGTGGTGGTGATGAGCGAAAAGGATCGGCTGTTGCTGGGCGTCCCCCACGCGCGCGTGATTCCGAACGGCGTCGACCTGGAGCGCTTCCACCCCACGCCGGAGCATCCCGGCAAGCGCCTGCTCTTTGTCGCCAACTTCGCGCACCTGCCGAACGTGATCGCCTACCGCTTCTTCGTCGACGAAGTCTGGCCCCGTTTGCGGCAGCGGCATCCCGACGCGGTGGCGACCGTCGTCGGCGGCCGCGACGCAGAGTTTCACTGGCAGCGGTTCACGGGCATGCCGGTGATTCCGGCGCCGGAGGGCATTCACCTGCGCGGCTTCGTTGCCGATGTGGCTCCTTTGTACCGGGAGACGAACCTGGTGCTGGTGCCGACGCTGGTCTCCGCCGGGACGAATCTCAAGGCACTGGAGGCAATGGCCTCCGCGCGGGCAATGCTCTCCACCCCGTCCGGCGTGGCGGGCCTGGGCCTGGAACCGGGCAAGGACGTCTGGGTAGCCGACGGCGGCGCGAACTTCGCTGAGAGCGCATCGCTTCTCCTGGATTCGCCCGGTCTGCGCTCGACGCTGGCGGCAAATGCCCGGTGTGTGGCCGAGGAGCGTTTCGGATGGCCCTCGATCGCCAAACAACAGGCGGCGGTGTGGGAAGACCTGCTCGCCCAGAGGCTGATCGCGGTGTCGAACTAAGCCGTTCGAGGAATCGCGTTCTCCGGCACGGTCGCGGGTCCGGCCGGTCCTTGCGTCGCGATCCATTCTGCCGCCGCCAACCCGGACAGAAACGCGCCTTCGACGCGCGGCTCCCCAAACGCGTCTCCGGCGAAGATCAGCTTGCCGTGGACATGGCAGCGCTGCGGGTGCAGGACACTCGGCTTGGCGAACTTCCAGCGGTGCAGGAACCATTCGCCGTGGCGCGTGATGCCGGCGGCATCCAGCAGCAGTGTGGAGACGGCCTCTTCCGGTGTCTCCCAATGCTCCAGCGAGAACTTCGGTCCGGCATGGATGGTCAGGCTTCCGGAGGCGGCGCGCATCGGCTTCAGGGCATGCTCGGCAATCCAGGAGATCGGCTCGCCGTCGGGCTTCTGCCAGGCGCCGGGCGGGCGCAGCGTGCGATTGGCGCCTGCCACCATGAGCGCCAGGCAACGATCGTAGGCAATCGACTGCAGTTCTGGCACCGGCTCATCCAGCAGCGCCAGGGCTTGCGGCACGGGCGGCGTGAGAATGACGTGGTCGAAGGTATCGGCCAGCGGCGAAAGCTTCTCCAGACGGGTTTCGCATTCGATGGCGAGGCTGGCGGCATAGTGCGCGGCGACGGAGTTCAGGCCGCCCGGCGCGGCGTAGCGGGCGTGGCCATCCTCGCTTTCGCCGAAACCGCGGCACCAGATCTCGACGAGGCCCGCGCGCTCCCATTCCGCGACAGTGGCGGCAAACTCGGGGGATCGCACCGTGAAGAACTGTGCTCCGGTGTCGAAAAGCTGTCCGGCGATGCGGCGAGAGGCCATGCGTCCGCCGGGGCGGCGCGCCTTATCGACCACCTGAACGCGGTAGCCGCGGCGCGTGAGCGTCTGCGCGGCGGTCAACCCGGCCATGCCCGCGCCGACAATCAGGACAGAGCGCGGCAAATCAGGGTCGGGCCGGCGCGGCGGTTTCCGGCTCGGCGTCGGGCAGGATCAACGTCTTTTCGCCCGGCTTCACTTGCATGAGTTCTTTGCGCGTTTCGATCTCCAGCTCCGATTCCATCGCGAGCCGCTTCACCTGCTCGCGCTTCTGGCGAATGCGTTCCTCGAGCTGCTGGTTCTCGAATTCAAGCTGCCGCACCTCTTCCCACTTTTCCTTCAGGGCGGGCAACCCCTGTGGTCCACGAAGGGCGAAAAGCGCGTAAGCCCCGGCAATGAGCGTCACCACGCTCCAGGCGACCTTGCGTAACGGAGAAGTCAAAGATGGCGTCCCTGACTGTTTATAATCCTTGAGGCTGCTCGAAGGCAAGATGACAGATAAGATTGTGGTCCTGACGACCACGGACAGCGCGGCGGAGGCGGAACGGATCGCACGGGAACTGGTGGAACGCCGGCTGGCGGCTTGCGTGAATGTGTTGCCGGGCGTTACCAGCATCTACCGTTGGCGCGGCGCCGTGGAGCAGGCCGCCGAGTTCGTTCTGGTGGTGAAGACCCGGCGCCACCTGTTTGACACGCTCCGCGCCGAGATCGAGCGGCTGCACACATACGACGTTCCCGAAGTGATCGCCCTGCCGGTCGTCGCCGGCGCGGAGGCGTACCTCGGATGGATCGATAAGGAGACTCTGGCCGATGACACCGACCAAGACGCGCTATAACGTTGTCCTCTTTTCGCTGGTGCTGGTGGTCATCACCTACATCGACCGCGTTTGCATTTCCAACTTTGCGCCGCTGATTTCCAAGGACCTCGGGCTTTCCAAAACCGACATGGGCCTGGTGCTGGGCGCCTTTGCGCTCAGCTACGCGCTGTTTGAAGTGCCCACCGGATGGCTGGGGGACACCTATGGACCGCGCAGCACGCTGTTCCGCATCGTGGTCTGGTGGAGCGCGTTCACCGCCGCCACCGGCCTGGCCTGGAATCGCATGTCGCTGATTGTGATCCGCTTCCTGTTCGGCATTGGCGAAGCGGGCGCGTTTCCGAACCTGACCAAGGTCTTCACCATCTGGCTGCCGTCGCAGGAGCGGGTGCGGGCGCAGGGCATCCTGTGGATGGCCGCGCGCTGGGGCGGAGCATTCACCGGCAGCATTGTGCTGGTGGTGTTGAACTTTCTCACCTGGCGGCAGGCCTTCTTCCTGTTCGGCGCGATCGGCATCGTCTGGGCGATGGTCTTTCTGCGCTGGTTCCGGGACCATCCGGCCGACCATCCGGCGGTGAATGCGGCGGAGCTGGAAATCATCGGCGACACGCGCGCGATGACCGGCGAGCATCGCATCCCGTGGGCGCGGTTTGCGTCGTCCGGCAGCGTGTGGCTGCTGTGGATCTCGTATTTCTGCGTGTCCTACGGCTGGTATTTCTACATCACGTGGCTGCCGACCTATCTGCGCGAGGCGAGGAAGATGGCGCTCGAGACCAGCTTCATTCTCTCGGGCCTGCCGTTGTTCCTGGGCGGAGTGGGCTGTCTGGTGAGCGGCTTCCTGACCCCGCGGCTGAGCCGCGCGCTCGGTTCGGAACGCAAGGGACGGCGCGTGGTGGCCATCACGGGCGTTCTGGGCGCCTCCGCCATGCTGCTCCTGTCGACGAAGATGGAGAACCCATTCCTGGCGATCTTCGTGATCGCGCTGGCCAGCTTCTCGAACGATCTGGCGATGCCTCCCGCCTGGGGCGCCTGCATGGACATCGGCGGACGCTTTGCCGGCACGTTGTCCGGGTCGATGAACATGATGGGCAACCTGGCGGGTGCGGTGGCACCGCCGCTGATCGGCTATCTGATCGACGTCACCGGTTCCAACTGGGACCTGACGTTCTACATCTCGGCGGGAATCTACCTGCTGTCGGCGGTGTGCTGGGCGCTGCTGGATTCCGGGACGCCGCTGGATGCGCAGCCGGTGCAAGCGGGTGCGGATCAGCCCGGCGGGCTTCCCGGAGCCCTCTCGACGGAGGCGGCAAGCTAGGCGGATACGCCGATGAGCCGCTCTCCCCTCCGCCCGCCTTCCGTGCCGCCGGTGTTTCGTCTGAAGGCAAACGCCGCGCCCGGACGCCCCGTCCCGCGCACCGTGGTGCAGCGGATCGAGAAGGAGCCGATCGAGCCGATCGAGCCGAAGAACGACGATCTGGACGCGGAGATTGTCGAGTGGCTCAAGGCCGAGGAACCCGACAAGACCGAGTCGCGCGAGGACGACGTCGCGGAGATCCACAAGACGCTGAAGGACGTCCAGAAATGGGCGGGTCAGATCAGTGAACTGGGAGACGCCATCGTCGCAAAGTATCCGCCCGCCCGGTACATCTATGTGGGCCTTGGACGAAGCCCGGCGACCCTGATTCTCTATCTGCAATCCCGGGGCGAGCTTGCATATCACCTGCCCCTGGGCGGATTGAAGCTGCCGCCGGGGCGCTCCATGGCGTCGCCCGGCATGCAGAATCTCACCAAGGCCGAGAAGAAGAACGTCACGGAACTGATCAAGAAGCACATCCCCAGCTACAAGAGGCGGCAGGGCAGGAAGATTCTGTTGATCGACTACGTCCAATCCGGCGAGGGCCTTCGCGTGGGCAAGAAGCTGGTGAAGGAGTTGATTCCGACGCCGTGGAACAGGCTGCGGCGCGGCAAGGTGGTCCCTCTCGGCCTGCACGCCTTTCCGAAACAGGCGGTGACGCAGCACAGCGGCAAAACGCTGAAACTCATGAAACTGCCGGGCGATTTGGACGAGCAGGGAAGTGTGGCCGCGCTGATCGGCGGGTCCAAACTGAGCCGTTCTCCGAGCACCAGAAACACTCTCTCCACGATGCGCGGACCGGCAAGGCTACGCAGAAGAACCCGCTGTATGAGCGTCTGAAGTCGGCCTGGCCGAAGAAAGACTGAGCGCCGGACGCGCGCGGACGGAAAGACCCGTCAGGGGAACCGGATGTTCTTGTCCGGAAATGCCGTGCCGCTACGCAAACATCACTGTGAACATCACTCGGTTCGGCGGTCTTTTCTTCTTTCTTGCTTCCGTTGCCGCGGCATCGCCGCTCGGCATCGCCACCAACTATAACCTCTTCGTATTTGGCTCAGTGAATCAGAAGGGCGGTGACACCTGGGGCCGCATCGCCGTGGGCGGTTCGGCGGCATTCACCAGCTTTGGCGCGGGCACGACTCTGACGGCGCCCGCCGGTGACGTCGTCGTCGTGGGCGGCTCCATGAGTTTCACCAATGGGCAGGTCTACGCCGGGAACGCGGTCGTGGGCGGCGCTGCGTCCACCTCCAGCTTTGGCATCCCCAGCGGGACGCTGCAGCAGAATGTCGGCGCGGCGGCGATCAAGACCCGGGTCGATTTCGCCGCGGCGGAGACGGATCTGCTTGCCAAGTCGCTGTCCTGGGGCGCACTCACCACCACGGGCTCGATCAGCTATTTCGGCGGCTACCAGCTCTCGGGCGCCAACACGGGCCTGAACGTGTTCACGAT
>CAYNDS010000106.1:0-15073 GCA_964395885.1 uncultured Solibacteraceae bacterium | reverse complement strand
CCGCTCGGAACGGTCCTGCAACGTCCGGGCTTGCTCGTCCCGCTTTCGGGCGGATTCCGCTTCGAACTGTTTTTCCCGCTCGGCGAGCGACGCGGTGCGATCCCGCCACTGCGCTTCCAGCCAGGCGGCGCTTTCGAGCTTGGCGTGCAGTTCCGAGAGGAAGTGCGCGATGTCGCGTTCCTGCGACGACATGGCCGCACGAGCCCGTTCAATCAGGCGCGCGGGCATCCCCAGACGGCTGGCGATGGCCAAGCCGGCGCTGCGACCCGGCGCCCCCAACTTCAGCACGTAGGTGGGCGAGAGCGTGTCTTCATTGAAGCCCATCGACCCGTTTTCCACGCCGGGCGTTGTGGCGCCATAGACCTTCAGCGCCATCAGATGGGTGGAGGCGAGCAGGAACGCGCCCGTTTGCCGGATCTCGTCCACGACGGCAACGCCGAGAGCGCCGCCTTCTTCCGGGTCCGTCGCGCGGCCCAACTCGTCCAGCAGAACCAGACTGTCGCGCGTGGCGGCGTCCACGATCGAGGCGATGCGGGTAGCATGCGCCGAGAAACTGGACAGAGACTCCGCAATCGACTGGTTGTCGCCGATGTCGGCCAGCACCTGTTCGAAGAACGGCAGTTCACAGCGCTCACACGGCACGGCCAAGCCGGACTGCGCCATCAGCGCGAACAGCCCCGCCGTCTTCAGGGCCACCGTCTTGCCGCCGGTGTTGGGTCCGGTGATCAGCAGCATTCGGTTCTCTTCGCCAAGATGGACGGTAATCGGGACGATTGGCTTCTTCTGCTCACGAAGAACGTCCGCGAGGATCGGGTGGCGTGCGCCGAGGAGGCTCAGCTTGCGGACGCCCGCCGGGGAGAACGCCGGAATCGTGCAGTCGAATCGAATGGCGTAGTCGGCGCGGGCGAAGAGAAAATCGAGATCGCCGAGGATGCGGACCGCCTGCGGGATTGCGTCTCCGGCGCCACGCAGATGGGCGGTCAGTTCTCGCAGGATGCGATGCGTCTCGCGCAGTTCTTCCTCGCTGAGACGGACGAGGTCGTTGTTCAGCCCGATCGTCTCCAGCGGCTCCATGTAGAGGGTTTGGCCGGTGGACGACGCTCCATGAATCACGCCTTCGACGCGACGGCGGCTGCCGGCGGCCACGGGGACCACGAAGCGATCGTTTCGGACGGTGACGAAATCCTCCTGCACCAGCCCGGAGTCCCGGTTGGCGCGCAGGAACCGCTCCAGCGATTGCTGCAGGGCGGCCTTTTGCCGGGTCCGTTCCCGGCGAAGACGAGCCAGTTCCGGGCTGGCATCATCGGCAAGCGTGCCGTCGGGCAGCACCTTGCCCTCTAGTTCCCGCAGCACGGGACGCAGGTCGGGAATCGGAGCGACGAGCGCGGCCAGCAGGGGCGACGAGGGGGCCAGCGCGCCGCGGGCTTCCACGGCGCGGCCCAGCACGGCGGTGAGGTCGCGGATCTCCTCGGCATCCAGGACGACGCCTTCGATGCGCAACCGTGCCGCGCTGTCGGCGACATCCGGCAGGTCGGAAAACCGCAGCCGGACGGCGCTGCCTTTGCCTTCGCGCGCGGCGTCCAGGTAGGCGATGGCTTCCCGCAGTTCAGCCAGCCGCGTCTCGGCCTGCAGACGGTCGGCCGTTGGCTGCATCGCATCGAGACAGGCGCGCCCCAGCGGGCTGCCGACGAAGCGGCCTACGATGGAGCGAAGGTCCTCGTATTCGAGAAGGTCCAGCGACCAGGGGTTCATGTCGGCCACGCGGACTGGATGACGGAGAGCGTTCCGGAGGTCAGCGGCACGGACGACAGCGAGTCCGGACGGAACCATCGCGCGTCGGCGACGTCGGAAGCGGGGCGGAGTTCGCCGCCGGTGACGCGGCACACCCAATCGATCAGAACGTAGTGATACTCGGTGCGGCCGCTCTCATCCGGCATGATGCGTTCAAAGATGGTGGCCAGGCGAACCGGCTCCACCAGCAGGCCGGTTTCTTCCAGAACCTCGCGCCGCAGCGCTGTCTCGATCAATTCACCCGTTTCGACACCGCCGCCGGGCAGAGACCACTGGCCTTGCAGCGGCGGCTTGCCGCGCTCAACGAGCAGAATCGAGTCCCCTTCGAAGATCAGGGCACCGACGCCGAGAACCGGCCGGACAGGATAGCGGCGGTCGTCACTCACGGCTGGTTGGTGGGGTATTGGAAGGAGCCCTTCACACCCACGCGCGCCCGGTACACGCTGGTCCGCGCCGTAATGTAGAGCGACTGCAGGTCCGGGTCGCCGAAAGCGACATTGGCCGGGGTCTCGGCCAGTTCGATCGTGTGGATCAACTTGCCGTCCGGGGAGTAGACCGGGACGCCGCGGGCGGTGACATAGAGGTTGCCCTTCTCGTCGACCTTCATCCCGTCGGGGACGCCGTCGATGTTGGCGATCAGCACTCGCTCATTCGATGCCACGCCCTTGCCGTCGAGATCATAAGCTCGCACATTTCGTTCATCGCTGTTGGCGACATAGAGAGTGCGTCCGTTCGGCGAGAGCGCGATGCCGTTGGGCCGTCCTGCCGGCTTGGCAATCAAGGCCAGTTCGCCTTTGGGCGAGATGTGATAGACGCCGTAGAAGTCCAGTTCGCGGCCATTGGCCTGATCGCCGAATGCCGGATCGGTGAAGTAGATGTTGCCGTCCTTTCGAACCACGATGTCGTTGGGCGCGTTCAGGCGCTTGCCTTCGAAGCGTTCCGCCAGCACGGTCAACTTGCCGTTCTTCTCCAGGCGAACCACCCGGCGCGTGCGGGATTCGCACGTCAGCAGCCGTCCTTGCGGATCAAAGGTGTTTCCGTTCGCCCCATCGCTCTTCTCGCGGAAGACGCTCTTGCCCTTCGTGTCGATCCGGTAGATCAGGTTGTCCGGGACATCGCTGTACAGCAGAACGCCTTGCGGAGACCAGACCGGTCCTTCGACGAACTTATGGCCGGAGGTCACCTTCTCGATCTGCATGTCCTTGAAGTTTTGCGCGAGCAGCGTCAACAGCAGCAGGGAAGTCACAGTTGCTATTGTAGGGCGGTGCGGCGCATACGAGCGTTCCTGTTGGCTTCGACATTGATGGCAGCCTCCCCTTACGAAACCGAAATCGCGCAGTGGCGCGCGGATATGGAAACGCGTCTGAAGGCTGAAGACGGCTGGCTTTCTGTGGCCGGTCTGTTCTGGCTGAACGAGGGCGACACGATGTTCGGTTCCGACGCGTCCTTGCCGATCAAGCTGCCGTCCGGACCGGCACGGGCGGGCATCTTCCGCTACTGGCAGGAGCGGGTGCAGGTTCTTCCGTTTGACGGTGTTCCGATCCTGGTAAACGACATGCCGGTGCTGAACGGGGCGCTGCTGCAGCACGATGGCGACGGGCCGTCGGATCAGGTGCGCCTGGGAGACCTGACCATGCTGCTGATCAAGCGCGGCGACCGCATCGGTGTCCGGCTAAAGGACAAGAACAGCCCGTACCGGCTGCAGTTCACGCGCCGCAACTGGTTTTCCGTGGACCCGGCCTATCGCGTCGAGGCGAAGTATCAGCCCTATGCCAAGCCGCTTGTCCGCCGTGTTCCGACGGTGCTGGACGGCGTGGTGGAGGATCAGGAGGCGATCGGCACGGTGACGTTTCAACTCAAGGGGCAAAGCCTGACGCTGGAAGCGCTCTCCTCATCGCCGAAGCAGATCTGGTTCGTCTTTCGCGATCAGACCGCCGGCAAGGAGACCTATGGGGCGGCGCGGTTTCTCTACGCGGATATGCCGAAGGCCGGGCGCACCGTACTGGACTTCAACAAGGCCTACAACCCGCCCTGCGCGTTCAACCCGTACACCACGTGCCCGCTTCCGGTGAAGCAGAACATTCTCGCCACGCGCATTGAAGCGGGCGAGCGTAAGTACGACCACTAGAGGGCGACAGGCTTGTCGTAGCCGGTCATCTCCAGGTAGCCGACGCCCGATGCGGGACTGCCATTAACGCGGATCGAACCTTCCCAGTAGGACGGCGAAAAGCGGTTTCCGCTGACCAGTTGCTGCCGTTCGAGCGGCGTGGTGGTGGCAAGCGAAATGCCCAGCGCCGGCACGCGCACCTGCCATTCGATCGGGTAGACGGTGCCATCCTCGGGGCTCTTCCAGCGGCGCCCCGGCTGAAGCTGAAAGTCGCTGCTGGTCAATTCCCGCGCGCGCCCGGACGGATCAACGAATGTGCCGTGCGAGAGCGGCTCCGCGGTGCCGTCCTTGCGGCGGATCTGATAGAGCATCAGATCGCAGCCGTTCTCCAGCTGAATCGAGAACCAATCCCAACCGCTCTGATCCTCGGCCAGTTGATTGGTGAAGAATTCGTGGTCGCGCCAGGCAGTGCCGGCCACCGGATAGGAGGCGCCGTCCAACTGAATGGTCCCTTTGCCCCGCAGACGCGTGAAGGAGATGTAGTGCGACGCGCGACCTTCTCCCGGTGACTTCTGGCTGACGCCGTTCTTGCCGTGAATGACGAAGGGCTTTGCCGGGTCGAGGGCGAGATCGAACGAGAACCGGTCTCCGACGGCGCGCAAGCGATGCTGTTGCCCTTCGAAGACGCAGCTCCAGTTGCCGTTCCAGATGCGGCGGTCGGCGAGGCTGATCCCCGCCAGGCCAGGTCCGCCGCGGTTCAAGCGTTGATGGTGAAAGAACTGCTGCCCGCCGATGTCGCTCAGCGCCAGGTGGGCCAGGTAGACGTCGTCGATGGTCCAGGCGGACGGTCTTTCCTTCGGCCGCTCAATGCCTTGCCGGAAGAAGGTGAGTTCGAAGCCGAAGGCGCGGTTCTCTGCGGCGACGTTGCCGGTGTAGTACCACCACTCGGTGCGGAAGTCGGGGTGAGCGAAATGGTCCCGCGGGAACTCATAGCGGTAGCCGGGCAGCGCCTTCCGCCAGGCAAACGCCGGAGCGGCCAGTAATTCACGTCGCGTCATTCTTCGTGTACCGCCTCAATGGGATTCAGCGACGTGGCGATGCGGGCAGGGTAGAGCCCGGCCAGCACGGTTGCCAAATAGACGATCGAAAGCGCCCCCAACAGCACGGCGACGGGCCAGTGGAACTGGATCGTCCAGCCGAAGCTCTGTTTGTTGATCACGAAAATGAGAATCAGCGACAGTGCCACGCCCAGCACGAATCCGGCCAGGTTTGCCAGCAGCCCCAGCAGCCCCGCCTCGCTGAGGATGAGCTTGCGAATCTGGCCTTGCGATGCGCCGAGAAAGCGCAGCAGGCCCAGTTCCCGGCGGCGGTCAATCACGAGTGCGAGGAGTGCGCCGGCGATGCCCATGACGGCGACGATCACCGCAACAGCCTCCAGCGCGTAGGTGATCGCAAAGGTGCGGTCAAAGACCTTGATCGCTTCTTCTCGTAAGCTTCGATTCGCAAACACGGCGACGCGGAAGCCGGCTGTGGCACGCTCGATCTCACGCTGCGCCTGTTCGAGATCCGTTCCCGGCTTCAGCCACACGGCCATGTTGGATGGCGCGGGGTCGGGCAGGTACTTGAGAAGCGTCGCGCGGTCCAGGATGATGTAGCCGCGCTCGTTCGCGTAGTCGTAGTAGACGCCGAGAATCTCGAACGTGGCGAACGGGAGGCGAATTCGATCTCCGGCGGAGACCTTGTGCTTGTTGGCGAACGGCTCACTCACGATCGCGCAGTCGCAGGTGGGCAGCCGCTTGAGAATCGCGCGACGGTCGCCCGAAAGAAACGTCGGCCGCTCATCGTTCTCAATGACCGCGGAATCACCGCCGGCCAGGGTCGCGGGCAGGCCGTTGTAGCTGATCGGGTAGGCGCGGAAGCGGTCGATGGCGGCGATGAACGCGAGCGGGCGGAGACGATCGGGAATGGAGGCATCCATGGTGGGGAAGCGGTCAGCGGAGGCGGGTCCTGCGGGGCGCAGATAGAGATCCGCGCGAAGCTGCGCGTCCATCCAGATGAGCACGGTCTGGCGGAAACTGCCCACCATAATGCCGACGCTCACCATCATGGCGATCGCGGTGGCGAGCGCGCCGACCAGCACGGAGGTGCGCCTCAGCGAGGAGACCAGACTTCGGGACGCCAGCATCGCTTCCACGCCGAAGATCCGCTGCAGGAGAGCGGAGGAGGCGGAACTGATCGCTTCGACCAGAGCTGGCACGGCGAAGGCTGCCGCGGCGATGAGCAGCAGTGCGGCGGCATAGCCTCCGACGGGCTTGCCTCCCACGGGTTCCAGTTGAGAGGCAGCGGCTCCCGCAGCCGCGAACACCGCCGCCAGAATGAGGCTTCGTGTTTTGTTCACCCGCGCGAGGTAGTCGCTCCGTCCGCGCGACATCGCGTCGGTAGGTGCGACGCTGGCCGCCTCCCGGGCGGGTGACAGCGCGGAGGCAATGGACAGCAGCAGGCCCATGGCGAAGGCCACCAGTGCCGTGGTGACGGTGAGTTCGATCTCCGCCGGTTTACTGGAGACGTAGAGCGCTTCGACGGTGGTGCCGACCAGACGGACGGCGCCTTCCGCCATGACGCGGCCCACCAGCATTCCGAGCGCGCCGCCCAGCAGTCCGAACAGCGCCGCTTCGCCGAGAAAGGCGCCGAGGATCCAGGCGCGGGTGGCGCCGAGCGCCCGCAGAATGCCGATTTCGGCGCGCCGCCGTACCACCGAAACCGAGATCGTGTTGTAGATGAGAAACGCCCCGACGACCAGCGCAATATAGCTGAGCACGCGAAGATTCCAGCGGAACGCCTCCAGCATGCGGCGATTCTCCCGGCTGCGCGCACCCTGCGGTGCCAGGGTGACGCCTGCGGGCAGTGCGGCACTGATCTGCTTCTGCCAGCCGTCGAGAGTGCCGCCGGCGGGCGTCCAGATCAGGATCCGGTCCAGTGTTCCTTCGCGCCGGAGAAGGCGTTGCGCCAGCGCCAGGTCGGCAATCAAAATGCGGCCCGGTTGTTTGGACAGAACGCCGGCAATCGGAAACTCCTCCACACGATCCTGCACCTGGACGCGGATCCGCTTGTCCTTCCAACTCGCCAGACCCTGGCTGACCCACAGCGCTTCGCCCTGCCGCGTGGGGTCCACCTGGATGTCGGCGAGGTTGTCGAGGGCGTCGGCCACCAGGTCGATCCCAATCAGCGGGACCACCTCCTGTGTGTCCGCGAGAGTGGCATAGTCCTCAAGGCGCGGCCGAAACCGCAGCGGGACAGGGAGCAGTGCCAGCGTGGCCGCGACCTTTTCCGGAACGCCTCCGATGGCGGTGACCTCCAGATCGGCGTCGCCCGCCAGCGTCTCCATCGAGGAGCGGAACGAACCCGCGGCCGCGTCGCCGGCAAGGTCGATGGCCAGCACCACGCCCACGCCCAGCGCGACGGCGAGCAGCGTCAAGGTGGTGCGAAGGGGTTCGGCGAGCAACGGGCGGACAATGAAACGCCAGAACACGCGCAGCATGGTCAGGCCAAACTCTCGATCTGTCCGTCCTTGAGGCGCAGCACACGGTCCGAAACCTGAGTGGATTCGAGAGAGTGCGTCGCCATCAGGATGGTGGTGCCCCGCTCCTCCACGATGCGCCGCAGCAGCCGGAGAATGTGGTCGCCGGTGGCTGAATCCAGGTTGCCGATCGGTTCATCGGCCAGCAGGATCTTCGGGGCGTGCGCCAGGGCCCGGGCAATCGCGATGCGCTGCATCTGTCCGCCGGAAAGCTGATGCGGCAGGCGCGACTCGTGCCCGTCCAACTGGACCCAACTCAGCGCCTCACGCGCCTTCTCGCGCGCGTTGCGGGCGCCGGCCAACAGCAGCGGGAGTTCCACGTTCTCCACGGCAGTGAGCCGGTCGAGCAACTGGAAGGACTGGAAGACGAAGCCCACCTTCTCGCGCCGCAGGCGGGTGAGGCCGGCATCGTCCAACTGTGACGTCGCAACGCCGTCCAGAAAGACTTCCCCTCGGGTGGGAAAGTCCATGGCGCCGGCCAGATTCAGGAGGGTCGACTTGCCGCAACCGCTGCGGCCCATCAACGCCAGAAACTCGCCCGCCTGGACGTCCAGCGAAAAGTTCGATAGAGCGTGGACGGTGGCGCCGTCGGCCACGTAATCCTTCGCGACCTGAACAAAGCGAAGGACCGGGGAGGCGGGCGTCATTGCAATCAGGCGGGAGCGCGCAGCTCCTTCACAATCTGAGATGCACGATCGAACAACATGGATGTTTCATTCGAGCAGCCGAGGAAGATCATGCCGTTATCGCGCCAGAACTTGGCGAGTTCGATCGATCGGGTTTGCGTGCCGGGCACCACCTTGTACTTCAGGCAGGTGTCGCGAATCTTCTCCATCGCATCGATCTGCTTGGCATGCATGAAATCGCCGGGGTTGCCGAGCGAAATCGACAGGTCCGCCGGACCGACCATCACCGTGTCGACGCCCTTGACCGAGATCAGTTCGTCGCGCGCCTCGAGCGCCTTCACGGTTTCGATCTGGAAGACGACCATCGTGTTGCGATTCACATGCTCGATGATCTGGGGCATGGTGGCCGCTTCGTAGTCAACGTTGGAAGGAGCGAGTCCGTAGCCGCGAATGCCCTCCGGGGGAAACTTCGTCCAGGAGATGGCGCGTTCCAGCGTTTTCGGGTCCTCCACGCGCGGGAACATGATGCCCTCGGCGCCGCAATCGAGGGCGCGGGCAATCAGTGAGTACTGCAGGTCGGCGACGCGCACCACCGGCGAGAGGCCGACATGCTTGCCGATGCGGCAGAGGTCCTGCACGGTCTCAAAGTCGAAGTTGCCGTGCTCCATGTCGATGAAGGCCCAGGTGAAGCCGGCGCGCGCGAGGGCGACGATGGCCTCCTGCTGCCGAAGCTGGCCGTAGCCGGTTCCCAATTGCAGTTCGCCCCGCTTCAGGGCCTGCATCACGGTGTTTTGTTTCATGTCGTGGATCTAGACCGGCAGGACGTGGTGGTCCGGACAGTCCCAATGAATATTGTCATAAATCCGCTGGATCAGAGCAGGGCCATGCTCGGCGACGAACGGAAGAATGGAGTAGAAGCGCTCCTGCAGGTGCCGGTGCGGATAGACGGTGTGGAGCAGGTAGGCGGCGTCGGCGGATTCGCGCTCGCTGCGCCGCAGCAGTTCGCTGTCGATCTTGCGCACGGTCTTTTCCAACTGGAAGGCGATCTTCTTGCGGCTGCGCGACAGCGCCTCTTCAAGCGTGGGATCAAAAGAGCGCAGCGTCTGGGCCAGTTCGCTGAGGGCGGATTCGGCTGTTCCGGCCGCCCGCGAGAAGGCCTGCTTGACCTCGGGCGGCGAGAGTTTCGCGGCAATGCGCTGCCGGACGGCCGCCTCGTGGTCGAGCAGGTCCGGAAGGCGGAAGCCGTAACGCTCCATCAGCTTTCCGGCACGCGCGTCGAAAAGCGTGAAGCCGGCGCGGGGCACGGCACAGGGCATTCGGCCCAGCAACTCGTCATACAACACGGCGGACTGCGCCAGGTAGGCCAGTTCCGCCGGACCGCCGACCATCACCGCCGTGGGCAGCAGGTAGTCCTGCATCACCGGACGCAGCAGTGCATTGGGCGATAACGCTTCCGGGCGTGCCTGCCAGCTGTCCAGTTCCTTGCCCTTCAAGGAACGCCGCAGTCCGTCCTCCAGGCCGAAGAACAGCGTGGCGTCTTTGCCCTCAAACAGCACCTGGGCGTGGTAGCCGGCCTGCTGCAGGTCGTGGTTGCGGTCGAGCAGCCGCTCGCCGAGACGCTTGGATCGGGCAGCGGCATCGGCCAGGAAGGGGCCCGCGATCTGCCGGATAGAAGCTCGCATTGGATCCAGAAACAGTACTGGATAGCCGTCGAGAAGTTCGGTGAGCAGCCCCTGAAAGGCTTCGCCAAACGTTCGCCCTGGACGGTAGTGGCGCGCGACCGCTTCCATTTCGATGGAGTCGACGGACTGGATGGCGACGCCGCCGACGGGCTGGCCGCTGCGATGCTGGCCGGTGGCAGACAGCTTTCTCGGTTCGCGTGCGGAATCGAAAGTCCAGGCGTGATCGATTTCGGCAAAGTCATGGTCTTCGGTCGCCAACCAGAAGACCGGAACCGCCGGCGTGCCGGAGTCCGTCAGGCGGCGCGCGATATGGACTGCGGTGAGCGCCTTGTAGACCGTGTAGCAGGGGCCCCCGTAGAGGCCGACCTGCTGTCCCGTGACGACGGCCACCGTCCCGGGACGTGCCAGGTCGCGCAACAGCGGGTTGCCGGGATTGTTCTCCGACAGGGCTGCGACCATTGCCGCGCGCCGTTGCTCCGGGTAGGAGACGCGCCGCGCGGAGGCCGAAAAGCTACTTCCATCGAGCGGAGCGAAGGCGTAGAAGCGGCTGACGCGATCGAAGTGGTACAGAAAATCCAGAGAAAGCGCAGTTGCGCCGGGCAGTTGCGAATGGCGTACGCACGCGGGTTCCATCTGGAGCCTTCAGGGTACCATTGGACTGACGACAACCTTATGAACGATCAGGAGTTTCGAACGCGCTGCGACGCCTCACTGGAGGCCCTTTCGCGCAGTCTGGCGAAGGCTGCCGACGAGTTTGGCTTTGAAACCGACAGCAATGCGGGAACCGTGACGGTGGAGTTCGACGAGCCGCGCGCGAAGTTCGTTGTCAGCCCGCAAGCGCCGACGCGCCAGATCTGGGTCTCGGCGCATTCGAAGAGCTTCAAGCTGGATTGGAACGCCGCCCGCGAGGACTTCGTGTTTCCGGAAAGCGGCCAAACCTTGCGCGAGCTGATGGCGGCTCACATCACGCAGCATCTGGGCGAAGAAGTCACGTTGTAAGTGCCTGGCGTCTACCTTTCGTACCCGTTTTGTGCGCAGAAGTGCACCTACTGCAACTTCGCATCGGGCGTGTTTCCGCGCGAACTGCAACCTCGCTACCTGGACCGGCTGCGGAGGGAAATCGAGCAGACCGCATGGCAGTGGCGTCCGGAGACGGTGTACTGGGGCGGGGGCACGCCAAGCCTGATCGAAGGGGACGACTTTGCGCGGGTGATGGAGGCCATCCCCGGCAAGCCATGGCGCGAAGCGACGCTGGAGGCGGCACCGGGAACCCTGACGCGGGAGCGTGTCACCGCATGGCGGGAGGCGGGCATCAACCGGTTAAGCCTGGGCGTGCAGAGCTTTGTCGAACTGGAGATTCGCCGGACGGGGCGCAAGCACACCGCCGAGACCGTGGCCGATGACGTCGCCCTGGCGCGGGACTGCGGGATGGGACAGATCAGCATCGATCTGATTGCAGGTTTGGCCGGGCAGACGGAGGCGTCCTGGGAGCAGTCCCTGGACCACCTGCTGCGCCTTCAACCGGACCATGTCTCCGTCTACATGCTGGAGGTGGACGAGGACTCGCGGTTGGGCCAGGAGATGCTTCTGGGCGGTGTTCGCTACGGCGCGATGGACGTTCCCGACGAGGCGGCGATCACCCGCTTTTACGAGCGCGCGGTTTCGCGATTGGCGGATGCCGGGTTGGCGCGCTACGAGATCTCCAACTTTGCGCGCAGCGGTGCGGAGTCCTTGCACAACCTGAAGTACTGGCGCCGGGAGCCATATCTCGGCTTCGGCGCGGACGCGCACTCCTTTGATGGCCGGATGCGGTGGGCCAACGCGGATTCGCCGCTGGCCTATGTCGAGGCTGCGGACCCGGTGATTGAGCGGACAGAGGCGATTCCCGAGCAGGAAGCGCTGTTTCTCGGCTTACGCCTTGCCGAGGGGATTCCCGAGTCGTTGCTGCCGCATCATCGCCTGGAGGATCTGGGACTGATGGAGCGCGCCGGGGGACGGCTGCGGCTGACCGCCCGCGGAATTTTGCTGTCGAACGACGTGTTTCAGGAGTTTGTCGCATGATCGATTTGCGCTCCGATACCGTGACCAAGCCGACGGCTGCCATGCGTCGCGCGATGGCGGATGCCGAAGTGGGAGACGACGTCTACCAGGAAGACCCGACCGTCAACCGGCTGGAGGAAGCGGCCGCGGAGATCAGCGGCAAGGAAGCGGCGCTGTTCGTGCCGACGGGATCGATGGGAAACACCATCGCGATCAAGTTGCACACCCGGCACGGCGAGGAGGTGATCTGCGACTCGCGCGGCCATCTTCTCGACTGGGAGCTTTCGATGATCGCCTGGTTTTCCGGCTGCGTGATCCGTCCGGTGGATTCGCCGGACGGCATCCTGCGCTGGGTGGATGTCGAGAGAGGTCTGCGCACGTTCAGTCCGCACAATGCGCCCACCTCCTGCATTGAATTGGAGAACACGCACAACATGGGCGGCGGAACGGTGTATCCGCAAGAGGTGCTGGATGAGGTGTGCGACCGCGCTCACGGTCTCGGACTGAAGGTGCACGTGGATGGCGCGCGAATCTTCAATGCGGCAGCCGCGTCGGGCGTGCCGGTGGCGCGAATGGTCGAGCGTGCGGACTCGGTGATGTTCTGCCTGTCGAAGGCACTGGGCGCTCCGGTAGGGTCGATGCTGGCGGGCCGCAGGGACGACATCGAGCAGGCGAGGCTCTATCGCAAGCGCCTAGGTGGCGGAATGCGGCAGGCGGGCGTTCTGGCCGCCGCTGGGCTGATCTCGCTGATCGAGATGCCCAAGCGTCTGCATGAGGATCACGCCAACGCGCGACTTCTTGCCGGGGCGCTGGAGGATCTGGGATTCCCGGTGCTGGGCGGGGCACCGACGAACATCGTGATTTTCGATCTGGCGGGCCGCATGGAAGTGGCGGCGCTGCTTTCCGCCCTGCACGACCGCGGGATTCGCGCCTCGGGTGTCGGCGGGAATCGAGTCCGCTTCGTCACTCACTACGATGTTTCTCGCGCGGACTGTGAAGCCACCGTCCGTGCCCTGCGGGAGCTACTGACATGAATCCCTTACTGAAGAACGAACTCCTTCCGGACTTCCATGCGATCCAGGCCGAGCATGTCGTGCCTGCAATCACCAGCCTCCTGGCGGATGCCCAGGCGGTGATCGACAACATCGCGGCGCAGGAGTCTCCCGCCTACGAGACGGCCGTTCTGGCGCTGGATCGCGCGACGGAACCGCTGGATGTGGCGATGTCCGTCGTCAAGCACCTGGAGGGGGTCCGGACGACTCCGGAGTTCCGCGCCGCGGTGAACGAGGTGGAGCCCAGGGTGAGCGAGTTCTACTCTTCGATTCCGCTCAACCAGGCCTTGTGGGATGCGGTGCGGCGCACGGCGTCGCCGGCCGAGTCCGTACACGCCCGCTACTGGAAAAAGACGCTGGACGGTTTCCGGCGGCACGGCGCGGACCTGTCTCCGGACGACAAAGATCGCCTCCGGCAACTCGATGTCGAGGAGACGCTGCTGTCGACCAAGTTCTCCGAGAACGTGCTGGACTCCATGGCGAGTTGGGAGTTGGTGATCGAAGACGAGGCGACGCTGGCCGGGCTTCCGGAGAGCGCCCGGGCGGCCGCCCGTCAGAGCGCGGAAGCAAAGGGCGTAGCGGGCTGGCGCTTCACGCTGCAACAGCCCAGCTACGTTCCGGTGATGACGTACCTGAACGACCGGTCTATCCGCGAACGCATGTACCGCGCCTACAACGTCCGCGCGACGGAGGCGGAGCGGGACAACCGTCCCTTGATTCCGCGGCTGCTGGCGATTCGTCAGGAACGTGCGAAGCTGCTTGGGTTTCAGAACTTCGCGGACCTGGTGACGGAGGACCGCATGGCGAAGTCCGGTCAAGGGGCACTGGAGTTTCTGACGCAGTTGGAGACCCTCACGCGTCCGTTCTTTGAGCGGGAGAAGGCGTCGTTGGAGGCGTTCGCCGCAGCGCACGGTGCTCCGCTGCCGCTGGAGCCCTGGGATGTTGGCTACTGGGCGGAGAAGCAGCGGATTGCGCTGTACGACTTCGACCGGGAACAATTGCGTCCTTACTTCTCCGTGGATCGGGTGATGCTTGGCATGTTCCGCATCTTCGAGGGGCTGTTCGCCATTCGCATCGCGGAGCGCCCCGATGTCGCCGGATGGCACCCCGACGTGAAGGCCTACGAGATTCGGACAGCGGATGGGCGCCTTTGCGGTATCTTTTACGCGGACTGGTTTCCGCGAGAAGATAAGCGGCCCGGCGCGTGGATGGACTGCCTTCGAAACGGCGGTCCGGCTGCCTCCGGCTTTGATCCTCACATTGGACTGATCTGCGGCAACCTCACGCCGCCCGTCGGGGACCGGCCGGCGTTGATGACGCATGAGGAGGTGGAGACGATCTTCCATGAGTTCGGCCACCTGCTGCACCAGCTGCTGTCGACGGTGGAGGTGCGAAGCCTGACGGGCACCCATGTTGCCTGGGACTTTGTCGAGTTGCCGAGCCAGTTGTTTCAGAACTGGTGCTGGGAGCGGGAATCACTGGATGCGTTTGCGCGGCATGTGGATACCGGAGAGCCGTTGCCGGAGGCTCTGCTGGACCGGATGAAGCGGGCCCGGACGTTTCGTGCGGCGACGGCGCAGATGCGCCAGCTGAGTTTCGGAATCGCCGACTTGAAGCTGCACATGGAGTACGACCCGGAGCGGGACGGCGACGTCATCGCGTATACCCGCGAGGTGCTGGAGCGATTTTCGGCCGCGCCTTTTCCGCCGGAGCACGCCATGTTCGCGTCGTTCACCCACCTGTTTTCGGGCGGCTACGGCGCCGGCTATTACAGCTACAAGTGGGCCGAGGTGCTGGACGCCGACGCATTCTCGCGCTTCCGCAAGGAAGGTGTGCACAATGCCACCACCGGTGCTGCCTTCCGCGACACGATCCTGTCGCGTGGAAACTCCGAGGAACCCGGCGATCTCTACCGAGCGTTCATGGGCCGTGACCCGGATCCGCGCGCATTGCTGGAGCGGGACGGCCTATTGACGTGAGTAGGAGCCCAATGTCCGACATCATCTTCACCGATCTGGACGGAACACTCCTCGACCACGACAGCTATTCGTTTGAACCGGCACTGAACGCTCTTCGGGCGATTCAGGAACAGGGCATTCCGCTTGTGCTGGTGACCAGCAAGACGCGCGCGGAAGTGGCTCGCCTGCGGGAGCGCCTGCAGGTGGATGGTGAGGACGTTGTGGAGAACGGCGCCTACG
>CAYNDS010000105.1:5641-15086 GCA_964395885.1 uncultured Solibacteraceae bacterium | reverse complement strand
CGAGTGGTCCGCCGGCAGCCGTCTGATGGCGTTGTCGCACAGGCCGCCCGGCGATCTGCGGGGCGCGGCGGCTAAGTGGCTGCAAATGGGAGAAATCGGGTTGGTGATGAGTCGTGAACGGCCCGCTCAGCCCGCCGCCGAGGAAACAGACGACCGTTGCGCGGCGCGCCAGGCGGCGACGTCGCGGGCGAGGTGCGCTTTGCGGAAGCCGCGGCCGGCGAGCAGGCGCTTCCAGTCGTTCCAGTGGTCGAAGTGCTGGAGCTGGACGCGGTAGTAGTTCACGTACTCGAGAACGGCCAGGACGGCAAGACCGGCGGTGGCGATGTGAACGCGGTTCCCGCTTCGGCTCAGCGGCGCGAGTTCCCCTGCGGCCACGATGACGGCGGCGGCAGTGAGGAGGAGCGACGGAAGTTCCAGTTTCGCCAGGACGGGAATCCAGAACTGGAAGGGCCGCGCGTTGCCCTCGGCGCGACGCAGGACGGCCCGCCAGTAGAGCGCTCCGATGACGAGGAGCAGGCTGGAGGCGAAGGCCGCCACGCCAAACGAGACCGTCGGGGCGCCGCCCACCCACACGACCCAACCCCAGGCAAAGAGCGGCACGAGCACGACGTTGCCCGCTTCGATGCGCCAGTAATGGCGGAGGCGCCGGGTGATGGCGTCCTTCGGCGAGGCCTGCGGCATGGTGGTTGCGGCTCGCCTAGCGCTCCTTCGGCGGAGCCACGATCTTGTCGATGCCTTCGCGGATGCCGTAGGCAGCGGGCAGTTGACGCCAATCGACGGCGCCGCGCGCGTTGTAGTTCCAGACGATGCGGCCTTCGCGGAAAGTCATTTCGCAGACGAGGCGTTCGCGCGCCTTCACGCCGCCGCCGGCAAAGTCCTGGAAGCCGAACTCACCCTGCTGCAGGGTCCAGACGGCGATGTCGGCGGGCGCGCCGACCGAGAGATGGCCGAGTTCCTCATGCCGCAGAATGCGTGCGGGGTTCCATGTGGACTCCTTGATCACTTCGGCAAGCGGCACACCCAAGGCCATCAGCTTTCCCATGGTGGTGGGCATGTCCATCATGGAGCCGTTCATGGAGCCGGTGTGCAGGTCAGTGGAGATCGAATCGGGAAGGAAGCCGGCTTTCACGGACGCCGCGGCGTTGCGGAAGACAAAGCTGCCGCCGCCGTGGCCGACGTCGAACAGGACGCCGCGCCGGCGTGCCGTCTGCAGATAGCCGGTGGAGGTGTAGGGCACGGGACCGCGGAACATGTGGGTGGCGATGTCGCCGGGGCGCAGGCGCTCCGTGACCAGTTGCCAGAAGGGCCGCTCAATGTGGAAGTAGCCGAAGTCGACCATGATGGGGATGTTGGCGGCGCGTCCGGCATCGAGCGCGGAGTCCACCGAGAGCCAGTCCGGCTTCTGATAGTGCGCGGATTTGACGCCCACGACCACGTCGCGATGCTTGCGTGCGAGCGCGGCGACGGCCTTTGGGTCGAAGTCGCCCTGTTCGGCGATGTCCGTCATCATGCCGAGCCCGGCGATGTTGATGAAGGCGAAGACGCGCGTCTGGACCCGGTCGATCACGGTATGGCGAAACGTCTCGAAGTTGCGCCACCCGGCCGAGCCCGCGTCGGCCATGGTGGTGACGCCGGTGCGGAAGCTGAGCGTATCGGGCGGAATGCTGTTGTCGCCGGCCCAGGCATCGCGCTGTCCGGTGGTGTGGAACAGATGGACGTGGATATCGATCAGGCCGGGCGTGACCAGCAGGCCCTTCACGTCGATCGTTTTCCTGCCCTGCAGGTTGTCGCCGACGGCGGAAACCTTGCCGCCGGTGATGGCCACGTCGGCAACGCGATCGAGGTTGTTCTTGGGGTCGATGACACGGCCGCCCTTCAGGACAAGGTCATGCTGCGCGAGGAGAAGCAGAGCGGCAAAGAGCACCTGAGTATTCTATTGCTGATGATGGGTCTCGCCCTGGCGGCGCTGCTGGTGCGGCATCCGGTGCTGGAGCTGCCGCGTGCGGTCACCGTGGCGGTGCGGCATGAGGGCGCGCGCGTGGACATCGAGATGGAAGGCGAGATTCAGGACCCGGTGCGCGTGTTCGCGCCGGAGGCGCGCGAGGTGTGGATCAACGGCGAGAAGATGACGTGCCGGCAGTATGGCGGCTATCGTCTGGCGACGTTTCCGATCCTGCACAATCGCGAGGCGTGCGAGCCGTATTAGGGAGCGGGCTGCGGGGCGGGGCGCGCCGGAAGCGGCAAGCGGGCGAGTGTTTCGAGATCGCACGGCTTGGCGTAGAGGTAGCCCTGGCCGAGGTCGCACCCCATGGCCCGAAGGGCTTCGTGCTGGGCGGTGGTTTCGATGCCTTCGGCGACGACGGTGAGGTGCAGGGAGCGGGCCATGTCGAGGATGCCTTGCACGAAGGCCGGACGCTCCGCCGCATCCTGGATGTCGCGCACGAAGGAGCGATCGATCTTGACGATGGAGACCGGCAGGTCCCGGAGATAGGCGAGCGAGGAGTGCCCGGTGCCGAAGTCGTCGAGCGAGAGGGGAATGCCGGCCTCGCGCAAGGCGTTCATCTCGCCGATGGCGTGCTGGAGGTCGCGCATGATGGTGGATTCGGTGACCTCGATTTCGATGGCTTCGGGCGAGGTGGCCTCTTCCTTCAGGATGTCGAGGGCCTTGCGGGCGAAGCCGGGCTGAGCGAACTGAATGGGGGAGACGTTGACGGCCAGGCGTCCGGGGGCAAGGCCCAGGGTGTGCCACTCCCGGCTGAGCTGACAGGCGCGGCGGAGGCTCCAGGCACCAAAGGTTTCAATCAGGCCGATCTCTTCGGCAAGCGGGATGAAGACGGCGGGCGAGACAATGCCGAGGTCGGGCGTCTGCCAGCGGAGCAGACACTCGGCGCCATGCAGCTGGCCGGTGGAGAGCAGGACCTTCGCCTGCAGGTCGAGCCGGAGCTGGCCGTTGCGCAGCGCCTGGCGGAGAGCGGATTCGAGGGCCAGGCGCTCCGGCGAGGTGCTGGTGAGTTCCGGCCGGTAGAGTTCAATGGAGTTGCCGCCGCGGCGCTTGGCTTCGACCATGGCGATGAGGGCCTGGCGCTGGAGTTCTCCGGCATCGGCGCCCGCACCGCCGAACGCGGCGCCGATCGAGGCGGTGAGGCGAAGATCGTTGCCGTCGATTGAGAACGGCTCCTCGAGCGCGCGTCGCACCTCGTCGGCGAGTTGGAGCAGCGAAGACGGACCGGGCAGATGCGGCGCGAGGATGACGAACTCATCGCCGGCGGCGCGCGAGAGCACGTGCTCCGGACCGGTGGCCTGACGCAGGCGGCTGGCGGCGACCCGCAGAATCTGGTCGGCGACGTTGTGGCTGAAGATTTCGTTCAAGCGCCCGAAGCGGTCCAGGTCGATGTAGAGCAGCCCGACGGCGGAAGCGGCATGGCGTCCGACGAGGCGCGAGAGATTGTTCTCCATCGAGAGGCGGTTGGAGAGCAGGGTGAGGGAATCGTGCTGCGAGTAGAACTGCAGATCGCGCAGGAGGTGCTGCTGCTCGATGGCGACGACGGCGAGCTGGGCGGCGCTTTCGGCCAGTTTCTCGTCCTGGGGATGCGCGATGGTGAGGGTGCCGAGGCGTTCACCGGCGGCGTTGCGGAGCGGGAAGGCGCGGGCCGCCGCCTGCTCCGGCGGGAAGCATCCGAAGCTGGCCACGGGCTGGTCCGAGTTCGCCAGACGGACGGAGGCAGCCGCCCCGCCGAGCGCGGCGAGTTCGGCAACCTTGGCAAGGATGCGTTCGAGCGGCTCTCCCGCGGCAATGCCGCCGAGGGCCTCCTGGCGGAGAGCATCTGGCGCTCTGGCTGCGTCGGACGGCTGGGGCCGTTCCCAGAAACGCCAGTTCATGGTTATCGTGCTCCTTGGACGAAGCGCTCCACCGAGGCGTCGAAGGCGGCGGCCGACCCTTCCTCGGTGGGAAGCACCACCCAGCGGAAGGCCACCTGAATCAGCGCCTGACGGAGGCCGAGGTTGACGCGATGTTCAAAGACGATGGAGGTTTCGCTGGAGACGGCGCGGCTGACTTCCGCAGCGTCGCCGGCATGGGTGAGGATCAACAGCAGCGATTCCGGGCTGAAGCGGTAGACACGCGGCTCGGCCGTGCCGATGGCGGAGAAGCGGGCGGTGACGGCGGCTTCCAGGAACTCGGCGACGACGGGATCTCCATAGCGTTCGGCAACGACGCGCAGTTGCGGGGCGGCCAGCACCAAGGCCCAACTGGATGGGGCGGCGAAGGTCTGCCACTCGGCCACAGCCTCCTTGCGCGTCGCCATGCCGGTGCGGAAGCGGCTGGCCACTTCGCGGGCTTCGGCCAGACGCGGTTCCAGGGATTTGCGGGCCGCTTCGGCACGCTGCCGTTCCGAGGCAGCCTCCTCGCGGACGTTCTGAATCACCTGGGTGAGCTGGCGTTTCACCTCGCGCAGATCGTTGGCTTGCGCCACGGTCGCCAGCGCGCCTTCGAGGCGTTCCAGACGGTTGACGGACCGCTCCGAGCCGCCACCGGCGAGCGACAGCGCTTCGTTGAGAAGCGAAAAGATGTTCTGGAAGTCGCGCTTGCGGTCGTCTTCCAGTTTCTGGCGCGCGGCGCTCACCGCCTCCGTCCAGGACTGATGCGCCTGATCCGCCTCGGCCAGTTCCTGCGCGGTTTCGGCCTTGGCGACGGATTGCCGCAGGGCGGCCAGGTCGCGCCGCAGCGGCTCTTCGGTGACTTCGGCCAACAGCAGGTCCGCCGGGCGCGACAGGACATGCTCCAGGACGCCCGCCCAGGCATCGGGCGGCGCGGGTTGCCGGCGGTCCGCGCGCAGGAAACGTTCCAGGGTCACCATAGGCATATGGGTTCTTAGGGGATATCGGCAGGCCGGATGCGATATTTAGCGCCGCTGCACCGGCAGGGACGGCACAACTTCCCGGCCACGGCGCAAGGCCGCCTCCGCGGCGGACGTTCCCGCACGGCCCGCCCGGTAAACGGCGTAAAATAAGGGGCTAGTATGTCCGACTCCGTTTCCCGTCGCACACTGCTGTCGAGCGCCATTGCCGCTCCGGCGATTCTTTCCGCGCAAGGTACCAACAACCGGATCCGCGCCGGCTGGATCGGCACCGGCAGCCGCGGCAACCATGTCATGAACATGGCCTATGGCGGCAGCGCCGACCTGATGGAAGTTGTCGCCGTCTGCGACACCTACGCCGGGAACCTGAACCGCGCGAAGGACAACGTCCAGACCAAGGGCAAGAACACGCCGAAGACCTATGTCGACTACAAGGAGCTTCTGGCCGATCCGAACGTCGATGTCGTCTTCATCATGACGCCGGAGCACCTGCACTACGAGATGACGATGGCCGCCATCAAGGCCAAGAAGCACATCTACGTCGAGAAGCCGCTGGCCCACACGATCGAAGAAGGCGCCGAGATTGTGAAGGCCGGCGAGGCGTCCGGCAAGATGATCCAGGTCGGCACGCAGAACCGCTCCAACAGCCTCTATCAGCAGGCGAAGAAGATGGTCGAGGACGGGATGATCGGCGACATCCACTATGTCCGCGCCTTCTGGTACCGGAATTCGCTGGAAGACAATCCGGCGTGGCGGTACAAGATTCCGGAGGATGCCTCGACCGAGAACACGGACTGGAAGCGCTTCCTCGGGACGGCGCCGTATGTGAACAAGTCGCGGGCCTTCGACAAGCAGCGCTACTACCAGTGGCGTCTTTACTGGGACTACTCGGGCGGCATCTCGACGGACCTGCTGGTGCACCAGACCGACATCACGAACTTCGTCTGCGGCAAGACGGAGCCGTTGAGCTGTGTGGCGTCGGGCGGCATCTATCGCTGGACGCAGGATGATCGCGAGGTGCCGGATACGCTGTCGGCGATTTACGAATATCCGAACCGCTTCCACATCAACTATTCGTGCTACTTCGGGAATGACTGGTTTGGCTACGGCGAGCAGTTCATGGGCAACGAAGGCACCATCGAAGTGCTGAACCGGCAGATTCTGAACTTCTACCCGGAGAAGTTCCAGGGCAAGCCGCCGGCCAAGGTAGCCGCGCGCAAGCCGGTGAACGTGCATCTGCCGGGCAACGATGTTCCGGCGGTGCAGGCGCACGTGCGGAATCTCTATGAGTCCATTCTCGGCAAGGCGAAGCTGATTGCGCCGGTGCGCGTCGGCCAGCAGGCGGCCATCGGCGGCCACATGGCGACGCTGTCGTTCCGCAACGGCAAGAAGGTCCTGTGGGACGAGAAGACGCAGAAGTATAAGTTCGCGTAAGGAAGGCTGGCGGAGAGGGAGGGATTCGAACCCTCGGTACCGGTTTTAGTCCAGTACGACGGTTTAGCAAACCGCTGCTTTCGACCACTCAGCCACCTCTCCGCGGCTGGCGAGAACGTTTTCAGCGTACCACAGGGTTGCGCATCCGCACCCTTCTGAAGGGGCCTGGGGGCTGCCGCCGAGCGGGAGCGCAACGCATCCGCTTCCGGCAGCCCGTGTACAATCGGCCCCATGCGCTTTTGCCTGGCTGTTCTTGTGCCGATTGCCGCGTTTGCGGCGCCTCCGGAGGCGACTCCGTCGACTCCGTTCAAGCTGGCGACGGTGACGCTTTCCGGGCGGACGGCGCTGGGGATGGTATTGGCGGATCGGACGGTGCTCGACATTGCCGCGGCGAATCAGGCGCTGACGCGGAAGGAAAAGCTGGCGCCGGTGGCGATCCCGGGCGAGATGCGGGCGCTGATCGAGCGCTACGACGCCGTGAAGGGGCGGCTCTATCAGATCGCGAACGCCTATCGCGAGGCCAGCGGACTGCCGTTTGCCTATGACGCGGCAAAGGTCACCTTCCAGGCGCCGATCCAATACCCGTGGAACCTGCTGGCGGCGGCGGCCAACTATCGGGCGCATGCGGAAGGGATGGGCGCGGTGCAGCGTCCTCCGGCGGCGGCTCCGGCGGCTCCGGCGGCGGGCGGGCGTCCGGGCGCGGGCGGCAGCGGCTTCAACGCGGCGGCGGCGGCGCTGGTTCAGCCGGATCGCGACGCCCCCGTCTTCTTCGCCAAATCGCCCCGATCCTGCATCATCGGGCCGGGGGAACCGTACTTCATCCCCGAAGGCCGCGAGCGGATTGACTGGGAAGGCGAGATGGCGATCATCATTGGCAAGACCGCCTATCAGGTCGCGCCCGGGCAGGCGCACGATGCCGTGTTCGGCTATAGCATCCTGTTCGATCTGAGCGACCGCGGCGGACGGCGGCGCGAGGTGGCGATGTTCCCCGGCACGAACTGGTTTGAGGGCAAGAGCACCGATCGTGCCGCACCCTTCGGCCCGGTGATCGTGCCGAAGGAGTTTCTGCCGAACTTCGACAAACTGCGGATCGTGACGCGCGTGAACGGCGTCGTCAAGCAGGACGGCACGACGGCGGAGCTGTTGTGGAAAGAGCACCACATGCTGGCCTACCTGACCTCGATTCTGACGCTCTATCCCGGCGACGTGATTGCCAGCGGCACGCCGTCCGGCACCGGCATGGAACGCCAGGAGTTTCTGAAGCCGGGCGATGTCGTCACGATTGAAATTGAGGGGATCGGCACCCTCACGACCCCGTTCCGGGCAGCGCGGGAGCGCAAGGGATCCTGAGCCGGGTTCTCGCTAGAGTGGGAAGCGGCGGAGCGTCATGATCGTTGTCGTCGGCGGGCACACGCGCAATATCGGGAAAACGCAGTTGGTCTGCGAGATCGTGGCCGCGCTGCCGGAGCTGCACTGGACGGCGGTGAAGATCACGCAGTTTGGGCATGCGGCCTGCGCCGATGATGGCGAGGATTGCCAGTGCGCGCCGTCGGATCCCGCGCATGCCTATGCGCTGGACGAGCAGAGGCAGCCGGACACGACGGACTCCGGGCGGTACCTTGCCGCCGGGGCGCGAGAGTCCTGGTGGCTGCGGACGCGCGCGGGGCTGCTGGCCGAGGCGATGCCGGCGCTGCGGGGGCTGATCGGCGGCAGACGGGCGGTCATTCTGGAGTCGAACAGCGTGATGCAGTTTCTGCGGCCGGACCTTTATCTGTTTGTGCGGGATGCGAAGGTGGAGGATTACAAGCAGTCGGCACGTCTGTTTGTGACGCTGGCCGATGTGGTGGTGACGCCGGGACGATGGACAGCGGCGGTGGAGAGGGTGAAAGAGAAGGCCGGGGAGAGGCTGTTCCCCGGCCTGGCGGTGGACATTCGGGCGGACTCCTAAGCGGCGAGAATCCGCCGTTCGCGGCGCGGCTCACGCGGGGCAATCCGCCAGGGCCACTGCGCCACTTTCTCCTGCTGGGATTCCGTTTGCGCTTCGTCAACGGCTCGCGAGAGCGGCTCCAGGAGGCGGCTGGAACCGAAGTATTCGTCAAGCGGGTAGAGGGCGTAGGGCTCCAGTTCGCGGAACACCTTACCGAGCTTCTGCTGAATCCGGTACACGGCGTGGAAGAAGTTGCCGCGGTCCATCTTGAGCTTGCGGCAGCAGAGCTTCCAGTCGGCGCCGAGCAGGAAGTGGTAGTTGAAGATCCGATATTCGTCGGCGGTCAGGGTACGGCGGCTGACCAGCGTGAAGTCGGCGATGTACTCCTCGTCCTTGCGGCCCCAGGTGTAGCGGCGGGAGCCGCCCGCGCCGGTGTTCTCCAGGGTGACGCGGGTCATGTGTTTTTCCTTGTTGACGCAAAGGCGGAAACGGTTGAAGCAAGCGCGGAAGATTGCGCGCAAGACGCAGTTGCAGGGTGAAGAGCTTCCCCCGCGTGTGGTCCTGGTGCCCAGCCCATGACAGAGCGTGCACGTGTGAGAGGCGAGCGCCAGCGTTTCCGAACGAGTCCATTCCATGGCTTCTTGGGTTGTCCTTTCCAGTGGGGCGTCGTCTGTTCCGCTCCGGGAGGTTGTCCGAGGGTCCCGAGGCAGCAACGCCATCCGTACTACCTGGGTCCATCGTAGCGGTGTGCAAAAAAGAGTCAATTCACAAAAAGAAGAAAGAGAATTCGGAGCGATGGCACGCACTAGAGATTTGCCGGGGTTTTGAATGATCTCATCGACTTACGGGCGATCGGGAGATTAAGAAATTTCGATCACAAGAATAGAAATTAATGAGATTTGTGATGTATCCATGGTACCTATAGCTAGGTGAAATAGATGGAAGCCCTCCCCACCCCCCGCCTCGAAGACATCCGCGAACGCCTCCTGTCCGCCCTCCGCCGCGAGGTGTCCAACGGCCAATGGACCGTCCGCGGTCTGGCGAAACAGGCCAAGCTGTCGCAACCTCATCTGCACAACCTGCTGACCGGGCGGCGGGCCTTCACGCTGGGCACGGTGGACCGCCTGCTGGAGGCCACCGGGTGGTCTTTGCTGGACTTTTGCGTGGCGCCGGTTGCGGGTTCAGGAGCGGCGCCGGGCTACGTCGCGATAGACCGCCAGCATGCGTT
>CAYNDS010000105.1:0-5631 GCA_964395885.1 uncultured Solibacteraceae bacterium | reverse complement strand
CACCGGAAGCGGCGCGCTTGTCGGAAGCCGCGATGGATGAGCTCGTTCCGGTACGAGGTGTTTAGCAAGACCTCGCGCATACCGCGCACGATGTCGAAGACGTTTTCCGGGTTGACGAGTTCGGCCGCCTGACCGACGACCTCCGGCAGAGAGCTGACGTTGGAGGCCACCACGGGAGCGCCGCTCGCCATGGCTTCGAGCGGCGGGAGGCCGAAGCCCTCATAGAGCGAAGGAAAGACGAACGCCTCCGATCCCTGATAGAACATCCGCAGCGCATCGAAGCTGACGAAGCCGAAGAAGCGAACAAAGCCTTCGAGGCGGGACTGCAGCACGGCACGCCGCACGGCCGGGTATTTCGACACTTCATCGCCGATGATCAAGAGGCGCAACTCGCGATAGTGCGGATGGGTGGCCAACTGTTCACGGAGCACGGAGAAGGCCTCAATCAGGCGGGGTATGTTCTTTTGGGGACGGATGGTGCCGGCATACAGCAGATAGGGATAGCGCACCTGGTAGCGTTCGAGCAGCTGCCGCCGGTAGTACTCGGCAGCGTTTGGACCGGCGTAGCGGGCATCGGCGGGGCGGGGCGGCTCAAAGTAGCGCGGGTCGATGGCTCCGTAAATCTGGCTGATCCGCTGCGGGGGCACGTTCAGCAGGCTTTCGACGTCGCGCTGCGTGGCTTGAGAGACGGCGATGATGCGGTCGGCGCGCTGCAATCCGCGCTTGAAGCGCAGCAGGCGGTAGGCGCGCCGGATGGCGTGGACGTCCTGCCCTTGCTCAAACAGCAGGCTGCTCATGTCGTGGATGGTGACGACATAGGGCCGCTGGAGGAAGATCGGCACCGAGTTCAGCGGAATATGGACGAGGTCCGGGCGGAAGCCGCCCAGCAACAAGGGGAAGCTGATCTGGTTGGCGATGCCGGCGTCGGAACGGGGAAACGGCGCACGGTGGAACCGTTCCGGCAGGTTCGGCAGTTCGCGCAGATCCTGCGGCCGGCCGGCCAGAATGTACTCGTTCTCGTCGTCGTGCTTGGCCAGCGAGAGAACCAGATTGCGGATGTAGGTGCCGATGCCGAAGTCCCGGATGTGCCGAATATCCAGGGCAATTCGCAGAGGACGCACTAGCGAAGAGTGTAGCGCGCGGGCTTCTCGCCCCGGCCTAGCGACGCGGCGAGCCCTCCGGCTCGACTCGGGAAACGAGCACCTTGTCGATGCGGTTGCGATCCATGTCGATCACCTCAAATCGCCATCCGTCGACGACGAGTTGATCGCCGGCGGCGGGAATGCGATGCAGGTGGGCGAGCAGCAGGCCGCCGACGGTGGTGAAGCCGTCCTGCTCTCCCGGCACGCGGCGGAGATCGAGCGCCCGCAGAAAATCGGGAATCGGCAGGGCGCCATCGACCAGCCAGGAGCCGTCCTCGCGTCGAACGGCCCCGCTCTGGCCGGCCGGGTCCGGATCTCCCAGCTCTCCGAGGACGGCTTGCATGAGCCCTGCCAGAGTGGCGATTCCCTGCACGGCGCCATGTTCGTCGACGATCACGGCCATCTGCTCGCCCGCCTTCTGCAACCGCTTCAAGACCTCGAGGGCTGACATCATTTCCGGGACCACGAGCGGCCGCCGGGCGAGATTCCGCAGAGGGGGCACGGCACCGGCGGTTCCGGCCGCCGCCAGCAGATCCTTGACGTGAACCACGCCGACAATCCGGTCGAGATCTCCGTCGATGACCGGGTAGCGGGAATACTGGGCGCGCGCCAGGAGTGCGCGGTTGGCGGTCCAGTCCTTCCGCAGGTCGAGCGCGGCGACATGGCTGCGCGACTGCATCACTTCGACGATCCGGCGGTCGGCAAGGCGGAAGACGCCCTCGACCATCTCCTGTTCGGCCGGTTCGAAGGTGCCGTGTTCGGTTCCCTCGGCAATCAGCACCTTCACTTCGTCTTCGGTCACGATCTCCTCGCGGTTCGTGTTGACGGGAAGCAGCTTGAGGATCAAATGCGTCGAGGCGGTGAGAAAGCGCACGGCGGGACCGGCGAGTTTGGCCAGCCATGTCATCGGCCGGGCCACCCGTTTGGCAATTCGCTCCGGATTGCTCAGGGCGACATTCTTGGGAACCAGTTCTCCCAGGATGAGCGAGAGATAGGCGATGACGACGACGGTGGTGATCGCAATGGATTCGGCGTAGGGGGCCAGGGCAGGGACCCGCTGGAGAGAGGCCTGCAACTCCTCGGCAAGAGTGGCGCCGCCGAATGCCCCCGCGAGCGTGCCGATCAGGGTGATGCCGATCTGCACCGTCGACAGAAACTCGTGCGGGTTTTCGGCGAGGGCCAGGGCGGCCGCGGCGCCACCTTGTTGATCCTCAGCCATCTGGCGAAGCCGCGCCTTCCGAGCCGAGACCACGGCCATCTCGGCCATGGCGAAGATCCCGTTGGCCAGCACGAGCAGCAGGATCAAGCCAGCTTCCAGACCGATTGTGCCCATGACACGTGCAGAGCACGGCCGGCCACCTTGCAGAGTGGCGGAGACGGGCGGATGCGGCTAGCGGAGTGCCTGCTCGAAGTCCTCGAGCAGGTCCCGCCAGTCTTCGATGCCGACCGAGATGCGGACGAGACCCTCGGTGACTCCGGCGACTTCGCAGGCTTCCTCGCTGAAGCCGGAGTGCGTGGTCGATTTCGGGTGACAGACGAGCGTCTCCACGCCGCCCAGCGAGACGGCGTTTCGGGCGATCTTGAGCTGGCGCAGAAAATCGAACGCCGCCGCCTTGCCGCCCTTCAGTTCCATGGCGAACATGCCGCCGGGGTACTCGCACTGCGCCAGGCGGATGCGGATCTGCTCGGCGTTGTCGAACAGGGTCGGATAGAACAGGCGCGCCACCTTCGGGTGAGCGGCCAGGCGCTCGGCAATGCGCTGCGCGTTCTTCGACTGCTTGTTCATCCGAAGGTGGACGGTGGGCAGACGGCTGTCGAGAATCCAGCACTCATCGGGCGCGAGAATGTTGCCGAACAGGCTGCGCTTGGAGCGCACGGGGCGCAGAATGGCCGGGTCCGCCGCCAGCGCGACGCCGGCCAGCAGGTCACTGAAGCCGCCAAGGTACTTGGTGGCCGAATAGAGCACGATATCGGCGCCCAGCTGAATCGGGTGCTGAAAGGTTGGGCCCATGAAGGTGTTGTCGACCATCGTGAGCGCACCGCGAGCCTTGGCGGCGGCCGCTGCCCGGGCGATGTCGGTCATCACCAGCGTGGGATTGGCGGGGGTCTCCAGCAGCACCACCTTCAGACGCTCTGTCCGGGCGATGGCTTCGTCGATGGCGTCGCTTTGGCCGGCACGCACGGCAACGCCCCGGATGCCCCAGGGCTCCAGAAAGTCCTCGATCAGATGCTGCGTGCCGCCGTAAATCGGAACGGTGTAGAGCAGCGTGTCGCCGGGCGCAAGGTGGGCCATCAGGCAGGTCATGATGGCGGCCATGCCGGAGTTGAACACCAGCGCCGTTTTCGCGCCGTCTTCGAGCGGAACCAGTTGGTCCTCGCAGATTTCGGCGTTCGGATGGTTGAACCGGGAATAGACCAGGTCCACGCGTTCGCCGGGGTGGAGCGTCGCCCGGCCGCCCATCACGTTGAAGGCATGCTCGGCGGCTTCCGGGCTGGAAAACACATAGGTGGAACTGCGAAAGACCGCCGGGCGAGCGGAGCCGACGGAAAGGGTGGGATCGAAGCCGCGGGTCAGGACTTCGGTCGTCGGACGGAGACGGTGCTCATCCATGCTTCAACGATACAATCCAGGGAACATGGCGAACTTAGGATTTCTCGGATTAGGGATCATGGGATACCCCATGGCGCGGCATCTGCTGGAGGCCGGGCATCGGGTGGCGCTCTGGTCCAAAACCGGGTCAAAGGCGACGGAACTGGCGGCCAAAGGGAACGGACTGGCCTGCGCGACGCCGGCCGAGGTGGGTGCCGAGGCGGACTGCATCTTCCTGTGCGTGGGCGACACGGCCATGTCGCGCGAGGTGATTCTGGGCCCGGGCGGTATCGCCGAGAAGGCCAAGCCGGGCACGGTGATTGTCGACGCCTCGACCGTTTCGCCGTCGGAAAGCCGCAAAATCGGATCCGAGCTGACCGAGCGCGGATTCCATTTTCTGGATGCGCCGTGCACAGGCTCCCGCCCAGGTGCCGAGGGTGGAACCTTGACCTTTATGGTGGGCGGCGACAAGCAGGTCTTCGAGACGGTGAAGCCGTACTTCGAGCCGATGGGGAAGAATCTGTACTATTGCGGTGGGCCGGGCTTGGGCCTGCATGCCAAGCTGACGCAGAACCTGATTCTTTCCAATCTGTTGCAAGCCTTCAACGAAGGGCTCGTGCTCTCGACGAAGGCCGGCGTCGCGCCGGAACTGATGCTGGAAATCCTGAACAACTCGGCCGCAAAGAGCGGCTTGATCGCGTTCAAGGCACCTTACGTGTTTCAGCGTAACTTCACAACGAACTTTTCGGTGAAGTGGATGCACAAGGACATCGGACTGATGCTGGACTCTGCCAATGAGCTGGAGGTTCCGCTGCCGGTGACCGCGGTCACACAGCAGATGTTCCGCGCGGCGATCGCGAAAGGTTTTGGGGAAGACGATATCTGCAGCACTATCAAGGTGTTAGAGGAAATCGTGGGCGTCGAGGTGAAGGGCAGCTAGAAAAGAATCTCGTTTTTCGGAAGTTGGCTCTTGCAATTCCAAAAGCCATATTCCATAATTGGAATCAAGCCGGGGAGGCAACTCCCACCAAAGCGAGACTAACCTCATAAGACCCCTGAAGCAATCTCCTCCCCGGCGCCCTTAGGGGTTTTCGTTTTCAACGCTTCCGTCTTTCCCTGAACATCCTTACCTTGTGGTCAATGTCGGCGCAAGCTCCTTCGATGCTTGGCGTGAGGCTGCGCGCGCGCTTCTCGCGGCAGAAGTTCACCCCAACGAGGTGGTTTGGAGTGACCACGCCCTCCCGTTTGGGACGCTGCCGAAGCCCGAGACGTCCATTGCCGTGCCGAAGGCGTTTCTGGAAGTGGCACAAGCGGTGGGGCGGCATCGGGACCGTGAGAACTGGCAGCCGCTGCTGTACCGGATTCTGTGGCGGCTGACGCATGGCGAGCGCGCACTGCTCGAATTCGACCATGACCCGGACGTCCGCCGGGCGCGGCTGATGGAGAAGGCGGTCCGCCGCGACATGCACAAAATGAAGGCTTTTGTGCGATTCCGCGAAGTGGACGGCTGGATGGTGGCCTACCACGAGCCACAGCATCGGATTGTGGAGGCGATGGCGCCGTGGTTCCGGGCGCGGTTCGGCGCGATGCGCTGGTCCATCCTGACGCCGGACGGGTGCGCGCATTGGGACATGGAGCGGCTGACGTTCACCGAGGGGGTGTCGCGGTCCGCCGCGCCGAGTCCGGACGCGGTGGAGTCCCTCTGGAAGAGCTACTACGCATCGATCTTTAATCCGGCACGGCTGATGGTGGATGCCATGAAAAAGGAGATGCCCGTGCATTACTGGTCCACGCTGCCGGAGGCCGAACTGATTCCGGGTCTCATCTCCGAAGCGCGGCAGCGGGAGGAAGCGATGCGGCAGGTGTCTTTGCTTTCGCCGGTACCCGACACGGCGGAGT
>CAYNDS010000104.1:13057-15185 GCA_964395885.1 uncultured Solibacteraceae bacterium | reverse complement strand
CCGGGCGGTTCATCGAGGTGCAGGCGACGGCGGAAAAGACGCCGTTCGACGATGCGCAAATGGCGTCGCTGCTCACCCTGGCGCGCGCCGGGATCGCGGAATTGATCGAGTGCCAGCGTGAAGCTCTGGGCGGCCACCACTAATCCGGGCAAGTTGCGCGAGTTCCAGCTGGCGGCGGGGGCGACGGAGATCGTGCCGTACGCCCCGGCAGTGCCCGTCGAGGAGACCGGCGCCAGCTTCGAGGAGAACGCGGCACTGAAGGCGGTTGCGTACTCGCGCGATGCCGGCGGACTGCTGTTTGCCGAAGACTCCGGCTTGGAGGTGGCGGCGCTGGGCGGCGCGCCGGGCATCTATTCGGCGCGATGGGCCGGCGATGATCGGGCGAATAACCGCAAGCTGATTGCGTCGCTGGACGGCGCGGCGGACCGGCGGGCGCGCTATGTGGCCGTCATCGCACTAGCCGAAGGCGGCACGCTGCTCGGCTGCTTTCGCGGCGAGGTGGAGGGTGAGATTGTGGCGGAGGCCCGCGGCGAGGGCGGCTTCGGCTATGACCCGCACTTCTTCTTTCCGCCGTTCGGCGCGACGTTTGCGGAGGTGAGCGCGGCGCGCAAGTTCGAGGTCAGCCACCGGCGGCGCGCGCTGGACCGGATGTTCGCTTACCTGGAAAAGTACCGCTTCCAGGCCAGGTAGCCGATCATCGTCTTGCCGTCGTGCAGTTTGCCGGCGGCGATCAGTTCGTCCAGTTCCTTGCCGGTGAACCAGCGCTTCTCGATGCGTTCGTCATCCATCGGCGTGGCATCCCCCTCCGTGAGTTCGGTGGCCATGTAGATGGTCATCTTTTCGGCCAGGAAGCCGGGGCTGGGCCAGTAGCTGGCGAGCTTGGTCCACTTCCGTGCCTTGAAGCCGGTTTCTTCCTTCAATTCCCGCTTGGCCGCCTGGAGTGCATTTTCGCCGGGATCGATCTTTCCGGCGGGCAGCTCCCAAAGATACTGCTCTGCCGGAAGGCGATACTGACGGACCAGCAGAACCCTCTTTCTCTCATCTACCGCCATCATCACGGCAGATCCGGGATGATGGATGATGTTGCGCCGAATCTGGAAACCGTCCGGCGCGACGGCAACGTCTTCGGAGACTGAGAACAGCGAGCAGTGGAATTTCTCCTGGGAGGAGATGCGTTTCATGTCTTTATGGTGCCTGATGCTGGTGGCTCTGCCGGTCGCGGCGGCCGATCCGACACGGGAACTGGTACGTAAGGCAGTCGCCAACTACGAGGAATCGCAGAAGAAACTCGGCACGCACCTGTTTGAGCGGGCGGTGACCATTCAGGAGCTTGACGCTCAGGGCACGGTGAAGGAGAAGCGAAGCTTCGTGGTCCGCCGGGAACTGATGGAAGACGTGCCCGTGACGCGCGTCGTGGAGCGCGAAGGCAAGCCGTTGAGCGAAAAGGAAGCCGCCGAGCAGCACGCGCAGATCGAAAAGGCGATGCGGGACTACCGCAAGCTGACCGCGGAGGAGCGCCGGAAACGTCTGGAGAATGCCAGCGTCACCGGCGGACGCGAAATGGCATTTCTTCGCGAGATGCCCGAGGCGCTGGAGTACGAGTTCAAGGAATCTGTCTGGGAGCAGGGGCGCGAGATCCTGCGCTTTACCTTCTCCCCTCGACAAGGCTATAAACCGTCCAACATGCAGGCGCGCGTGTTTGAGAAGGTACGGGGCGAGATCCTGATCGACAAGGCGGCGGCGGAGGTGTACGCACTGGATGCCGAGGTGTTCGACAACATCAGCCTGGGCGGATTTCTGGCGAAGGTCTACAAGGGGACGCGCATCCAACTGGAGCGGCGTCCGGTACCGGAAGGGGTCTGGCTGCCCTCGCGCCTGAAGGTGAAAGCGGGAGCGCAGATCCTGCTGGTGAAGACGCTGCGGCGGGAGACGGAAACGCGCTACAGCGGCTATCGCGCCTGGCGCTGAGGCCTCTTGACGCAAACGCGGCGCGCCGTCGGCGAGCTCGCGATTCCCTTCGCAAGCGGGAAAGAATTGGGTGCGCAACGAAGGGCAAAAACCGGCCAGAAATAAAAATAAAGTTTTGGCTCGTCCTCTGCAACCAAGCCGACACGAAGGGGTGCTACGC
>CAYNDS010000104.1:0-13047 GCA_964395885.1 uncultured Solibacteraceae bacterium | reverse complement strand
CTACGCTCTGGGGGACAAGCCCTATTTCTATGCGAAAACTTTCTCTCCTCGCCGCTCTTGCGGCCGCGCTGCTGCCCGTCCATGCGCAAGTGGTGATCTCTCAGGTTTATGGCGGCGGCGGCAACTCCGGCGCGACGCTTCGCCAGGACTTTGTGGAGTTGTTCAATCGCGGCACCAGTGCGCAGGATCTGACCGGATGGTCCCTGCAGTACACGTCGGCGGCGGGCACCAACTGGGGAAGCGCCACAAATCTGCGCGTGAACTTGAGCGGTTCCATTCCGGCGGGCGGGTACTACCTGATCCGGCTGGCGCAAGGGACCGGCGGAACACAGGACACCCCTGCCCCGGACGCGACGGGCACGATTGCGGCATCGGCGACGTCCGGGAAATTCGCCCTGGTGAACGCGACGGCGAACCTCACGCAGGTCTCCTGCCCAACGGATACGTCGATCGTGGACCTGGTCGGCTACGGCACGGCCAACTGTTTTGAAGGCGCGGCAGCGGCGCCGGCGTTGACGAATACCAGCGCGGCGCTGCGCGGCGGCAATGGCTGCACGGACACCAACAACAATCAGGCGGACTTTACGGCGGCAGCGCCGAGTCCGCGCAACAGCCTCTCGCCGCTCAACGGCTGCACCGCACCGCCCCTTTCGATCACGACTTCTTCGCCGCTGCCGAATGCCACAGTCGGCGCGCTGTACTCGCAGACCATCCAGGCGACGGGTGGCGCGGGGGGCTACACGTTCAGCGTGGCGTCGGGGAGCACGCTTCCGGCCAATTTCACGCTCTCCGCGGCGGGCCTGTTGAGCGGCACGGCGCAGTCGGCGTTTGCCAACGCCACCTTCTCGGTAACGGCCACCGACACGGCAACGGCGAGCGTGACCAAGCAGTTTCAGCTGACGGCGACGGCGCCGGCCTGCAACGTCACGCAGACGATCAGCCAGATTCAGGGCGCGGGCGATGTCTCGCCGTTCGCCGGACAGGTCGTGACCACGCGCGGCATTGTGACGGCGCGGCGGTCCAACGGCTTCTATCTGCAGTCGGCAACCGGCGACGGCGATGCCAACACGTCAGATGGCATCTTCGTCTTCATCGGATCGCCGGTTCCGGCCAATGCAGCCGCCGGCAATGAACTGTGCGTCAGCGGGACGGTTCAGGAGTTTCAGGGCGCCAACACGCCGGCGGGCACGCCCACCTCGACGCAGTTGTCCAACAACCCGACGCTGACGGTGCTGGCCAGCAATCAACCGCTGCCCGCGCCCGTTTTGTTCACCACGACGAATCCGGATCCAGCCGGGCCGAAGAATCAGCTGGAAAAGTACGAGGGCATGCGCGTACAGGTGAACAGCATGACGGTGGTGCAGCCCACCGACGGCGCGGTGAATGAAGCCAACGCCACCGGGTCGTCCAACGGCGTGTTCTGGGGCGTGGTGACGGGCGTGGCGCGGCCGTTCCGCGAACCGGGCGTTGAAGCTCCGTACGCGCTGCCGAAGCCGGGAATCGCCCGCTTTGACGGCAACCCGGAACTGATCCGGGTGGACAGCGACGGCCAACCCGGAACGTCCGCACTGAACGTCACCTCGTTTGCGACGGTGACCAACCTAATCGGGCCGCTGGATGGCGGCGGCTTCAACAACGTCACGCTGTATCCGGATGCGGGCACGGGCACAACCGTGAGCGGCAATGTCGCGGCAACGCCGGTTCCGGCCGTGAATAGCGGCGAGGTCTCCGTGGCGTCGTTCAACATGGAGCGTTTCTTTGACGATCAGGCGAACGGGAATCCGAATGGCTCCTTCGCGGCGCCGCCGACACTGACGGCAACGGCGTTCTCCAACCGCATCGCCAAGGCGGTGCTGACGATTCGCGACGTGCTGCGGCTGCCGGACGTCATCGGGCTGCAGGAGGTGGAGCGCGCGACGACGGCGCAGGCGCTGGCCAGCGCGCTGAACGCGGCGACCGGCGCCAACTATCAGAGCTACCTGATTGCGGGCAACGACGTCGGCGGCATCAACGTGGCGGCGCTGGTGAATACCAACCGCGTCACCGTGACGGAAGTGGTGCAGGTGGGCAAGGATGCCGAGTACACGACACCGTCCGGCACGACGGCGATTCTGAACGACCGGCCCTCGCTGGTGGTGCGCGGAACGGCCACCGCGCCCGGCTCCACGGTGGGCCTCTCCTTCACGGTCATCGTGAATCACCTGCGGTCCCTGAACGACATTGACGATCCGGCGGAAGGTCCGCGCGTCCGTGCCAAGCGCGCCGCGCAGGCGGAGTTTCTGGCCAGCTACATCCAGACGCGGCAGGCGGCGAATCCGGCCGAGCGCATCATTGTCCTCGGCGACCTGAACGCCTTCCAGTTCAACGACGGCTTTGTCGACACGCTGGGCACCATCCAGGGCACGCCCGCCCCGGCATCAGAGGTGACGCTGCCGACGGCGGCGCTGGTGAACCCGACGCTCACCAACTTCGTGAACACATTCCCGGTGGCGCAGCGCTACAGCTATATCTTCAACGGCAGCGCGCAATTCCTGGATCACATTCTCGGCAACGTGCCGGCGGCGCAGCGGTTTGTCCGCATCGCGGCCGGACGGTCCAACGCGGACTTCCCGGAGACGCTGCGCGCCGACGCCACGCGGCCGGAGCGGCTCTCCGACCACGATCCGCTGGTGGCCTACTTCCGGCTGCCGCAGGTGGTGAGCCTGGCCGGAAGCGTGCGCGTCGTGAGTTCCGGACTGTCCTTCAGCCCGATCACGCGGACCTTCAACGGCACGATCACCGTGACCAATACGTCCGGCGCGCCGCTGACCGGACCGTTTGCCATCCGGCTGACAGGGCTGCCGACGGGCGTCATCCTGGCCAATGCCGCCGGCACATTTGATGGAACGCCTTTTGTGACGAGTGCGCTCGGCTCGCTTGCGCCGGGCGCCTCGTTCTCGGTACCGGTACGGTTCCTGAACCCGGGCCTGGTGCCGATCACGGCGACGCCCGTCGTCTTCTCGGGTACATTCTAAAAAAGAAAAAACGGAGGAAAAGACTTGAACCGTCTTCTGCGCATTCTTACCTTGACCCTACTGGCGGCGGCGTTGGCGCCTGCCGCCACGGTACTGCAATTCCAGATCCACACCAGTGACCTGCTGGGCGAAACGGGGTCGATCTACTTCGACTTCAATCCGGGTTTCGGCATCACGGACCCGGCCACGGCGACAGTGACGATGTTCGCCTCCGACGGCACGCTGGGCGGCACACCGGCCACCACCGGTGACGTGACGGGGGTGCTTCCGGCAACGGTGACGCTGAAGAACTCGGGCGTGCTGAACAGTTACCTGGAAGGGTTCACGTTCGGCAGCTACATCCGGTTCCTGGTGACGCTGGCGGCGGCGCCAACCGGCACGGCCACCTCCGGGTCTGTCTTCGACCTGGCGCTGCTGAATGCCAGCGGCGATGCGGCGCTGACGACGAATCCGGACGGCTTTCTGGCTCAGGTCTTCCTGAACACGGACGGCGCGACGGATGTGACGGTGTTTCCGACCACGCCCGACGGAGACGCAGCCGTGACGGTGACGGTGGTTCCGGAGCCTTCGACGTTTGCCGTTGCCGCCTTGGCACTGGCCGGCGTCGCGATCCTGCGCCGCCGCTAGTGCGTTTCGACCGGTCTTGCCCAGCCCTCGCCACCCGCGGGGGCTTTTCTTTTTGTGCCCCCTTCGGCGAAGAAGCGGTAAAGCGCGGGCAGCACGATCAGCGTCAGCGGCGTGGACGTGAACAGACCACCGATGACGACGATGGCCAGGGGACGCTGCACCTCTGAGCCCGGCCCCGTCGCGAACAGGAACGGCACCAGCCCGAGCGCTGCCACCGTGGCGGTCATCATCACGGGACGGAAGCGGGACAGCGCGCCTTCCCAGATGGCGTGATCCATCGTTTCGCCGCGTTCCCGCAACTGCTGAATCGAGGTGACGAGCACGACGCCGTTCAGCACGGCAATGCCCCACAGCGCGATGAAGCCCACCGAAGCCGGCACGGAAAGATACTCACCGGAGGCGTAGAGCGCGATCACGCCGCCAATGGAGGCAAACGGCAGCACGGTGATGATCAGCGATGCGAGCCGCAGCGACGAAAACAGCGTGAACAGCAGGAAGTAGATGCCGCCGATGGTGATCGGGACGATCAGTTGCAAGTGCCGCAGCGCGCGCTCCATGTTCTGGAACTGCCCGCCCCAGACCACCACATAGCCAGGCGGCAGCGACACGTTCTCCCGGACCTTCTGCTGCAGTTCCTTGACGAATCCGCCGAGGTCGCGATTCTCGACGTTGACGGCGACGACGATGCGGCGCTTTGCGGTTTCGCGCCGGATCTCGGCCGGGCCTTCGCGCAGCTCGACGGTCGCCAGGCTCTCCAGCAGCACTTTGCCGCCGCCGGGCGTGTCGATGGGCAGACGGCGAATGTCCTGGATGCTGTTGCGGAGATCCTCCGGAAGGCGCACGACGGCATCAAAGCGGCGCTCTCCCTCATAGATCTCGGTCGCGACGCGGCCTCCGACGGCGGTCTCGATGATGTCGTGCACGTCGGCGGCATTCAGGCCGCGGCGCGCGATCGCCCGCCGGTCGATGGAGATGTTCAGATACTGCTGCCCGCCGACGCGGTCAATGCGGGAATCCCGCATGCCGCGCACGGAACCGGCCACGCGGGCAATCTCGTTGGCCTTGGCCACCAGCACTGCCAGATCATCGCCAAACAGCTTGACGGCGACATCGGCACGGACGCCGGTGACCATCTCATCGACACGGTCGGAGATCGGCTGCGCCATGACGAGATTGACGCCCGGGATCACCGACAGCCGCTCTCGGATCTCGTTGGCGATGTCGTCCTGCGAGAGGCCTTTGGGACGGCGCTCCGGCGGCAGGAGGCGGATCATGATTTCGCCCTCGCCGGGTCCGTTGGGATCGGCCGGAGACTCGCCGCGCCCCAGGCGGGAGACCATCCAGTCGACGCCTGGCGTTTCGCGAATCAGGCGCATGGCGCGCTGTTCGACCGCGATCGACTCCTCCAGCGAAATGTTGGGCACGCGGTCCATCGTCGGCGTCAGTGTGCCCTCCTTCATTTCCGGGATGAAGGAAGTGCCCAGGTACGGCACCACTCCGATGGCGGCGACAAAGAGCACCAGCGCGATGGCGACGGTGGTGCGGCGATGTCCCAGCGCCCAACGCAACGCACCGCGGTAGGGCCGCTTGCCGATCCGGACCAGCCACGTGTCGTGCTCCGCGCCGCCCTTCAGCAGCAGCAGCGAAAGCACGGGCGAGAGCGTCAGCGACAGCACCAGGGACACGGCCAGGGCAATCGCGATGGTGTAGGCAAGCGGGGCGAACATCTTGCCCTCCATGCCTTCCAGCGTCATCAGCGGCAGGAAGACCAGGATGATGATGCCGATGCCGAAGATCACCGGCGTGGCCACTTCCGTAACGGCATGGCGCACGATCTCCGAGCGCGACCGCGTACCCGGATCGCCCAGACGCGAGAAGATGTTTTCCACGACGACGACACTGCCGTCGACCACCAGTCCGATGGCGATCGCGAGACCGCCCAGCGACATCAGATTCGCCGACAGGCCATAGCGGTTCATCACGATGAACGTGATCAGCGGGGTCAGCAGAAGAGAGGCGATGACAATCAGGCTGGAGCGGAGATCGCCCAGGAACAGGAACAGAATCACCACCACCAGCAGCGAGCCTTCCGCAAGAACGCGGCCGACCGTCCAGAGCGCGGCGTCGACCAGTTCCGAACGGTCATAGAACGGGACGATACGCAAGCCGTCCGGCAGCAGGTTCTGCGCATTGATTTCGTCAACGCGCTCCTTGACGCGGCTGACGACCTCCTTGGCATTGCCCCCGGCAATCATCATGACGATGCCGCCCACGGTCTCCGTGGAGCCGTTCTTGATCATGGCGCCCACACGGACGGCGGAGCCGAGCGTCACCTTGCCGACGTAGCGGATGTAGACCGGCGTCGCGCCCTGCTCCTTGAGAATGATGTTCTCGATATCCTCGACATCGCGGATGAGGCCGATGCCGCGGACCAGATACTGCTCGGCGGACTGCCGCAGGATGCCGCCGCCGGAGTTGGCGTTGTTTCGCGACAGAGCGGCGGTGACGTCGTTCAAGGTCAGGCCATAGTGCTGCAGACGAGCCGGGTCCGCCAGCACCTGGTACTGGCGCACGTAGCCGCCGGTGGAGTTGATTTCCGCCACGCCGGGGATGGAGCGCAGCAGCGGCCGCACCACCCAGTCCTGCACGATGCGGCGTTGCGTCAGTTCGGCAACGGTGAGTTCCCGGTCGCCGTCATCGGGCCGTTCCACGACGTACTGGTAGACCTCGCCGAGGGCGGACGAGACGGGTCCCAGCACGGGCATGACGCCTTCCGGCAGCCGCTCCCGCACTTCGGCCAGCCGTTCGGAAACCAGTTGCCGGGCAAAGTAGACATAGGTGTCGTCGGTGAACACCAGCGTGATCAACGAAAGCCCGGGCTTGTTCAGGGACCGCATCTCGGTCAGTTTGGGCAGGCCCGTCATGCCGATCTCCAGCGGCACCGTGATGAAGCGCTCCACCTCTTCCGGAGAGCGGCCCGGCGCGACGGTGGCGATCTGCACCTGCACGTTTGTGACGTCCGGGAAGGCGTCCACCGAAAGGTGCTGCGCCGCCTGCCAGCCGAAGAACAGCAGGATCAGCGCCGTGACGACAATGACGGCGCGCTGCTGCAGAAAGAACGCAAGCAATCGATCCACGAGTCCCCGTCAGCTCCCCTTCACGAGCAGCCGTTTGCGCTCACTGTTCAGGTGGAAGGCACCATCGAGAACCACGGATTCCTTGGCGGCCAGCGGCGGGTCGATCACGCGATGGTGGTCCAACTCCGTCCCCAGCTTCACGGGAACCATCCGATATTGGCGTTCTCCGCTGCGGACGAAGACGTAATCGTCGTTCCCTTCCCGGACGACGGCGGAAGCCGGCACCACCTGCCGGCGCTGGGCTTCGTCGTTCAGCGTGACGACGGCCAGCATGGCGGGCTTGAAGCGGCGGCGCGAGTTCAACAGGTCCGCGCGGACGCGGACCGTGCGGGTGTCCGGGTCGACGACGGCGCTGACGTGCGTGAGGCGTCCGCGAAGCTTCTCGCCCGGCAGGGCCGGGATCTCCGCTTCGATGAACTTGCCGACCTCAATGGCGCCGGCATGCTCTTCCGGCACGTCCGCCACCAGCCACACGTGCGAGAGGTCGGCCACTTCGATCAGGACGCTGGCATTCTCGACGACCTGGCCGGGGGTCACGTGCCGCTTGGTGACGATGCCGGCAATCGGACTCACGACGGGCGTGGTGGAGTGAATGCGGCGGTCGCGCTCCAGATCCGCGACGGAGGCAGCGGCCATGCCAAGCACCTGCAGCTGGTCACGGCTTTGCGAGATCATGGCGACGGATTCGGCCAGTTCCGCCTCGCGGCGCTGGAACTCCGCCGAGCCGATCACGCCGGCATCCAGCAATTGCCGGGCGCGCGTCACGGAGCGCTGCGCCAGCTGGTTCTGCGTGAGTGCCTTGAGCAGCGCCAACTGCGCCGCGGAAAGCTCCGTGCTGTACAGGACGGCGACGGTCTGCCCGCGCTCGACGGACTGCCCTTCAATGACCTCGAGCCCGGTGACGCGGCCGGGCATCATGGCGCTGACGCGGGCGATGCGGCGCTCGTCGGCCTCGATCCGGCCGGGGATGGTGAGCTTTTCCGAGACCGGCATCCAGTTCGCCGGGCCGACTCGCAGCGTCTGCTCCAGCTCTGGGGTGGCGGTGATGACGTAGGGGTCCTTGGCGGCCGGGGCCGGCGCGGCGGAAACGGGCTGCGTCTTGTTGCCGCAGGAGACGGCGGCGAGAGCGGCGGCCGCCAGCAGGGTCAGGCGCAACGTCACGGCGTGCTCCTCAATTCCACGGCCCGCAGCCGTTCGAGTTCAATCAGTGCCGCCTGCCGGTCGTACTGCGCGTTGAGGAAGTCGAGGCTGACGCTGCGCAGGACGCGTTGGGCATCCAGCACTTCCAGCACACCGCGTTCGCCGAAACGAAACGCAGCCTCGGCGGCTTCGACGGCGGCTTGCGCCTGCCGCAGGACACCTTCCTGAAACGCCGTCACCTGCTGGTTGGCGACGCCATACATGCCATAGGCGCGCTCCAGGGCGGCGGTCAGCTCCAGGCGCCGGAACTGCAGCAGCGCGTTGGCTTGCGTGACGCCGGCGGTGGCCTCCCCGATCGGCCCCTGACGCTGATTCCAGGCCGGAATCGGGATGGTGACGCCGACGCGATAGAAGCCCAGGTCCGGCTGCCGTTCCCACTCGCCGCGCAAGAGCGGCTGCGGCGTCCGCAGGGCGCGCTCCTGACGGAGACGGGCCTGCGCGCGCTCAATTTCGCTCTGCGCCTGCGCCAGCAGCGGATGGCGCTCCACCAGGTCGCGGCGCAATTGCTCCAGTGGCGGGATGGCCGGCGGAGCGGGCAGGCTGCCCGTCAGCACCAGCGGCTCCGGAAGCGGCGCACTGACGGCGGACCGCAGCAGGGACCGGGCGGTGATCAGTCGCAGTTCCGCGCTGCGGGCGATGGTGCGGGCGGTGGCCACTTCCGCCTCTGCCCGCGTCAGTTCCAGGCGGGCTGCCTCGCCCACCTCCACCTGGACGCGGACCCGCCGCAGGAACTCCTCGACGGCGCGCAGATTCTCGGTGGTCACGGCCACCTCTTCCTGTCGCCGCAGCACGTCGAAGAAGGACTGCTTCACGGCCGCCCGGACGGCCAGACGCGCGTCGCTGAGTCCGTAATCGGTGACGTCGCGGCGCCGCTGCGCCTCCAGAATGCGAGTCTGCCGGACAAGACCCGTCTCAATCGGCTGCGCGAAGCTGTAGTGCTGCAGCAGACCGTTGGGGCCAGGGCCGCGGATGAACTCGCGCGAATACTGCGGCCCGGTCAGGATGTTCACTTCCGGATTGGGGTAGGCCCGCGCGGTGAGAATGCCGGCGGTCGCCCCTTCCAGAGCGGCAGAGGCAGCGCGAAGCTGCGGATTATTTCCTTCCGCCAGCACCAGCGCCTCTTCCAAACTCAAGCCCGCTGACGCCTGTCCGGCCAGGCGCAGCCCTCCGGCAAGGACGACCATCCACAATCGCACCTGATCATCGTATCGAAAGTGCGTGCAACTTTATATCCGTTGCCGCTGGAGCTAATAGTCCAGATGGCGGTTCCCTGTGCCTCCTGATGCTAAACTGAAGGGGCCGCATGAAGCGCTTTTTGCTGTGGCAGTATCCCCGTGCCGTCTGGCAGTACGACGTCATGGTGGTTGCCATCCTCGCCTTTATCTTCTTCACGCCACGAGAGTTCTTCCGCGACCAGGCGCGCCCGGCCAGCATCGTCATGGTGGGTTCGGCCCAGGGCGAAGAGACCTATCTGCTGGGTCCGGAGCTGCTGGATGTTCCGGAGCCGGAACGTTTAGCCCGCGCCGCGCATCTCGTAAAGCAGAAGTTTGGCCGTGCCCGCATGATTACGCGCGTGGAGCCGGTCTACGATGCCGAGGAAGAAGTAAAGGCCTTCATGGCCTACTCTGCCAAGTGAAACAACTGAGCTTGCTCCTTTTGCTGGGAGCTGCCCTCGCCGAGGGCGCCACTACCGATCAAGTGCTCGCGCGCATGGACGCCGCGGGCGCCAGCTTTCGCGGCATGTCGGCCAAGCTGCGCAAGATCTCCCACACGGCGATTATTCGTGAAAGCCAGGAAGAGAGCGGCAGCATCCTGTTGCAAAAGCAGAAGAAATCCGTTCTCGCGCGCATCGACTTTGAGAAGCCCGACGTCCGGAGCATTCAGTTTCGCGACCGCAAGGTGCAGATTTACCTGCCCAAGCTGAACGTGGTGCAGGAGTATGACCTGGGCCGTTATGATTCTCTGCTCTCACAGGGTCTCCTGATCGGCTTTGCCACTCCGTCGCCGGAACTCAGGAAGAACTACCGCGTGCGGCTGATGGGCGAAGAACCGATCGGCGGTCAGGCGGCCTACCGCCTGGAGTTGGAGCCGACGACGGCCTCGATCAAACAGCACTTCACCAAGATTGAGTTATGGATTGGGTCCGCCGAGGGACTTCCGCTCCAACAACGCTTGTTTCAACCATCCGGGGACTATACCCAAATCATCTATTCGGATATGAAGCTGGAGCCCAATCTGTCCGATGAGCGATTGAGGCTGAAGCTGCCATCGAACGTCAAGCGGGAGTATCCCCAGAAGTAATGAGTACGTCGAAGCCGAGGCTCCAATTCCTCGACTGGGCTCGTGGTATCGCTGCCGTCATCATGCTGCAAGGGCATGTCTTTGATTCCTTTGCGGTGGGCGCGCAGCGGCAGAGCGCAGAGTTCATCCTTTCGCAGTGGGTGGGTGGCATGCCGCCCGCCATCTTCCTGTTGCTGACCGGTGTCACCTTCGCCTTCCTGATGGAGAGTCAGGAGCGGAAGGAACTGGGCGCCTGGGACAAGTGGCTGGGCATGTGGAAGCGCGCCCGGTATCTGCTGCTGATGGCGGTTGCCTTCCGCGTGCAGTTGTGGCTGTTTGCTTATCCGTACTCGCACTGGACGGACCTGCTGAAGGTCGACATCCTGAACTGCATGGGCGTGTCTCTGTTGCTGGCATCGCCGCTGGGGCTGCTGTCCCGCCACGGACGCATCCGGTGGGCGCTGACGGCCGGGCTTGCCGTCGCCGTGGCGGCGCCGCTGGTCAGTGGCCTGCCGTGGACCGGGGTTCCGGACCTGGTGCGCGCGTATCTGGCGCCCAATGCGATGGCGTTTCCGATCTTTCCCTGGGCGGCATTCCTGTGTTTCGGCGTGGGACTGGGGACCATCCTCAAGATGGCCAGTTCGCGCGACCTGGGACGTTTCGCGCAGTGGGCTGGGCTGGCGGGGCTGATTCTGATCTTCGCTTCGCAGCAGTTGGCGAGCCTCCCGTATTCGCTCTATCCGAAATCCGACTTCTGGCTGGATAGTCCGTGGCTGGTGCTGATCAAGTTGGGCGTCGCACTGATTCTGCTGTCGATTGCCTATCTGTGGACGACGCATGTGGCCACGGGCTGGAGCTGGGTGCGGCAACTGGGCACGTCGTCGCTGCTGGTCTATTGGGTGCACACGGAGCTGGTCTACGGACGCTGGCTGTTTGGCCTGCGCGGCACGATGGGGATTCCGCAGATCGCGCTGCTGGCGGTGACGGTGATCCTGGCGATGCTCGGCTTGGCGACAGTGCAGGGGCAGTGGCCCCGGCTGAAGGCATGGGGGCAAGGCTGGTTTGGTGAACCGGGCATGGTGCCGGAGCCATCCCGCGCCGAAGGTGACTGAAGCCTCGGCGGGGCGAGGAATCGCCTTAGTCGTCGTCGCCGCGATGAACACGGAGCGGACGCTCCGCACCGGAGCCCCGGAAGTAGGGTCCCGGCGTGCCGTTGGGCAGCAGCGTGTTCTGGTCCGTCAGGCACTGCAGCAGAGCCTGTGAGCTGAGCCCGGTGGCGCCGGTCAGGTCCGCACGGCGGAAGTCGACGGCGGCAAGCACGGCCTCCTCAAACCGCGCCCCGGCCAGTTTCGCGCCCGTGAAATCGCACGTGGCGAGCCGTGCCCCGCGGAAATCACTGCGCGCCATCTGGGTGTACTTGAACCGCACATGGCGCAGTTCGGCTTCCGGAAACCGGCTGTCTTCGAGAACGCTTTCCCCAAAGTCGCAGTCGAGCACGCGGGCGCGGCTGAAGCGTGCCCCGCTCATCTGGGCCTGTACGAAGCGGACGAACTGAAGGACAGCGGCATGGAAATTCACCTTCGTCAGGTCCGAGCCTTCAAAGCGGATGTCGGTCAGGCGAGCCTGATGAAAGGCGCTTTCCGTGAGCGTGGCGTGGCTGAAGTCACTGCGCGTCAGCATCAGGCCCTGCATCATGGCCCGCAAGAGCTTGGCGCGGCGGAAGTTCGCGTCAATCCCGTGGGCATCGCTCAGGCAGGCGCCGGCGACTTCCCGCCCGGCAAACGACATCCGGGTCAGGTCCGCGCCCGACAGCGACTCCATCGCAGCTAAGGGGACACTCTCCATCCCGATACCGTTGCTATCGGACAAATTCCCCGGTTCTTGAGTCGGATCCGCTCTACTTCTTTACCATCCCGCTGGTAATGGACCCGGCGAGGAAGTTTTGCACTTTCGCCTCGTTGCGCGCCACTTCGTAGTAGGCGGCCTTGTAGAGCTGGTCCTTGCGGTTGATCAACTGCTCGCGGATGGTCTGCTGCACTTGGGGGTCGGTGAGTTCGCGCTGCCCGGCGGACTCCTTCGAAATCAGCTTGAACAGCCGATAGCCCTCCGGCGTTCGGATGACCGGAGAGATCTGGCCGGGCTTCATCGCCGCCAGCAGCCGTCGCAGTTCGATCGAAGCCTTGTCGAGCGCGGATTCCTGCACGAAGCCGACATCACCGCCGTTGGGCGCGGTATTCGGATCCTCCGAGTAGTTCTGCGCCAACGCCGCAAAGTCCTGCCCCGCCTTGAGCTGCGCCTCGATCATCTTCATCTTTTCCTGCGCCTCGCGGTCGGTCTGGGCCTTGGAGTTCTTCAGGTTCCGCACGTTCGGGTCCGGCGCGGGCGTGACGAGAATGGTGGCGATGTGCATCTGCGGCTCCGGGAAATTGAAGCTCGCTTTGTTCGCGTTGTAGAACTCGGTGATGTCGCCGTCGGTGATGTTGATGTGGGCGGTGATTTCCTTGTTGATCAGCTTCTGGATGGACAGATCGCGCCGCAGTTGCGACTTCAGGTCTTCGGCGGTCATGCGGCGTCCCTGCAGTTGTTTCTGGAACTCTTCCTGCGTGTAGGGAGCCTTCATCTCGTTGAACTTCGCCTCGACGTCGGCGTCGACGGCAATCAAGCCGAGCTTCTCGGCGCGCTGCAGCATGATCTCGGAGTCGATGAGCGAACGCAGCAGTTCCAGCTTTTGCGACTGCCGCTGCTCTTCCGAGACACGGTCGGGATTGGCGCCGAACTGCCACTGGTAC
>CAYNDS010000103.1:0-15329 GCA_964395885.1 uncultured Solibacteraceae bacterium | reverse complement strand
TGGCGATGGACTGATCAATGGTCTGCATCTCGAAGTTGAGCAGTGGGAGCAGTTCCTGAAACGCGGCCGCGCCAAGGCCCGCGGCATCGCGGCGAAGCAGGCGAAAGACCGCCACGTCTTCCGGAAGGTGTCCGGCGCCGCCCATCAGACCATGCGCGCCGCGCGCCAGGCAGTCATCCAAGCGAAGCCCGGCAAAGCCGATGAGATACGTGAAGTCGTGCCCGTCGAGTGCGGCGCGCAGTTCCGTCACGACCGGTCCAGGCGGGATGAAGTCCACCTTGATCGACTGAAAGTGAGGGAAGTCCCGCTTGAGTTGCAATAAGTCGCGGCTGTCCAGCCGCAGACCGGTGAGCGATGCCGAATACTGCAGGATATGCGGGAGCTCAACAGCTTCCAGTACCGCGCGCAGATGCGCGGTAACGGCCGATGCGCCGCGGGGAACAACAAAGGGCGGGAGACACATCAGGGCCTCGCATCCCAATTCGGCCATCTCCTTGGCCTGTGCCACGGCAAGGAATGTGGACTGCGGCGTGACATTGCCAATCACCGGCGCCCGCCCCGCAGCGGCTTGGATGATGATGCCGATGGCATTGAAGATTTCCGCTTCGGAAAGCTTCCACCACTCGCTGACGAAGCCCGGGTAACAGAGGGCATCGGCACCGCAGTCGATGGCCCACTCTGTCTGTGCACGCAGAGAGGCAAGGTCCACTTCGCCGGAGTCGGTGAAAGGCGTTTGCAGGATGGGTATCACGCCGTCCAGCCGGATCATCGCACTCCTCCCATGAGGCGGGTAATCGGCTTGGCGAACAGCAGCAGAAGAATTCCGGCAAGAACGCCGCACGCGCCCACTGTGCCGAACAGCGTGGTGAGGGGAAGCGACTGATACACCGCGCCGAGCCGACCGCCGAGGTAGTTGCCCATGGCGTTCGACAGGAAAAACACACCCATCATGAGGCTGGCCACACGAGCGGGGGCGAGCTTCGTGACGGTACTGAGGCCGACAGGGCTGAGAAGGAGCTCACCGACGGTGTGCAGCAGATAGGTTCCGGCCAGCCAAATGGGGCTGACCAGCGCGCCGCCAGCGGACTGTGCCGCTCCGAGGGCGAGCCACCAGAAGCCCAGGCCGACAAAGATGAGGCCGAAGGGGAACTTCACCGGGGGGGCGGGGTCACGCGGCCCCAGCCGAATCCAGAGCGCGGCGAACAGGGGACCCAGGACGAACAGATAGGCGGAGTTCAGCGACTGAAACCAGGAGCTGGGATACGCGAAGCCGAAAACGCGATTGTCCGTATTCCGGTCAGCAAACAAGTTGAGCGTGGAGCCCGCCTGTTCAAAGCTGGACCAGAACACCGTCGCGGCCAGTACCAGCACGCCGATTACGATGATGCGGTTGCGTTCCGTGGGCGTCCAATCGCCGGTACTGAGCAGGTAAGCGAAAACGCCGAAGAAGATGAACGCAAGGACGATGCCCAGAATATCGGCAAAGGTCGCAGCGGAGACTCCGGAAGCGACGGTCACAACTGCGGTGACAATCAGCAGTCCCACGAATCCGGCGAGCAAGCGGCGCTGCGTTCCCGACTCTTCGGGTGTGCGGGGCGGCACCGGATCCTTCCCGGCACCGCGCAGCTTCCCAATGCCGAGAATGAACTGCACCACACCCGCCACCATGCCGACCCCTGCCGCAGCGAAGCCCCATCGCCAGTTGATCTGCTGCCCGATGTAGCCGACGATGAGCGGCGCCAGGAAGGCACCGAGGTTGATGCCGAGATAGTAAATGGTGAAGCCGGCGTCGCGGCGCTTGTCCTGATCGGAGTAAAGCTGGCCGACGAGAGTGGAGACATTGACCTTCAGCAGGCCCGTGCCGAAGGCGATCACCGCAAGTCCGCTGTAGAACGCGGTCAGGTTGGGCACGGCCAGCAAGCCCTGCCCCGCGGCAATCAGCATGCCGCCCAGGATGACGGACCGTTGCTGGCCCAGAAAGCGGTCCGCCAGCCATCCACCGGGGAGGTTCAGCAGGTAGACGCTGGAGACATAGATGCCGTAGACCGCTGCCGCGGTGGCATCGTCAAAGCCGAGTCCGCCGCTGGCGACCGGTGCCGTCATGAAGAGAATCAGGATGGCGCGCATGCCGTAATAGCTGAACCGCTCCCACATCTCGGTGAAGAAGCAGGTAGACAAACCGGCCGGGTGGCCGAAGAAGGCGGTGTCGGCGTGCGATGCCATGTTCGGGAATCGCTCAGGCTATCATGCGTCGCGCCACGCCATCTCCGCGTCGGAGCGCCGAACGTAGTTTGCATCCAGCGACGCGGGGTCCGGACGCTCACCGGATTTCCAGCGGCGCAGCGCAATCTGCCCAATCGCGGCTGCCAGGCGAGGCGGGGAAGGCAAGGCGTGCTGTGCGGGCGTCAGCGATTCACTCCGCAGGGGGCGCAGGGACGCGTCAAAGACTCCGGTGTAGTGCTCGCCGCGGCGGGCGTCGAGGAAGACCTCCCGCTGCTCGCCCGGCACGAGTGACGCGAGCGCCTGCAGGTTGGAGATGCCAAAAGCGGGCTTGCCGGTCGCCTCCGCCAGCCCTTTCACCGCGGACAGACCTACGCGGACGCCGGTGAACGATCCGGGTCCTGCGCCCGCAGCAAACAAGTCGATCGATTCAATCGTCCAGTGATGCCGGTCGAGCAGGGATGTGATGGCGGAAAAGAGCACCGGCGAATAACCGTCAGGCTCATCCAGCGGACACTCCTCGATCAGCCTTCCATCCTCGAGCAGTGCAAGACTGCCGAAGTCCGACGTGGTGTCCAGCGACAGAACCCGAGCCATCAGGGAACCAGCCGGTACACCTTGTCGATGGCGTACGCCTTGCCGTTGGCATTCAGAATCGACACGCGGAGATTGAGCACGGCAGGGAATTTGCGGGCGAGTTCCGCAGGTAGCTCCAGCTTGCCCTTCGCGCCGGTTCCGACCACGCGATAGCCCTGACCTTCCGGGACCACGTCGGCCGTCCACACGACGTCCAGAGAGCGTGTGGCGCGGGTCTCGCGCTTGACCTTGATCGCGAAGTTCGCCGGTGCCGAGAGAGAAAGCTCGTCGCCGGAAGGCTCGACGATCTCGAAGGGAACCTTGGCCGGCAGGACCTCCGGCTCCTGCTGCAGGTTGTCGCGGGAGACAAACTTGTAGCTTCGAGCCATGCCTTCCTTGCGCCCGTCGCGCGATAGGTGGAGAATCCAGTCGTGCGTGGACGTGGGCGCTTCCCCGACAAACCGTTCGCCACGATGGTCTTTCCCCTTCTGCGACTCGCCCGTTGCGGGATCGATCCAGTAGACGTCGTAGCCGTGCTTGGCAGTCAGCACCTCAATGGGACCGGAGGGCTTTTCGATGTAGACGATGTACTCCACGTCGTCCAGTGCCAGCGCTCGTCCTCCGTCCACGTCGAAGTATGGCTCCAGTTCCCAGAAGCGTGTGCGTTGGAAGAAGTCGCTCCAGATCTTGAGCAGACCCGGGTCTCCTCCGTCGAATGATGGGTACTGTCCGCTCATCGTGGCGTTCCAAAGCTGTTTCCGAAACGGCTCGCCGGAGGCGGCTTTCGCCATGGTGACGAACGGGCGCGCGAAGAACTGATGCTCGACGGCGGGCAGCGTCGGATTGGCCGCACCGATCGAGATGTAGTCCATCCATTGATCGGGCAGCATTGGCGCGGAACTCTGCTGCGCCCCGGCGGAGCGTGGATGGTTATACGGGTCGATCTTGCGCAGGAACTGCCCCGTCTCTCGCAGCAGTTCACGCGCACCATAGACCCCTTCGAAGCGTTCCACCAACAGCCAGGTGACGTCGAATGCGGCGAGCCGAGAAGTGACCAGGCTGAGCCACCGCTGCCGGTCTTGCCACAAAGGGAAGCGGCGCGTGATTTCGGCGGCGTCCTGCGCCAGAACCACGTCGACGATGCGTCCTGCCGCATTGTGCGCGCGCACCTTCTGTTCGAACGCCTGAAAGGCGGAAGGCTCCTCCGTGGCGGGCAGCCGTTCGCGCACATGGTTGAGACCTCCCACCCAAAGGTGCGGCTTCAGGGTCTCCGGATGAATGAAATGGTGGAGGTTGGCGGGACGAAGGAAGCCGGGATGATCCGACGGCTGCGCGTCCACTGACCCGGTCTTGTTGGCAAAGCGCTCGACATTACTGGTGACGCGAAACTCGTATCGTCCCGGATCCACCGGAGCGAAGCGGATGACCCAACGCCGTCCACCGTCGAAAAACGCCGGCACGAGGGAGGTCTTGAACTTGGGAGACTTTACCTCAGCCTGCAGCTGCGTCACCTCCTCTTTCGAGGCATCGAAGATGACATCGCAAACGCCATAGAGCGGCGTCGGGCCGCACACCTGCTGCGCCTGCAGGGCCGTGGCGAAGGCGAGGAGAAGAGCGGCTCGCATAGTTCTCATTGTATGAATGGAGAGTGATCATCCACCCGGCTGAAGCCGCGCCGCAGGACATTTACAAGCTGCTGATCGGCTGTGTGGTACCCCGACCGATCGCTTTCGTTTCAAGCGTGGCGCCGTCCGGAGCGCGAAATCTGGCGCCGTTCAGTTTCTTCACCGTCGCGAGCGCGAACCCGCCGGTGGTGGTGTTTCAGAACACGCCGCGCGGCCAGGGCCGCAAGGACACGATCTCCAACGTGGAGGCGACAGGCGAGTTCGTCGTCAACATCGTGAGCGAAGACTTCGCCGCGGCGATGAACCAGACCTCCGCGGACGTGCCGCCGGATGTCGATGAATTCGTCCTGAGCGGGTTGACGCCGGTACCCAGTGAGTTGGTGAAGCCTCCGCGCGTGGCCGAGTCCCGGGTCCAAATGGAGTGCCGGCTGCTGCAAATCGTCCCGGTCAGCGATCGTCCGCAAGGTGGATCGCTGGTCTTGGGTGAGGTGGTGCTGTTTCACATTGCCGATGAGGTGGTCGAGAATTTCCGCATCGATCCCGACCGTCTGAAGCCGATCGGACGGATGGGCGGGCCGACGTATGTGCGATGCAGCGATCGCTTCGACTTGAAGAGGCCCGGCACATGAGCGGATGGGTGTGGACTCCGGAACCCTCGGCGGTGGAGGCGGCGAACGTTACGCGGTTCTACCGCCGTCTCGGCTTTGCCGATCTGACGAGCTTCTTGGAGTGGTCCCGCGAGGATGTCGTGGCGTTCTGGGAGGCGTGTGTTGCAGAGTGCGGGTTCGCTTGGACAAAAGCGTTCTCGCAAGCGTTAGACCCATCGCGGGGACCAGAATGGACGCGCTGGTTCATAGACGGAGAGTTGAACATCGCGGCGAACTGTCTCGACCGGCATCGGGGACTTGCGATTGTCTCCGAGAGCGAGGCAGGTGAGGTCCGCGAGGTCACGTTCGACGAGGTGCGGCGCTGGACTGCGGGCTTTGCATCCAAGCTTTCCGCCCTTGGACTGAAAGAAGGCGACCGCGTCGCGCTGGTGATGCCGCTGACACCGGAGGTGGTGGCGATCCTCTATGCGTGCTTCCGGCTGGGGCTGGTGGTGGTTCCGATCTTCTCCGGCTTCGGCGAGCAGGCGATCTGGACGCGGCTGGAAGACAGCGGGGCACGCGTGGTGTTCACGGAAGAAGCGATGGTCCGGCGCGGAAGGCGCATTCCTCTGCGGGAGAAGGTGACGTCGGCACTGGCGCGAGGCACCGCCGTCGAACACGTGCTGACCAGTGCCGATCGTGGCGAAGGCGATCCGGCGACGCTCTCGCTTCCGAGTGAGGCGCCGTGCTTGATCCTGTACACGTCCGGGACGACCGGTAAGCCGAAGGGTGTCGTCCACACGCATACCGGGGCACTGTCGCAGATGGCGAAGGAGATTCACCTCGCCTTCGACCAGAAGCCGGGAGATCGCTTCTGGTGGCTGTCGGACATCGGCTGGATGATGGGTCCGTGGATGATCCTCGGCAATCACCACTTTGGGCGAACGGTCTTTCTGTACGATGGCGCGCCCGATTTTCCGGGACCGAACCGGCTTTGGGAGATGATCGAGCGGCATCGGATCACGACGTTCGGAATCTCGCCGACGGCGATCCGGCTGCTGATGCGCGAGGGTGAGCCGGACCGATTCGATCTGTCGAGCTTGCGGTTGCTGGGCTCGACAGGCGAGCCGTGGGATGACACTTCCTGGCTGTGGTTTCTCGAACGTGTCGGACGCCGCCGAGTGCCGATCATCAACATTTGCGGGGGTACGGAGATCGTCGGCTCTTTCCTTTGCAACCTGCCGGTGCAGCCGCTGAAGCCGTGCTCGCTGGGCCAGCCCGCTCCGGGAATGGATGTGGACGTGGTGGATGAGCAGGGGCGCCCGGTTCGCGGGCGGATGGGTTATCTGGTCTGCAAGAAGCCGTGCCCGTCCATGACGCGTGGCGTGTGGGGCAACCCGCAGCGTTATCTGGATACATACTGGTCTCGTTTTCCGGGCTGGTGGAATCACGGCGACTGGGCCAGTGTGGATGAAGACGGCGTGTGGTTCGTGCACGGGCGCGCCGATGAGTCGATGAATGTCGCGGGCCGCAAGGTGGGGCCGGCCGAGGTGGAGGAAGCGCTGATCGAACATCCCGCTGTAGCCGAGGCTGCGGTCATCGGCGTTCCGGATGCGGTGAAGGGCGAGGGGATCGTGGCGTTTGTCGTGCTGAAGGGCGAGGCGAACACCGCCGAGTTGGCCGCTCACCTGGTGCGGACGATGGGCCCGACGTTCAAACCAAACGCCCTTGAGATTGTTTCCGAGCTGCCGAAAACGCAATCCGGCAAGATTGTCCGGCGATTGATCCGGCAGCGGTACTTGGGCGAGGAGTTGGGCGATGCGTCGACAGTGGCGAATCCCGCTGCGCTCGAGTCTCTGCAGAGGAGAAGCGATTGAAGAAGCCGCCGGCGCGCCCCCTGGCAACCAGGCCCTCCCCACACGTGCCTGCCCCGTATCGGCCCACGCCGGTCGCACGCAAACCAGTCGTTCCCAAGCAGGCGACGCCGACCTCTCTTCAGGCAAGCCGGAGGCCATCACCGCCGCCGGTGTACCGGCCGCAACGAAGCCCGGCGCTGCAGCGGATGGAGGTCCCCAATCCGGAAGGGACAAGGGTCTGGAATGAGAGTGTGGATCGGGGACGCCGTCTGCTGCAGCAGATCGCTACACCGCGTCCGCAGCGCTATGCGGAACAGCAACCGCAGAATCTGCTGCGCGAGATCCGTGAGCGGGCGAAACAGCGCGTGTATCGAAGGCTGTATCAGACCGAAATGGACACCAAGGGGAGCAAGACGCGGTTCATCGATGACGTCGATGCGCGATTTCAGACACCGGTTCGCTATGAGAACAGCTTCAAGCCGGGACACATCTACGCCAACAACAATTTCGGCCCTGAACTCAAGGATGAGTCCGCGCAGCGGCCGATCCCGGTGAGGAACTGGGATCCGGAAGATATTGAGCTCTCCGATGACGATCTGCAGAGGCTGGTTGGCGGAACGACCCAAGAGCGCGTCCGCCAGGACTTGCGCCAGTGGGAGAACTCCTCAATTGAATCGCTGGCGAACTCGGATGTTCTCTTCTTTCAATATCGGGAACGGTACCATCAGCCGCTGGTGAGGTTGCACCGCAACACGGTGATCAATCCAGACACGCTCGCGGTAATTGCGATGGTTCGGCAGCGGCTGCAGGTGGGCGAGGAGTTTACGGTGAAGCCGGAACAAGCGGACGAGTTTGCGGCATTGTTGGGCACGCCGAATGGCCGCGCCGCGTGCTTTCTGGTGCTGGATCACGGGCCGAGTTTGCGAATCCAGGGCATCCGGTCCATTTCCGTCAGTTACTCCGACATCACGATTACGTTCAAGTGAGTTACGGGCGGCCGCGAACTAGCTGAACTCGGGGCCGCGGATCGAAACCTGTGCCGGGTCTCGTTCGACGGGCGTTCCGCGGTACATGCGGTAGAAGGTGCGCTGCGGCGAGAAGCCCAGCGGGAGTAGCCAATCCACGGGATCGAAGGCATCGATCAGCAGCCCTCCACCGCCATGACGTTCACAAAGCGCCGCCACCTGCGCTTGCGCCTCATCGGTGGAGCGTGCGCGGATGGCACCAATGTGCGCGGCCAGATGGCCGGGACGAATCAGGCGAGGCGACGGCTCCGTTCCGCCCTGTGGCGGACGATAGAGGCGCTGCAGACGGTCCGTCACGACAAAGCCGTGCTTGCGGTAGATTGGCAGGCCCTGCGGGGTGGCATCCAGACCGACGCTTCGCACGTCGCTTACGGCGTCCAACGCCTGATGCAGAAGCCGCGTTCCCAAGCCCTGCCCGCGGTGGCTTGGGGAAACCAGCAGCATGGAGATCCAAACGGCCTGGTCCGCAACCGGGAACGTACAGACCGTGCCCGCGACAACGCCTTCAACGCAGGCGGCCCAGTTTCCGTGGCGGGAGCAGTCCAGAAACTCACGCCAATCCGCCTCCAGTTGGTTCCAGCCCGCCGCCCGGCAAAGCGCGAGGGCGGCAGGGAGATCGGCCTCCACCAGTGAACGCAGAACAGTCAATTCTTGGTCGCGCGCGCCTTGGCGATCAGTTGCTTGAACGATGCCTCATCAATCGCACCGGGCACAATCTCGGTTCCGATGACGAACGCTGGAGTGGCTTCAATGGCCAGCGCTGCCGCCAAGGCATGCGTGCGATCGACTGCGGCTTGCCATTCGGCGGACTGCATATCCTTCTTCAGCCGGTCGACGTCCAAGCCGGCTTCGGCTGCGGCCTTCTCGATTCCCGCCTGCGAAAGATCACCGGCCTTCATGAGCGCACGATGGAACGGCAAATAGGCGTTCTGCTTCTGAGCGGCGAGGGCGGCTTTGGCGGCAGCGACCGACTGTTCGCCCAGGATGGGGAACTCTTTGTAGACGATCCTCAACTTCGGATCCTCCGCTGCCAGTTTCTGGAGCGTCGGCGCGACGCGTTTGCAATATCCACAGCGGTAGTCGAAGAACTGAACGATGGTGACGGTTCCCGGAGCGTTCGCCGGGGCGCCCGAGGCGGGAGTGGCCGCGTCGGCATACAGTTCCGCCTGGCTCTTCTTCAGCGCCGCATCCGACTTTGTGCGCTTGTCCGTCTCCTGCTTCGCCCGCAGGATCTGCGTCATCTCGATCAGAATCTCAGGATGCTCCAGCAGATAAGACCGGACAATCGTTTCCACCTCCGCCTTGGTGAGCGGCTTCTTCTGCGCCTCCGCAGTGGAGTGGAAGACAGTGGCGGCCAGCAGGCACGCGGCCAGACGATTGCGCAAAGAGTGACTCCTTTGCTTCATGGTAGCCGCGATTGGCGCACAATAACGGTGATGCAGATTACCTGGTTGGGACACGGCTCATTCGCTCTGGAAGTGAACGGCGAGCACTTGGTCATCGATCCGTGGCTTGGAAATCCGAAGTATCCGGCAGGCTACACCATCGCTGCCTGCGACACGATCCTCGTCACTCACGGACACTTCGATCACACTGACGGCGTCGCTGGTTTGGCGGGACGGTTCCAGGCCAAGGTGATCGCGAACTATGAGATCGCCACCTGGCTGGGCAGCAAAGGCGTCGCGAACGTGGTGGGCATGAACAAGGGGGGCAGTGTCGCCACCAAGGCCGCGAAGGTGACCATGGTGCAGGCGATTCATTCGTCGACGATTCAGGACGGCGACCAGATCATTCCAGCGGGCGAGCCGTGCGGCTTCGTCATCCATCTGGGCGGCGGGCGCACGCTCTACTTCGCTGGTGACACGGCGGTCCATAGCGACATGGCCCTGCTGAAAGAGCTCTACGCGCCGGAGATCGCGGTGCTTCCGATTGGCGACCTGTACACGATGGATCCGCTCCAGGCGGCTTTGGCGGCAAAGCTGGTGGGTGCGCGCACGGTGATCCCGATGCACTATGGGACGTTCGACGCCTTGACGGGAACGCCGTCGGAACTGCGTGCACTGGTGGGACCCGGCGTTGCGGTGCAAGAGTTGGAGCCGGGCGTCGCGTGGACGTTCTAACTCTAGCGCTGCTGGCGCAAACCTGGCCCGTGTGGCACGGCAGCGCGGAGAATACGAAGTACTCGAAGCTGACGCAGATCACGCCGGCTAATGTGAAGCAACTCCGCGTCGCCTGGCAGTACGATGCGGGCGACGCCTTCGAAGGATCGGAACTGCAGTGCAATCCGATCATCGTGGACGGTGTGCTCTATGCGACGACGCCGCGATTGAAGCTTCTGGCGCTGGATGCCGCCACGGGGAAGCTGCGATGGCAGTTTGACCCCAACCCGCCTGGCGCCAAACCCTACAAGCGTCGAAACCGCGGCGTGGTGCACTGGCGCGGACAGATCCTGTACGGCTACGAAAACTGGCTTTTGGCGGTCGATGCGAAGACAGGCGCGGAGGTGCGGCGCATCGACCTGCGCGAAGGTCTCGGGCGTGATCCGAAGACGCTGCCGGTGACCAATACGACACCGGGCGTGGTCTATCAGGACTTGCTGATTCTGGGACATCTCACCAGCGAAGATCTCCCGTCAGCTCCGGGTGACATTCGCGCGATCGACTTGCGAACGGGAAAGCTCGCCTGGAGCTTCCACACAATTCCGCACGATGGGGAGGCAGGCGCAGAATCTTGGCCTCCGGGTGCATGGCAGACCCTGGGCGGCGCCAATAACTGGGCTGGTATGGCGCTGGATGAGCGGCGCGGGATCGTCTTTGTCCCGACTGGTTCCGCTGCGTTTGACTTCTATGGCGCCAATCGGCCGGGCGACAACCTCTTTGCGAATTGCCTGCTGGCATTGGACGCGAAGACCGGCAAGCGACTATGGCATTTTCAGTTCGTCAAACATGATGTATGGGACCGGGACCTTCCCGCGGCGCCGACGTTGGTCACGGTGGATCGGGACGGCAAGGCGGTCGATGCGGTGGCACAGATTACGAAGTCGGGACACGTCTTCGTGCTTGACCGCGAGACCGGCAAGAGCCTCTTCCCACTGGAGGAGCGCAGTGTGCCGCCTTCGCAGATTCCGGGTGAGGTGTTGTCGAGAACACAGTTGCTGCCGAAGCTTCCGCCACCGTTCGCACGTCAGGTTCTGTCGGAGGAGATGGTGGCCGCAAGCGAACGGGAGCGTTTTCGAACCTATGTCTCCGGTGATCAGTTCACGCCGCCGACCACGCAAGGCACCATAATCTTCCCGGGTTACGACGGCGGTGGCGAGTGGGGTGGAGCATCGTTCGATCCGGAGACCCGCCTGCTGTATGTGAACTCGAACGAGATGGCCTGGGTGTTGAAGATTGTCCCGCGACCCGCGCAGCGCGGTGTTGCGACGGCTGCGGAGATCTACGCCGCCAATTGCGTCAACTGCCACCGAGCGGACCGGACTGGCACGCCACCGGAGTTTCCCTCGCTGGTGCGTCTCACGCGTCCCGCGCCCGATGTGGAGCGCATTGTCGGGCAGGGAAGCGGACGCATGCCGGGCTTTGCGAAGCTGGGCAGCGCCGCGGTGAGAGCGGTCAGCGACTGGCTGAGGACCGGACAGAATGCGACGGTGCGCGTGACGGGAATGGCCTCGACACTGGCCTACTCCACCGATGGGTACAACAAGTTCCTGGATGCGAAGGGCCTGCCGGCAATCGCTCCGCCGTGGGGAACGCTAACGGCAATCCACCTCAACACGGGCGAGTTTGTCTGGCGCAAGCCTCTGGGTGAGCACCCCGACCTGACGGACAAGACCACTGGCACCGAGAACTATGGCGGAGGCATCGTCACCAAGAGCGGCTTGTTCTTCATCGCGGCAACAAATCTGGATCGCAAGATTCGCGCGTTCGACAAACGAACCGGCGAGTTGCTGTGGCAGCACGAGTTGCCGTTTTCCGGCAATGCCACGCCAGCGATGTACGAAGCGAACGGCAAGCAGTACCTGGTCATCGCGGCGGGCGGCGGCAAAAGCGGTGCGCCGGTGGGTTCCGTCTACGTGGCGTTCGCGCTACCGTAGTCAGAATATGGAACTGTCTCGACGCCGCTTCGGCCTGCTGGCCGGAGGTGCGGCACTGGCCTACGCGCAATCCAATGAGGAGTTGGCCGCGCTGAGTCTTTCCGAGGCTTCGGCGCGGATCAAGAGCCGGACGGTGACTCCGCTTGATCTCACGCAGGCGTGTCTTGCGCGCATCGAGACATACAATCCAAAGCTCAACGCCTTCATCACCGTTACCAGAGAGCGCGCCCTTGCCGAGGCGAAGCAACTGACCGAGGAGCAAGCCGCAGGCAAGCTGCGTGGTCCGCTGCATGGCATCCCAATCGCGCTGAAGGACAACATCGACACTGCCGGTATCCGGACCACGGCGGCGAGTGCGGTCTTCGACGACCGAGTTCCCGCGGAAGATGCCGAGGTGACACGCCGTCTGAAGGCGGCGGGCGCGATTCTGCTGGGCAAGCTGAACCTGCACGAGTTCGCCTTCGGCGGCACATCGGCCACCAGCTATTACGGGCCGGTCCGCAATCCTTGGGCGCTGGATCGCAATCCAGGAGGATCGTCCGGTGGGTCGGCGGCGGCGGTCTCCGCAATGATGTGCTTCGGGGCGCTGGGAACGGATACGGGCGGGTCGATTCGTACGCCGGCTTCGTACTGTTCGATTGTCGGGCTGAAGCCGACGTACGGCCTGGTTTCGATTCGCGGCATTGTGCCGCTGGTCTACTCGCTGGATCATTGCGGGCCGATGACGCGCACCGTGGAGGATGCGGCGCTGCTGCTCAACGCCCTGGCCGGCTACGACCGCCTGGACATCGCCAGTGTCGAGCATCCGCGAGAGGACTACGTCGCCGCAATGAAGCAGCCTGTCGGTGGGCTGCGCATCGGAGTGCCGCGCGCGCCTTTCTTCGATCTGCTGGATGCCGATGTGGCCAAGGCTGTCGAAGACGCAATCGCAGCCTTGGGCAAGTTGACGGCGCGGACCCGCGAGGTGGTGCTGCCCTCCACGCGCGGCGTGACCATGGCCGGGGAGACGTTCGCCTACCACGAGGAGTTCTATAAGGGCGGCTCCAGTCGATACATGATTCCCACGCGGCGGTCGTTGAAATCCGGCAGTGAAGCAAAGGCGGCGGACTATGTCCGGTCGCGGTGGAAGCTGGATCTGCTGCGGCGGACGATCGACGACTCGTTCAGCGATGTGGATCTGGTGGTGCTGCCGACGCGGCGGCGGACGCCGCGGACGGTCGACTCGGCCATTGCGCGCGAGGAAAGCGAGAAGCCGCGGAATCCGGAGCTCGAGAACACGCAGCCCTTCAACGCTTACGGAATCCCCACTATCTCCGTGCCGTGTGGCTTTTCAAAAGCAGGCCTGCCGATCGGCTTAATGATTGCGGGGCCGCGCTTCAGCGAGGGCCGCGTGCTGGCGCTGGCAGCGGCCTATGAACGGGCGACCGATTGGCATTTCAAGCGTCCCCCGCTTCGGCCCGATACTGCTGTTCCTCCGCTAAAGGCGACCGAGGATGCCGACTAGCGATACGTTTTGCCGTCGAAGGGAAACCGCGCCGGAATGACCAAGCGCGGCCGGGGTGAGCCACCCAAGCCGCGCCCCGTTACCAGGCCGCGACGCTGCCGTCCTCGTGGAACACGCGGGCCATCGGCTTTGTGCCTTCGAACGCGTACTTCCGGACGGCCTTCTCGTCGAGTTCGAAGCCGAGCCCCGGCTTCTGCGGCAGTGGATACTTTCCGTTCACCATGCGCATGGCGGGGAAGCCGAACCACTCTTCCCAAATCTTCTCCTTGACGCCTGGTTCGACCCCGGAGCAGATCTCCTGAACGAGGAAGTTCGGCATTGCCGCATCCACGTGGACGGTAGCCAATCCGCCGATGGGGCCTTCGCAGGCGTGCGGTGCGACCTTCACTCCGGACGGCTCGCACAGTGCGGCCACCTTCCATAGCGCCGTGATGCCGCCAACGTGGTTGATGTCGGTTTGGATGATGTCGACGATGCCCAACTCGACCAGTTCCCGGCAGTTGTAGGAGGCCACCAGACGCTCGCCCGTCGCAATCGGAACCTTGGTGCGCTTGGCGATTCGCTGCATTGCCTTGACATTCTCCGGCGGGCACGGCTCCTCGATGAAGAGCAGATTCAACGGCTCCATCTCCCGGCAAAGCAGGGTGGCGACGCTGGGGGATGTCTTTGCGTGGAAGTCGATGCCGATATCGATGTCATCGCCGAGGTTCTCGCGCAGCGTGGCGACATGCTCCACCGCGCGCCGGATCTTGGAGTTCGTCTCGATCCACTCGTAGTAGCCGGGGATCCCCCCTTTCATCGCCGTCACGCCGAGTTCCTTCGCCTTCGCGCGGACCTCGCGCAACTCAGCCGGGGTGCTGGCCCGCACGTGGTAGTATCCACGCACGCCTTGCGGATCGTATGGCCCGCCCAGCATTTGGTACACGGGCATGTTCAGCAGTTTGCCGCGAATGTCCCACAGCGCCTGATCAATCGCCGCCATGGCGGAGCCGATCACTGGCCCGGCGCGGTAAAAGCTGTGGACGTACATCGATTGCCAGTGATGCTCCACCAGCATCGGGTCGGAACCGATCAGGAATTCGCGAAAATCCTCGATACAGGCGATCGTGGCCGCGGCCTTACCCTCCAGCGTGCCCTCGCCCCATCCCACCACTCCCTGGTTCGTTTCCAGCTTCACAAACACATAGGGACGATCGGCTTGTTCCCTGGTCGGCAGCGTCACGCCGAACGTCTTCATGCCAGTGATGCGGACCTTGGTGCCGACGTTGGCAAACGCTTCGGCGCCCAGCGGGCCAACGGCTCCGCGATTCGGATCGTTCTGTGTCGCCTGCGGCATCAAAGCGCATGCGCACCCGGACAGGCTCAAAAAGTCGCGTCGATTCATGCGGCGAATCTCCTCAGGGCAGCTTCGTTCACCCGAATCCCCAGGCCGGGCTTGGTGCTCAAGGGCAGGAAACCATCGATGGGCTTCTCCAGCGAAGCGCCCACCAACTCGTCACGATCGGCGGAAGCAAGCGGCACTTGCTGAATGAAGAAGTTCGGCAGACTGGCGGCCAAATGCAGCGCTGCCGCGGTCGCGATGGGTCCACCGTCGTGGAACGGTGCGACGGCAACGTAATACGTCTCGGCAAGAGCAGCCGCGCGTCGAATCCCGCTGATTCCGAAGCGGCGAAGGTCCAGGCGAACGATGTCGATCACCTGATCGCGCAGCAGGTTCTGGATCTCACCCGTGTTGTCAACGTGCCGCCCCAGACCCAATGGCGTGCCGCACTCGGAGGAAATGCGATGCAGGACGTCGCCGTTCGTAGAGAGGCAAGGCTCATCCAGCCACAAGGGATGGTAC
>CAYNDS010000102.1:14790-15346 GCA_964395885.1 uncultured Solibacteraceae bacterium | reverse complement strand
GCGCGTCCCTGCTCAAAGGTTGCCTCGAGCGAAGCCTTCTCGGCCTGCTTGGCGGCGTGCTGGCTGGTGGCCTCGGCTTGCGCCGCCTGAATCCGCTCGCGCTCCTTATCCTGGCGCTGCAGTTCCATCCTGGTGACCGACAGGCGGGAGTTGGCGCGCTGCAGCTCCTCGCTCAGCTTGCGGCTCTCGTGGTCAAGCGCGAGGGCATCTTTCTCCTGCGACTGCTGGGAGACGCGCAGCTTCTCCAAGCGCTCGCTGAGTGCCTGAATTTCGGACTCCAACGTTCGGAGCGCTTCCGAGGTGGCATCCATGGCGGTCTGCTGCTGGGCCTGCTTGGCGGAGACTTCCCGCAGTTCGCGCTTCAAGGCCAACGGCCCGCCACCGGTCTTCTTGCCGCCCGCCACGGCATAGCCGTGATAGCAGACGCCGTCGGGGAGCAGGAAGTAGACGTCCGGGTATTCGAGCGCGAGACGCTGGGCGGCGGCATGATCGCTGGCCAGGTAGCAGCGGGACAGGCGGGGCAGAAGTTCCGCCGGGGCCTTGGTCAGCCCGTTGG
>CAYNDS010000102.1:11841-14780 GCA_964395885.1 uncultured Solibacteraceae bacterium | reverse complement strand
CACGTCGCTGAGCCGCGCGGCGATTCCGGTCTCCGGCCCGATTGCCGGCTCATGAATCGCGCCGCGATGCAGTTCCGAACCGGGCGAGGGATGCACCAGGAAGGTCACCCGCCCGTCGAGTTGCGCCCGCATCAGCTCAATGCCGGCCTGCGCCTGCGCGAAGTTGTCGACCACCACGTATTCGAGCTCTTCGTGCAGGAACTCCTCGGCTGCCTTTTCGTAGGCCGAATCCACCTCGACGAAGTCCGCGAGCACGCCGAGCGGCTTCAGGTCGCGATGGCTGCCCTTCTCCAAGGCGGTGAAGAGGCGCTTGACGGACTCCGTGGTGTAGCTGCGATGCGCCAGCACCTGTTCGAGCGACTCTCTTCTGGCGCGGACGCGCGACAACTCCGCGCGCTGTTGATCGAGCGCCGTGCGGGACTGCTGCGCCTGCTGGCGGCGGGCTTGCAGGTCCGCCTCCACCTGCTTGCGTTCTCGCGTGACGGCTTCGAGTTCCAACTGCCGCGCGGCGAGTTTCTCGGAGAGGGCGCCCTTGGCCTGTTCGATGCGGGTCTTGTCGGCGGCTGCCGCCTCTTCGTCCCGGTGAAGACGCTGGGCATCGCGCTCGATGGCGGCCAACTGGCTCTCCATCTGCGCCAGCCGGTTCTGCAGCGTGGACGCCTCGCCCATCAAGCGCAGCACCTGCTGCCGCGCGGCTTCGAGCGAGCGTTCCTTATCGCGCAGAGTGTTCTGGACGGCATCGCGCTCGGCGGCCTTGGCGGTGAGGGAGGCGCGGCTGGTTTCCGATTGCGCGGCGAGTTCGGCGGCGGTCTGCGTGGTGGCCTGCCACTCGGCCTGGCGTTCGACGAGACGCTCGTCGATCTGCGTCTGCTCGGCCTCGCTCTGCTGCAGGCGGTTCTCGATGCCGGCAATCTGGCGGGACTGGCTTTCCAGGCGCCCGCGCGTGCGCTCGGCTTCGAGCGTCAGTTCGGAAAGCTGCTTGCGGGCGGCGGTGAGTTCCGCCTCGGTGGCGAAGTAGGCCTCGCGCGCCTGCGCCTGCTCGGCTTCGGCAGCGGCCACTTCGGCCTGCAAGGTTTCCAGTTCGGCGGCGGCCTGCTTCAGGTCGAGCGCCGTTTTGGCGGTGTCGCGCTCCAGAATCTGGAAGCGTCCGGCCAAGGCCTGCTTCAGCAGCGTGACGTATTCGCCGCGAAGCTCCTCGTAGCGTTTCGCCTTGGCTGCCTGCCGCTTCAAGGAGTTCACCTGACGGCCGACTTCCTCCAGGATGTCGAAGACGCGATTCAGGTTCTGCTTGGCACCTTCCAGTTTCGCCTCGGCCAGGCGGCGGCGGTTCTTGAACTTCGACACGCCGGCGGCTTCTTCGATGACCGCGCGGCGGTCTGCCGGCTTGGTTGACAGAATCTGGCCGATGCGTCCCTGCTCAATGATGGCGTAGCTTTCTGGGCCCAGGCCCGTGCCCATAAACAGGTCCTGAATGTCACGCAGGCGGGCGGAGCGGCCGTTGATCAGGTACTCGCTTTCTCCGTTGCGGAACAGGCGGCGGGTGATCGTGATTTCCCGCGGCTTGGCTGCCGGTTGGGCTTCCGCAGCGTGGGCATGGCCGTTGCCGTTGCCATTGGCGTGGCCGTTTCCATTGCCATTTGCGTGGCCATTGCCGTTTCCGTTCCCGTTGGAATGGCCATTGCCGTTTCCGTTGACGTGCCCGTTGCCGTTGGCTTCGTGGGCGTGTCCATTCCCATTCTCGTGGTGGCCGTTCCCATTGGCTTCCGCGACACGGTGCGGCTCAGCAGCCGCCTTGGCGATGTCCGGGTCCACGACCGGATTCTCGGCGTGATAGTCAGGGTCGACCAGGGTGAGGGTGACTTGGGCGAGACCGAGAGGCTTGCGATCCCGAGTGCCGGCGAAGATGACATCCTCCATCTTTGCGCCGCGGAGGCTTTTCGCCGATTGTTCGCCAAGGACCCAATTGATGGCATCGGCCAGGTTGGACTTGCCGCAACCGTTGGGACCGACGATGGCGGCCACACCCCGCCCCGTGAACTTCATTTCCGTGCGTTCACAAAACGACTTAAAGCCGTGAACTTCGACACGCTTGAGCTGGTACACGCTCTGTAAACCCCTCTTTCGGAAGGTGGGTACTGCCTATTGTGACCCGGCAACGTGCCGAATCGTTTCCAGCCCAGCCAGACATCGGTGGGCTGCTCGGGGGATTGGAATGATCGTAGACCGAAACGGAACGGAAATCAAGTGGGGTGTGTACGCTATCTTGTGGTGCATCGAGCGCAAGCACTATTAGTAGTGTCGTGAGAACGGGCGGGCGTCATGCCAGAATCGGCTCGCCGAGTGCGCTCCAGCTACGGTACGCTCGAAGGCGATGCTTTCGCCGACTATTTTTCGCGAGTACGACATCCGCGGGATCGCTGAAGAGCAGTTGCTCTCGGCTGATGTGGAGGTGCTGGGCCAGGCGCTGGGGACGTATTTGATCCGGCATGGCGGGCCCCGGATCAACCTGGGCCGGGACACGCGCCTGAGCGGGCCGCGTCTGCACGAGGCGCTGCTGAAGGGACTGCTGAAGGCGGGCTGCCAGGTGACGGATATCGGCGTGGTGCCGACGCCGCTGCTCTACTACTCGGTCTACAACTTGAAATCCGATGGCGGCATCATGATCACGGGCAGCCACAATCCGGCCGAGTTCAACGGCTTCAAGGCAATGACCGCGAAGACGTCGCTGTACGGCGAGGCGATTCAGGAAGTGCTGCGGCTGATCCAGAGCGGAGACCTGGTGACCGGCGCCGGCAGCGTGACCACGGCGGACGTGGTGACGCCGTATGTTGACGAGATTGCCGCGCAGTTCCCGTTTGAACGGCGGATCAAGGTGGTGTTCGACGGCGGCAACGGCGTGGCCGGGCCGGTGATGCACCGTCTGAATCAGAAATTGAACA
>CAYNDS010000102.1:0-11831 GCA_964395885.1 uncultured Solibacteraceae bacterium | reverse complement strand
GTTCTTCGACATGGACGGCCGGTTCCCGAATCACCATCCGGACCCGACGGTGGAGAAGAATCTTGTGCACCTGAAGGCCGCCGTGGCCGAGCACAAGGCCGATCTCGGCATCGCGTTCGACGGGGATTCCGACCGCATCGGCGCCATCGACGAGACGGGCGCGGTGGTGTGGGGCGACATCCTGATGCTGATCTACGGCCGGGAGATCCTGACGCGGAAGCCGGGGTCCACCTTTATCGGCGAAGTGAAGTGTTCGCAGGTGCTGTATGACGAACTGGCGCGGCTGGGCGGCAAGCCGATCATGTATCGGACGGGCCACTCGCTCATCAAGGCGAAGATGAAGCAGGAGCATGCGGAGCTGGCCGGCGAGATGTCCGGACACATGTTCTTTGCCGACCGCTACTACGGCTTTGACGACGCACTGTACGCCGCCTGCCGGCTGATGGAGATTGTGGCGAAGTCCGGGCAGCCGCTGTCGGCACAGACGCGCGACCTGCCGAAGATGGTGGTGACGCCGGAGATCCGGGTGGATTGCCCGGATGAAGTGAAGTTCACGGTGGTCGATCGGATGGTGAGCCGCTTCAAGAAGTCGCACAACGTCGTCGATGTCGATGGCGTACGGGTGCTGTTTGAGCAGGGCTGGGGGCTGGTGCGGGCGTCCAACACGCAGCCGGTGCTGGTGATGCGCTTTGAGGCGAAGACGCCGGAACTGCTGGCGCAGTATCGAGCGGAAGTGGAGCGGGCACTGGCGGAAGAGAGCGCGGCGGCGGGTGCGCCGGCGCCGGTGGAGTCGAGCCACTAAGATGACGGCGCGGTTTCTTGCTTCCTGGCTCGGGCTTGCGCTGAGTGTCGCATGCGCCCAGACCGCCGCACAGCCGCGGCTGGGCACCCGCGGGGCCCCTTTGCTGACAGTGGACGGACTGTCGTTTCGCGACCTGAATCGGAACGGCAAGCTGGACGTTTACGAGGATTGGCGGCGTCCGGCGGCGGAGCGGGCGCGCGACCTGGTTTCGCAGATGACGCTGGAGGAGAAGGCCGGCGCCCTGATGCACGGCACGGCGCCGGGCAAGGGCGGCATGAACGGGTTTGGGGCGCGGGAGTACGACCAGGACCTGGCGCGGCGCCTGATCCTGGAGCGCAAGGTGACCAGCATGATCTCGCGGCTGTCGATTCCGCCGGCGCAACTGGCGGCGGCGAACAACGCGCTGCAAGCGATTGCCGAAGAGGGACGGCTCGGCATCCCGCTGACACTGTCCACCGACCCGCGCCACCACTTTCAATACACGGCCGGGGCCAGCGTGGAAGTGCGCGGACTGTCGCAATGGCCGGAAACGCTGGGCTTCGGCGCGCTGAACGATCCGGCGGTGACGCGGCGCTTCGGCGACATCGCGCGGCAGGAGTACCGGGCACTGGGCTTCCAGATGGCGCTTTCGCCCCAAGCGGACCTGGCGACGGAGCCGCGCTGGCCCCGCGTCAACGGCACCTTCGGCGAAGATCCGGAGCTGGTGAATCGCCAGACGCGGGCCTATGTCGAGGGCTTTCAGAATGGCGCGGCGGGCGTGGGCCGAGACAGCGTCGCGACGATTGTGAAGCACTGGGCGGCATACGGTGCGGCGAAGGACGGCTGGGACAGCCACAGCTACTACGGGCGCTACGGGCAGGTCTCGGAGGATGCCTTCGCCCTGCACGTGCGGCCGTTTCTGGGCGCGTTTCAGGCCAAGACGGCGGGCGTGATGCCGACGTATTCGATCTTTGAAAACCTGACCGTGAAGGGCAAGGCGATTGAGCAGGTGGGCGGCGGCTACAACGCGTGGCTGCTGCAGGACAAGCTGCGCGGGGAGCAGGGCTATCAGGGGATGATCGTCTCCGACTGGGCGATCACGAATGATTGCGGAGAGCTGTGCCGCAATGGGTTTCCGGCGGGCACCCGTCCGACGGTGGCCGGGATCTCGACGGCGTGGGGCATGGAAGACGCGCCGGTGATGGACCGCTTTGCCAAGGGAGTGAACGCGGGTCTGGACCAGTTCGGCGGGACGGAGGATTCCGCCAGCCTGGTGGCGGCGGTGCGCGCTGAGAAGGTTTCCATCCAGCGGCTGGAACAGTCCGTCGTGCGCGATCTGGAAGTGAAGTTCGCACTGGGACTGTTTGAGAATCCGTTCGTCGATGAGACGCAGGCGGCGTCGGTGGCGGGCAAGCCGGAGTGGGTGCAACTGGGCCGCGAGACGCAGGCGCGCAGCATGGTGCTGCTGCGCAATGAGAAGCAGGTGCTGCCGCTGGCGGCGGGCAAGCGGGTATACCTGCGCGGCGTGGCAAAAGAGGCGGCGCAGGCGGCGGGCTACACCGTCGTGGACACGCCGGAGCAAGCCGATGCCGCGATTGTCCGCGCGGCGGCGCCCTATCAGACGCTGCATCCGAACTTCTTTTTCGGCGCGCGGCACCACGAAGGCGACCTGGACTTCAAGGAAGACAGCGCGGAACTGAAGCTGCTGCGGGAGCTGGGTGCGAAGCTGCCCGTGGTGCTGGCGATTTACCTCGACCGGCCTGCCATCCTGACGAACGTCATCGGCCACACGGCGGCGATCCTGGCCAACTTCGGGGCGACCGATGCGGCGCTGTTCGATGCGTTGTCGGGCAAGGTGAAGCCGGAAGGCAAGCTGCCGTTTGAGCTGCCTCGGTCGATGGAGTCCGTACGGAAGCAACGGCCGGATCTGCCGCACGATTCCGGCGATCCGCTGTTTCCGATCTTCGCCGGCCTTCGCTACCGCTAGCCGCTGCGGGAACGCGGCAGAATCGCTATCGCCGGCGCCATCCACGTTGACGCCGTCCAAGGGCTGACGCGTCGCACGGCCGGTCCAATCGGCAATCCGGATGAGCTTGGGATCGGCCGATGAAGCCGATGAACAGGAAGGTGTGGCGAAGCGGCAGACGGGCGGTGGCCTGATCGAGACTGGCCAGCGTCGCTGCCGCCGGGAAGAACGTTTCCGGCGAGTGTGAATGCTTAGGCGTCGCGCGTGCCTACGGCGTACAGCAAGCTGGCGCCGACAACGAGCGTCCAAAGCAGAAGATACGCGGGAGCGATGATGGCGCCGCCGGCACCGAGCGCAAGCAGCGCGCCCGATTCCGCCCAGCTGAGCAGACGCGCGGAACGGAGACGCAAGGCGCGGCGGCGGTCCGCCTCCGCCCGCCAGTAGAGCACTTGCGCGCGGGAGGGATCGGGCGGGGGAACATCGGCCAGCAACAGGTCTGCCAACTGCTCGTCGGTCATCGCACTACCTCCAGTATGCCCGCCAAATGGCCCTTGGCGCGGTAGAGCATCGGGCGGACACTGGCTTCCCGGATGCCGAGCATCGTTGCGATTTCGCGATGACTGAGTTGTTCGACATAGGCGAGCCACAGCAGGGCGCGCTCTCGAGCCGAGAGCCGGTGCAGCGCCTGACGCACGATGCTGCCGGTTTCGATTTCCGGCGCAACGGCGAGCATGCCGTCGTCGACTTCCTCCCAGTGCCGGCTGCGGCGAAAGCGGTCCCGCAGCAGATTGGTGGCGACATGGAAAAGGAATCGCCGGCGGTGCTCGGCCGAGGCGTCGCGCATCGTGTCCGCACCCAGGAAGCGCAGATACGCCTCCTGGGAGAGATCGTCGGCAGTGGCCAGTTCCCCGGTCACGCGCAGCAGGTAGCCGCGCAAAGAATGAGCGGTTGCGGCATGAAAGCGCTGAAACTCGTCATCGGAGAGCGCAAGCAACCTATTGCCGATCCGCCGGGGCGGCCGAGGGCAGCAGCCCCCAGGCCCGCGACAACAGCCAACTGACAGCCCCGCTCAACAGCAGTCCGCCGCCGACGAAGGCGAGCAGGCGTCCGATGTCATAGGGAGCCCCGTTCCAATCGCTGACCACGATCAGGCCGAAGCCGGCCGAGAGCGTCCACAGCCCGGCCTGAACCGTGTTGAGAATGCGCGCGTACGGCGACGCAGGCTTCTCGGAGGTGTCGATGAACCGCTTCAGGTCACCGCTTTCGAGCCACGCGGCGAGTTCCGGCCCGCTGCCGAGCTTGTCGACGATGCGATTCAGCATCTCCTGCTGACTGGCGGCGAGTTTCGTGTGCCGAAGGTAGGCAAGCCAAGCCCGCTGGGCCGTGACCACGACCACGCCGGCGGTGACAAACAACAAAACGATTGCGACTTTCTCGTCCATACCTTCACTACGCTTCCGAGTGCCCAGTTGTGAACATGGGAGAATCGAAAATCGAATGAGCCAAGCGCAATCCGACATCGGCTTGATCGGTCTCGCGGTGATGGGCCAGAATCTCGCCCTGAACATCGCCGATCATGGCTTCCGCATCTCCGTCTATAACCGTACGCGGGACACGATGGAGAAGTTCGTTTCCGCCAACGCATCAACGCCGGGTGGTCTGGTGGGAGAGCCGACGCTGACGGGCTTCGTCGCGTCCCTGAAGACGCCACGAAAGATCATCATCCTGGTGAAGGCGGGCGGACCGACCGATGCGGTGATCGACTCGCTGGTGCCGTTGCTGGAGAAGGGCGACATCGTCATCGACGGGGGCAATGCCCTGTGGACGGATACGATCCGGCGGGAGCGGAACCTGGCAGCGCAGGGCTTGCGGTTCGTCGGCAGCGGCGTGTCCGGCGGCGAGGAGGGCGCGCGCTTCGGTCCGTCGCTGATGCCGGGCGGGGATCGGAACGCCTACGCCGAGATCGAGCCGATTTGGAATGCGATTGCGGCAAAGGTCGATGACGCGACGGGCAAGCCGCTGAGCGGCGCGCTGCCGGGCAAGCCGATTGCGGGCGGCGTTCCCTGCTCCGCGTATATCGGTCCGAACGGGGCGGGCCACTACGTGAAGATGGTCCACAACGGGATTGAGTATGGCGACATGCAGATGATCTGCGAAGCCTACTCGCTGCTGCGCCTGGCGGGGCTTTCGGCGGAGGATTGCTCAAGGGTATTCGCCAAGTGGAACACGGGCGTGCTGGATTCCTTCCTGATCGAGATTACGGCCGACATTCTCCAGCAGAAGGATCCGGTGACGGGCGGGCCGTTCGTCGATGCGGTGCTCGACGCGGCGGGTCAGAAGGGGACCGGCAAGTGGACGTCGGTGAACGCGCTGGACATGGGCGTCCCGGCGCCGACGGTGGCCGAGGCTGTGTTTGCGCGATTCCTGAGCGCGGTGAAGGAAGAGCGCGTGGCGGCTTCCGGGCTGCTGCGTGGTCCGGCGCGGGAATCCGCACTCCACCAGGAAGGATTCCTGGACGCGGTGCACGATGCGCTGTACTGTTCGAAGATCTGTGCCTACGCGCAGGGCTTTCAACTGATGCGGGCGGCGCAGGCGGAGTATGGCTGGGAGCTGCCGTTCGGCGAAATCGCGCAAATCTGGCGCGGAGGCTGCATCATCCGCGCGCGCTTCCTGCAGAAGATCACCGAGGCGTATCGCAACAATCCGGGGCTGACCAACCTTCTGCTGGACCCGTATTTCGCCAGCGAGATCGCGCGGTGTCAGCCCAACTGGCGGCGTGCGGTGGCGGTGGCGGCGATGGAGGGAATTCCGGTTCCCACCTTCTACTCCGCGCTTTCCTACTACGACGGGTATCGAAGCGAGCGGTTGCCGGCGAACCTGTTGCAGGCGCAACGGGACTACTTCGGCGCGCATACCTATGAACGAGTGGATCAGCCGCGGGGGAAGTTTTTCCATCTGGATTGGCCGGAACCGGGCCGCCCGCAGCTGGACGTTTAGGCGGGCGCCGCCGATCCGAACGCCATCTCGGCGGGGTCCGTCCAGAGTGTAACGGGCGGATCACTTCGTGAGATGATGATCTTCGCATTCATGCGTTTACTCGTTGTCGAAGACGAAAAGCGAATCGCCGATTTCATCGGGCGCGGTCTGGAAAGCGCCGGCTACGCGGTGGACCTGGCCGCGAATGGCACCTCGGCGCTCGACATGATTCATAACGCCGAGTACGACCTGATCGTGCTGGACATGATGCTGCCGGACATGGACGGGCTGAAGGTGCTGGAGAAGATCCGGAATCGCCGCAGTTCGCCGCCGGTGCTGGTGCTGAGTGCGCGGGGCGGCGTGGACGACCGGGTGAAGGGCCTGGAAGTCGGTGCGGATGACTACTTGACCAAGCCGTTTGCCTTCGTCGAGCTGCTGGCGCGGGTGCGCGTGCTGCTGCGCCGCGGACAGCCGACGCCGGAGCGACTGCAGGTGGGCGACCTGACGCTGGACTGCATCCGCCGCAAGGTGACGCGAGCGGGCGACAACATCGACCTGGCGCCAAAGGAGTTCGCGATTCTCGAGTACCTGATGCGCAACAAGGGCCGCCCGTTGTCACGCACCATGATCGTCGAGCACGTCTGGGACATGGACTATGACGGGCTGACGAATATCGTCGATGTGTATATCCGGCACCTGCGCGCCAAGATCGACGACCACTTTCCGGCGAAGCTGATTCACACGGTGCGTGGAATCGGCTACATGCTGGAAGCCGACAAAGCGTCGGCCTGAGGGCGCGATGCCGGCCCGGTACTTCCGCCTGCCGCTGAAGATCGCCCGCGGGCTGCGCTTTCGCCTGACGCTGAGTTTCGTCCTCTTTTTCGCGCTGATTCTGACGGGCACGGGCCTGTTTTTCCGGGGCGTGCTGAACCGGGTACAGAACGATCAGGTGGCCGACATTCTGGACGAAGAACTCGCCGCGGTGCGGGGTTATCTGTCCTTTGAAAAAAGCGCCAGCGGGGTCGTGCCGGTCTGGAACTACGACAAGGACGAAGCCGAGGAAGTCACCATTGTCGAGCGGCTGCGGCGCGTGCTGCTGATTGCCGATGCGGGCGGGCGGGTGTTGGAAGTCTCCGAGGGCTACGCCGCGCTGGGCATCGATATGCCGGAGCAGATTCGCGCAGCGGCGAACAACAACCTGCCACGGATCACGATCCGGGAAACGGCGGATGGTGTGCCGTACATGGTGCGGTTCGGCGTGATTCTGGATGAGCGGCGCACCTTTTACGTGGCGATCGGACGGTCGCTGTCGGAGAACCGCGTGGTGTTGGCGCGCTTCACACAGCTGTACTTCGCGATGCTGCCGCTGCTGATTCTCGCCTGCGGACTGCTGGGGTGGTTTGTCTCTTCCCGCGCGTTGACGCCGGTGCATGATCTGGCGCGGCGGACTGAGGAGATCAGCAGTACCAATCTTGGGCTTCGTATTCCGACGCGCAATGCCGGCGACGAGTTGGACGACCTGATCGCCACCTTCAACAAGATGGTGGAGCGCCTGGAACAGAGCTTCAACCAGACACGCCAGTTTTCGACCGACGTCAGCCATGAACTGCGGACGCCGCTGACGGTGATCCGTGGCCAGTTGGAGGTGGCGCTGATGACCGCAACGGAGGAGTCTCACTACCGCGAGGCGATTTCCAAGGCGCTGGAAGACGTGGAGCGGTTATCGAGCACGGTGCGCGCCCTGCTGCATCTGTCGCAGGCGGAGAGCGGACAGCTGACGCTGCAGCGGTCCGAACTGGATTTGGGGCGTCTGGTGCGCGACGTCGTCGAGCAGTATACGATTCTGGGCGAGGCGGCGCAGATCAGCATGAGCGCGGAGGCACCGGACAACTGCTTCATCCGCGGCGACCGGATGCAGATGGAGCGACTGTTGACGAATCTGATCTCCAACGCGCTGAAGTACACGCCTGCCGGGGGACGCGTGACAATCTCCGTCGCCAAGCGGGGCACCCGCATCGAACTGATTGTGGCCGATACCGGGCAAGGCATTCCCGCCGAGGCGCTGCCGCATATCTTCGACCGCTTCTATCGCGTGCCGACGGCGCAGGCCGAGCCGGAGCGCGGTCTCGGTCTCGGGTTAAGCTTTGTTGCCTGGATCGTGCGCGCGCATGAGGGCGTGATTGATGTGAGAAGCGAAGTCGGCAAGGGCAGCCGATTCCGCGTGGAGTTTCCGGGATACACGCCCGCTGCGCCCTTTCTGGAACCGAAGGAGGTCCATCGTGTTTGAGATCACGGAGCGGATTCGCGAGGGAGTGACCGTGTTGGAGTTGAAGGGTCGCCTGACGCTGGGCGACCCCTGCACGGTGCTGCGCGAACGGCTGGAGCAACAGATTGCCGCGGGCGTGAAGATGCTGGTCCTGGATTTTGACGGGGTCGACATGATCGACTCCAGCGGGCTGGGCACGCTGGTGATGGGCTCCACGATGCAGCAGAAGGCGGGAGGCGCGTTGCGTTTGCTCCGTCTGCGAAAGCGGCAGATTGAGCTGATGGTGATGACGAAACTCTCCACCGTTTTCGAGATCTTCCAGGATGAGACCGATGCGATCAACAGCTTCTACCCGGACCGGAAAATCAAGAAGTTCGATATTCTGGAGTTTGTGAAGGGAGAGGCCAGCTAATCGCGATGGAACTGCTGGAGGCGGGTGCGGCGGCACCGGACTTCGAACTGGCATTGCTGGGCGGCGGCGCAGCCACCAAGCAGTCCCTGTTGGGCGACGGGAAGCCCGTACTGCTCGCCTTTTTCAAGGTGAGCTGCCCGGTGTGCCAGATGTCATTTCCATTTCTGGAGCGTTTGGCGGCATCGGACCGCGTGAAAATTCTGGGCGTCAGCCAGGACCACGCGGGGGCGACGGAGAGCTTCCGCTCCCGTTTCGGCGTCACGTTTCCGGCGCTGCTGGATGAAGAGGCAAAGGGCTATGCGGCGTCCAACGCCTACGGCATTTCGCACGTGCCGACGATGTTTCTGCTGGAGCCCTCGGGCGAGATTGGCGCCGTGACGGAGGGCTTCTCCAAGGCGTTCTTCCTGGAACTGGGCGAGCGTGCGGGCATCGCACCCTTTCAATCCGGCGAGTACGTGCCGGAATGGAAAGCCGGTTGAGGCAGCAAAAACTGAGCCTCCGGGTGAGGCTTACGATACTCTAAGAGAAAGCATATGCCTTCCATCACCGACGTTCTCGGCTCGGCCGCGGCCATTGCGAAGGGCATGGGCATCACCTTCGGGGAGATGCTGAAGCCCACGATCACCGAAGACTACCCGGACGTCGCGCCGAACTTCCAGGAGCGCTTCCGCGGCGGTCACGTCCTGCAGCGCGATGAGAATGGACTGGAAAAGTGCGTTGCCTGCTTCCTGTGCGCGGCGGCGTGCCCGGCCGACTGCATCTATATCGAGGCGGCAGAGAACACGGAGACGGTCCGGATTTCCGGCGGCGAACGCTACGCTTCGGTCTACAACATCGACTACACGCGCTGCATCTTCTGCGGCTACTGCGTGGAAGCGTGCCCGACGGATGCGATTACCCATGGCCACGCGTTTGAGCTGGCCAGCTTCAACACTTCGACGCTGATCAAGCGGAAGGAAGACATGCTGGTGGCGGCTCCGCCGAAGCCGCTGAAGCTGACGGATCAACCCGTCGGCTCGCACTAGAAAACTCTCCCGCACACGTCAGATAAAGAGAAAAGCCCACCGGACTGGTGGGCTTTTTTGCATCACCGGAATGGCGATGTGTCTATGGGAGAATCGATTCCAACGGAAGCACAGGCCACCGTCAAAACCTTTGTGGTTTGAAGTCTAAAAGGTTGGGCAGAGGAAGTCAATCAGAAAAAGCGGAGCCTCCGAAATCAGGCACAACTCGTTGATTCTGAAGCATCTTACGCAATAAATCGCGTTTCATTCACCTGTTGAAAAAATGTGCAAAAGCTGTTGCAAACCTGTGCGGAACGCCTGTAACTGATGCGACCGTGGTCACTTAGCGGAAGGCGCGGAGTCACTGAGATGGAGCGTCTGGAAGGCGTCCGGATCGCCCGGGCGGCCGCTTCTCCGCACGCGAAGGAAGCCATAGACCAGGCCGGCGGAGAGGGCGAGAAGGATCAGTCCCCCGGCCAAGGCGAGGTTGGCGAGTACCAGGTTGGCGGCATCCTTGATGGGACGGTTCGGATTGGCCTCATTTTCGATGACAGTGGCCTGGAAATCGACGCTGGACAGGAGGGCTGCCGCAGCCCGGTCCTCCGGCTTCGACGCGTCCTGGGCGAAAACAACGCCGAGCAGAGGCCCGCTACGGCGCACGGCGAGGTTCGGGTCGGCCTCAAACTCCGGCTGCTTGGCCCGGGCCAACTGCGGCGTGGGGTAGCGGATCAGGGCGACCCGCAGGTTTCCCTTGGCGGCGAGTTGGATTTCCGTGCCCAGATCCAGACCCGCGCGTTGGGGCGTCCAGCCGGGCAGGAACGCGGCAAGGGATTGCTGGCCGAGAATGTAGCGGCTGGAGGCGAAATCTGCCGCTTTCGGAATGTATTGCGGCAGGGTGGGGGCCGGGGGCTGGCGGAAGCCGGGCAACTCTTCAAAGACCAGCTTCAGCTCTGCTGTGGAGGGACGAAGTCCTTCAAATTGAATGACATAGTTGCCAAGTGCGGCCACGCTTCCGCGGCGCGTGCCGTCGTCGAAAGTGGCCGCGTACGGCAGGCCTCGGGAGGGCTTGGCGGAGGCGGGCAGCAGCCATTGCCAGGCGGCGATGGCACCGGTGGCGTCCTGGAACTTCCATGCCGTGACGCGGAAGGGCTTGGCGGAGGCCTGGTAGGTGGCCTGCTCCGCTTCGAGCAGGCCGTACTCTTTCCAGACCTCCGGACGCTCCGGCGCCTGCCACGGAGCGGCGTCGCCGACGCGGCGGTAGTCCTGAAATCCGGCAGGCCAGATGGCGGCAGCGGCAGGAACCGCCAAACCAATGAAAACTAGGAGTTTACGCCACAGCATTTCTTGTACTTCTTTCCGCTTCCACAGGGACACGGGTCATTGCGGCCGATTCGGGCTTCTTTGTTCACCGCCGGCGTGGGTTTTGCGGCCTGGGAGCCGTCGCCGCCGACAAACTGGAGCGCGGCCATCTCCCGCTCCTTCTTTTTCTGCAAGTTGCGGGTAAAGTCGAGGACGGAACTCTGGGCGGCGGCCACCACGGCGGGTTCCGGTTCGGCTTCGGCTTCCGGTTCGACCGACGGCAGGTTGTCCTCAAACTGAGCGAGCTGATCTTCGGCTTCGGCGACCTGGAGGAAGAAAAGATACCGGACAGTCTCGTCCTCGATCCGGTCCATCATCGCCTGGAAGATCTGGAACGATTCCTTCTTGTACTCGATCAGCGGGTCCTTCTGTCCGTATCCTCGTAGGCCGATTCCTTCTTTCAGATGGTCCATCGACAAGAGGTGATCTTTCCACTGGTTGTCGATCACGTTCAGCATGATGATGCGTTCAGTTTGCCGCATCAGATCGACGCCGATCATGCGCTCCTTCTCCTGGTAGCGGCTTTCGAGGCGGTCGAGCAGCTGCTGTTCCAACTCGGCTTTCGTGAGGCCACCCAGCTCGGAGGGCTCAATGCGGACGCCGAACTGTGTCAGGACGTCGGACTGCAGGCCGAGCAGGTCCCAGTTGTCGCCGTGGGCGCCTTCGGGGCAGCGGGTGTCGACATAGGTGCCGACGATGCCGGCGACCATTTCCTTGATGCGCTCCCGCTGGTCGGCGCCTTCGAGCAGGTTGCGGCGCATGCCGTAGACGGCCTGGCGCTGCTTGTTCATGACGTCGTCGTACTCGAGCAGGTGCTTCCGCATGGAGAAGTTTTGCGCTTCGACGGCTTTCTGGGCGGCGGCGATGCGCTTCGTGATCAGGCCGGATTCGATGGGCTCGTCTTCGGTCATGCCGAGGCGCAGCATGAGGTTCTGGATGCGCTCTCCGCCAAAGATGCGGAGCAGATCGTCCTGCAGCGACAGGTAGAAGCGGGACTGTCCGGGGTCGCCCTGGCGTCCGGCGCGGCCGCGCAGCTGATTGTCGATGCGGCGGGATTCATGCCGCTC
>CAYNDS010000101.1:7188-15357 GCA_964395885.1 uncultured Solibacteraceae bacterium | reverse complement strand
TGACGCACCTCGAAGCGAGCCGCAGGCCCAGTTTCAGCATCAACGCTGGACTTCCCACGAATCGCCTAAAAACTATTGATGAATTCCGCTCTGATTCCCGTTACGGCGGCGACGGAAATCGGGTTGACTTGGCCTATGCTGTCTATGCTCTTTCGCACGGTGTAGCGGAGGACGACGTAGCCAGGCACCTGGCGAGCAGAGACCTTTCACACAAAGGAAGCGAGACGCGGCAAGCCGACTATCTTCGGCGAACGCTGCGCAAAGCACTGGATCGGGCACTCTCGGATCGCTCCCGTTAGTGATTTGCCGAGGCAAGCAGCCAGCCCATGACAAAGCCGAAGAGCAGCGCCGCAGCCGCTACCGTTTGAAGGTGATTGATGCGGGGATGGGCCGTGAACGCCTTAGCGCGCTTCGCGATCTCCATTCCAGCGCGTCTTTCGGTAGCCGCGATTGCGTGCTCCATGCTCTTGATCCGCTGGTCGAGCCGAGCCTCCAAGTGCGCCAGATGGCTCTCCAGCACGAGCCGATTGATGGTGACAAGCGCGAACGCAGGATCGTCCGGACGCAGGAGCACTCCGTGGCGCCCGGCCACCTCCGCAATAATGCGTTCCACATCGAGTGTCGTTCCGCTCACGTCAGGGGTAGCCCGTCAAGCTGGCGATACAGGTCGCGGCGCACAATGCTGAGACGCTGCTTGGCGATCAGGGAGTAGTTCGACGATCTCCGCGCTTCCTCGAAGAGGATACGTTCGGTCAGCATCTGCTGCACATCTTCACCGAAGGTCTGTTTGTTGCGCTCCTCGATCACCACGACGCCGATTAACTTGTCCGCGTTCTCAATTGCGACGCGGAACTCCTCGAAAGGCTTACCGTCCTGACGGACTTCGCCGAAGAACTCGTTGACCCAGACCACGATGCACGGATGGGCAAGAGTTGCGGCGATCCGCTGGAACCCGTTCACTGTGTCCGTAAGGGCCTGTCCGCCCGCGACGACCGCGTGGATCAGCACTCGGCGGCCCGCTCCGTGGAGGAACGCGATTGCCTCATTGCGACAGATGTAGTTCCACAGCGGCACGAACGTGGTCGCTCCCGTGTCGATCACGAACGTACCCGAACCATCGCAGAGCCGGTCGATCAGGTAGTCGAACTTCTTCTCGTGGATCGATCCGTCGCGGAGCACGTTGACGTGCTCTGCTTGGATCGAAGCGTATTGGGACAGCGTTGCGTTCACCGGGTCGACATCGAAACACGTGACGGGCCGCTGCTTGTCGCGAAGGTACTGAGTGAGCAGGGCCGCCACGTAGCTCTTGCCGACCCCGCCTTTCCCTTGCAAAACAATGTGGACGGTGGAAGGCTCGGGCGGTTGCTCTTGTTGTTTGGGCATGTGTGCTCCTTTAGATCAAGTCTTTGTTGGTAGAGAACGGGTCGTACTCGAATCCGTTGGCGCGCTTTCGCTCGCGGGCGGTGCGCAGGTTGGCGAATGGGTCGGCTACCGGCGGGGGCGGTGTTGCTGCTGGATCGATCAGGATAGGTTCGGGCACCGGTGAGGCATCTCGTTCTGGCTTCGATCCCTTGAGTCGCCGTCGAGCGCGACCGAGATAGCACGAGAACTGTTTATAGGAGATGTCGAACCCGTCCTCGGCCGCTACCTCCCAAATGGTCTTCAGCGAGTGCCCGGACGCGAGTGCAGCATCAATGTCGGGCAGAAGTTGGCTGATGCGCCCGGTTTTGCCGGAAGGGGGAAGGCCCCGTAGGGTTCGAAGGGTCGGCTTTCTCCGCTGCGTTGCCTCGATCTGGTCCAGCTGCATTGCTCTCACTTGGTAGGGCGTGTGCGCGGGTGATCGGGACGCGAATCAGCAAAAGTCAGCAGAAGTCAGCAATCGTCAGCAAGAATCAGCACTGTCGGTGGTGAGTCAGCAAAAGTCAGCAAAGATCAGCAAAAATCAGCACGGTAGGTTCGAAGAACAACGCCATCGGGAGACAAAAGACGGGTAGTGGAACATAAAGGCGGTGCCACGGACCGCTCCGCGGCTGCTGATCTAGCTGCTACGCCTGGCGCAATATTGTGCACCACCCCCTCATCCGACCTAGGTCCAGGCGGTGCACACGTGTCCCGAACCCGGTTAAGCCGCTCCCTTCGGGGTATGCAGAGCTTCCGCATCAACGTACGGTTAAGTGCCGCAATCCACTCGCAACTGGCTGCCACAGCAAAGGACCGGGGCTTCCCGAGCTCCTCGGCCTTCGTTCGGGCACTCCTTCAGCAAGCAACCTTGGGCGAATCCGCGACCCTCGACGCGATCGCGTCGCAGGCGAAAGTACTCGACCGGCTCCACAATTATCTGCTTCGCGGCTTGCGCGACCACCAAGCGTTGTTCGCATATGTCGACAGCCTGACGAAGCTGCTCCTGACCTGCCTACCCGAGCCGGCAGGCGAGGAATTGCAGCCAGCGATCGCCAAGGCGCAGCAACGCCATGCGCGGCTGCTGCGGACGGTCGGGCGGGCAATGGCGGAGGAATCGAAATCGATGCTGCAGGAGCTATCAGGCAATGCCGAAGCGCAAGGATGAAGAGCCGGACTTCCGGCTACGTCCACGCAAGCCCACGCGCTCACGGACGGAGAAGACCTCGTCGGTGCCTGTCTGCGACGCACTTCGCGAGGTGCTGCGATACGCTCGGGCGTCCCGCCGTGCAACCTCGCTCGCGAACGCTCCCAAGCCGAAGCCCTATCAGCAAAGATGTGCGGTGCGGCTCAGCTATGCCAAGTCCAAGACGCCAGGACTGTGGAAAGCGCATGGCCGCTATCTGGCTCGCGATTCCGGATCGCGCGACGGCGGTGCCAAGCAGACCGGCTTCGACGCAACTGACGATCAGATCGACCTCTCCGCAACGCTCAATCGCTGGCAGGCCGAAGGAGATCCTCGGCTGTGGAAGGTGATTCTTTCGCCGGAGTTCGGTGAGCGCCTCGACCTCATGACATTCACACGGCAATGGATCGACCAAGTGGAGCGGGAGACCGACCATCGGCTAGAGTGGGCCGCGGTGATCCACACCAACACCGACTATCCACACGTTCACGTTGCTGTCCGCGGCCTCGATCGCACTGGAGAGGCAGTGAAGTTTGCGCGAGAGTACGTCAAGCACGGCATGCGAGATGCGGCGCAGCGCCTTTGCACACGCGAACTTGGGTGGCGAACAACGCAAGATGCAGAACTCGCCCAGCAGCGCGAAACGACACAGCCTCACATAACGAGTCTCGACCGCGTCATCGCGAAGGCGGCGCTCGATGAGAATGGCGATGCCGAGCGATTCGTCTACTCGCAACACGAACTCCCGATGAAGGGCACTTTGGCCGTTCGTCTCCGACTGCGGCTGAATACGCTCGTCACGATGGGCCTTGCCGAGCAGGTCGGCGCGGGGGATTGGGAGGTCCGGCGCGACTTCGAAGCGGTGCTCCGCGCAATGAAGCGTGGACGTGATCGCCAGAAGACGCTGGCCGCGCATGGAGTCGCGCTTTCTGACGACCGGCTCCCCTTCTTATCGCTGGATCTCCGCAAACTGACCGAAGTGGAAGGCCGAGTGTTGGTACATGGCGAGGACGAGGTGGGCGCCACCGCTGGCCGACCCTATTTGTTGCTGGAAGGGACAGACGGAAAGGTGCACCATATCCCCTACACCGACGAGATTCACGAGTTGCGCCGCAAGGGGCAGTTGCGCGTTGGCAGTCGGATCAGTTTGCGGAAGGTATGGGAAGGCGGACGACCGACGTTGGCAGTGAAAGAGGTTGCCGCAGCCCCACGTCGCCGCACGGACCGGCGGCCAAGCGGACCCGAGCGGTAAGCGTAGGCTTCGTTGTCCCATGTTCCGTCCACCGCTCCCTAGCGCGTAGCGGCCACCGCCGCGCAAGGAGTTCACATGTCACCCAACCTGACGGGTCCCGCGGACGAACAGCTCAAACTGTTTGCCGAAGCGGAAGCCATTGGAGCCGAGCCCCTGGCCGGCTCGGGATTCGAAAACGAAGCGCCAGTTGACGAGGAGGTGCGGTCATGAACGCCGCCACTTCCTCGCCGAACACTCCCGAGGAGCGTCGCGACTTTCGTCACGACGTCACCAACGGCATCATCGCAATGTTGGAGAAAGGCGTTGCGCCATGGCAGAAGCCGTGGGAGGCGACTCCGTCGATGCCGATGAACCCGACCACGGGCCGGGCTTACCGGGGCGGTAACGCGATCCAGCTGATGGCGAGCGCGATGGAGGCGGGCTACACGGACCCGCGTTGGCTTACCTATCGTCAGGCAGCCGCCGAGGGCTGGCAAGTGCGAGCAGGCGAGCGCGGGACTCGCATCGAGTTCTGGGATCGTACCCCGTCGAAGGCGTCAGACGGGACGGAGAAGCCAGAGAAGCAGGAGAAAGAAGCCGACGGTGAACGAACACGTCTCATCCATCGGATCTACACGGTCTTCAACGCCTCGCAGATTGCGGGCATCCCCCCGCTTGAACCGAAGAGCCGTGCCGAGTTCGAGATCGCGCAAACGGGCGAGCAGATTCTGGAGAAGTCGGGCGCGAAGCTGTTTCATGATCAGCACGATCGCGCCTTCTACAATCGCCTGGAAGACGCGGTTCACCTGCCGCCGCGCGCAGCGTTTAAGGACGCGACCGGATACTACGGTACGGCGCTTCACGAACTCGCGCACTGGACAGGGCACACCAGCCGTCTGAACCGTGCAACCTTGAACGAGTCCACAGGGTTCGGAGACGCCAACTACGCGAGAGAGGAACTACGCGCCGAAATGGCCAGCCTCTTTCTTGCGGCCGAGAAAGGCATCCCCCACGATCCTGACCGCCATGCTGCTTATGTTGGCGCTTGGATTCAGGCCCTCAGTCACGACAAGAATGAAATCTTCCGAGCGGCTCACGACGCCGCAGCCGCGACGGACTTCCTGCTCGCGTTTGAGCGCGACAAAACTCTGAGCTACGAGAACAAGCCAGCGGCTCTGAAACGGGCTGAGTCCGCCCGTGAGGGGTTGGAAGAGGCGGCGGCATTGGCGAATCGCACCCTTGGTGCAGGCGTGCGAACGTTCGCGGCGGACCGGGAAAGCGGGCTCTACCGCGGCCCGATCGTGGCTGAGACGGCGGATCAGCTCCTGCAGCAAGTCTCGGCACGATCCGTCATCGCTCATGAGAAGAGTTCGCTCACGGATGCGCCCGCGGTGGGCGCGAACGTCGCGATCGCATACAGCCTCGAATTGGGCCAGGTCCGGGACAACCATCAGCGCGTCCGGCAGCCGGAGATGGCGCGAACGCGATGACCACGGGAACTGGCTCGATGTATCGCAAGCCTCCGAAGCCCGGCTTTCTGGGTGGCTACGACTGGCGCGCCGCATTGCTCGGCCTTGCCAGTCTGGTCGGCGTGAACTGGGCTGTGACGCAATACGTCGCGGCCTCGTTCCGCTATCAACCGGCGCTCGGACAGCCACTGCGGATCATCCGCGGTGTTGCTGTCTACCAGCCGTTCGCCTGGACGGTTTGGGGATGGCACCACGCCACCTCTCGCGACGCCAGGATACGCAAGCCGTTGTTCGAGGGCGAGATGATCGTTTTCTTCGGCTCATTCGGGTGTCTGGCCATCTTCTTCGTGGTCGCGAATCGACGGGCGCGGCGGCTCTCGCGCAACGCGGAAGACCTACACGGCTCGGCGCGTTGGGCCACGGAAGAAGACGTCCGAGCCACTGGGATGCTCGATGTGGACGACGGCGTCTATGTCGGCGCATTCCAGGAAGCCGGTTCCTCGCGCCTGCGCTATCTGCGTCACAACGGGCCAGAGCACGTGCTTGCGTTCGCGCCCACTCGTTCCGGCAAAGGCGTTGGGCTGGTCATTCCGACGCTGCTGGCTTGGAACGAAAGCGCGATCGTGTACGACATCAAGGGTGAGAACTGGGCGAAAACCGCCGGGTTCCGGGCTGCCCAAGGCCATCAGTGCTTCCGCTTCTCGCCGGTCGAAGATGAGGGTAGTTGTCGATTCAATCCGCTCGCCGAAGTTCGGATCGGAACATTGCGCGACGTTTCCGACGCCCAGAACATCGCCAGCATGATCGTGCGCACCGGCGAGGACAGCGCCCAGGAGCGCTACTGGCAGGATGCGGCCACGTCCATTGCAACCGGCATGATTCTTCACGTCTGCTACGCGGCCGTAGCCGGGGGCGCACCGGCCACCCTCGCCGGCTTAGCGCAAACGCTCACCACGCCGGGGCAAAGCTTTCGCGACACGCTGACCGATCTCTTGAACTTCCCGCATGACCCAGACTTCCGTCGCGGGTGGCGCACGCCTACCGGCGAGAGGACGCGCACCCATCCGGTGGTTCGGGAGAAGGTTCAGGAGATGCTCGACAAGGAGGATCGAGACTTCGGCGGAGTCCTCTCCACGGCCAAAACGGCGCTGACCCTCTACAGCGATCCTGTGCTGGCCCGCAACACTTCGGAGAGTGACTTCAAACTCACAGACCTGGTCGGGATGGACAGGCCAGTGTCGCTGTACTTGGTAGTGCCGCCGAGCGACAAGATCCGTTTGCGGCCCCTGATGCGATTGCTGTTCACGATGACGGTGAACCGCCTCACGGAACGGATGCAATTCGACGGCGTCGAGCAAAAGCACAACCGGCACCGGCTTCTGGTGCTCATCGACGAGTTCCCCAGCCTCAACCGTATGGAGGTGTTTGCGGACGCGCTGTCGTACATGGCCGGCTATGGGCTGAAGGCGTACCTCATTACGCAGGACATTCGGCAGATCGTCGATGCGTACGGAGCGAACGAAAGCATCGTTTCGAACTGCCAGGTGCGCGTTGCCTTCGCTCCGAACCAGTACGAAACGGCGGAGCTGCTTTCCAAGATGACCGGCACGACCACTGTCGAAAAGGCAAGCTACACGTTCAGCGGGTCGCGGTTCGGTCCGGTGATGGGCCATGTGAACGCAAGCGTCGACCACGTGCAGCGCCCGCTGATGACACCCGACGAGGTGCTGCGCCTGGCTCCGCCTCGGAAGGAGCGAGTGGATGGTGCCGAGCGGATCGTCGGGCCGGGGCAATCGCTGGTGTTTGTCAGTGGCCACTACCCGATTCTCGGTACGCAGATGCTCTACTTCCTCGATCCGGAACTGAACAGGCGTGCGAACGTCCCCCCTCCATCGAGTAGGTCGGAGGTTGGCGAGATGTCTGCGGTGGAGGCGGGCTACTGGGAAGAGATCATTCGGATAGGAGATGAGTGATGCAATGCAATCGCGTGGAAGTCGCGGGCTACCTGGCGGCGAAGCCGTCATTGCGCTACATGCCATCGGGCGTAGCGGTGGCGAATGCCCGCTTGGGAGAGACCTACCGGTACACGGATAGTGTTGGAGCTGTTCACAAGCAGACAAACTGGCACAGCCTCTCGTTCTATGACCAGATGGCGCGAGTAGCGGCAACTTTCGAGCAGGGCGACAACATCTTCGTTGAGGGCCGCATTCAGCAGCGGAAGTTCACGCCCGCCGACGGCACGCCGAGGACGGTGCACGAAATCGTTGTGCGCAAGTGCCATCGAGTCGCCGAGAATCGCGAGCTCGATATGCCGGAGCTTGTAGGGGAGCAGCCGGTCGAGCAGGAGACGAAGAGTGGAGCAGGCGATGACTGGCCGGTTGGGTAGAGCGGCGTCTGGCTCTGTGGTGATCGGGGTTGGGCTAGTGGCCCTGTTCACGACTGTTGGGCGCTTGGGTATTCGGATTAACACTTCGCCGTCACTACCCGTTGGCCTGTACATCGGTGACGAGAGCGGCAGCTTGGTCGAGTTCTGTCCGGCAGAGCCCTGGGCGCGGCTCGCAGCAGAACGAGGCTATCGCTCTCGCGGAAACTGCCCCGATGGCGGCACTCCGCTGCTGAAGCCCCTTGTGGCGCGCGAGGGCGACTGCGTGGGTGTGAGCGCGGAGGGCATCCGCGTGAACGGTGTGCTTTTGGGAAACACGGCTCCGCTCGCGCGAGACAGCAAGGGACGGGACCTGCATGGGTGGCCGCCGGAAACCGGCTGCGTTGTTGCGGCTGGAGCAATCTGGGCGGCGTCGTCATACAGCCCCCGGAGCTTCGACAGCCGCTACATCGGTCCTGTTGCAGTGAAGGACGTTCGCGCACGACTACGACCGCTTCTCACG
>CAYNDS010000101.1:0-7178 GCA_964395885.1 uncultured Solibacteraceae bacterium | reverse complement strand
TGATCGGCCTTCTGATTGGCTTGGTCGTCTCGACCGGGTACATCCCGGCACTTGCGCTCATGGTGCTGCTCCCGCACCTTGTCTTCCGCCAGCCGACTAGCCGCGAGGCAGCATTGAGCGCCTTCGGCTACTCCGCCGGAGCGCTGTGGCCGATCATTCCCGCATCACACGCCTTGCACCTGCCGGGTCCGCTTCTTTGGCTCGTGGCAGCACTGCTACTGTCCGCGCCGTACCCGGCCCTCTGGTCCGCGCAGCCGCAGTGGTGGCGATCCATCGCTGCAGTGCTGATCCACGCGCTCCCGCCGCTCGGCATCATCGGCTACGCATCGCCCCTGATGGCTGCCGGCCTTTTCTTTCCCGGCCTTGGCGCGGTTGGATTTCTTTTGGTGCTGCTGCTGAGTCTTCCTGTACGGCGAGTCCTGATCGGCCTCGCGACCATCGCCCTCGCATCGAACGTCATCTATCGCCCACCGGAGCCGCTGACCAACTGGCGCGGCGTGACGACGCACCTCGGCGATACAAGCAGCACCCAAGCGCAGTTTGACGCTACCCAGTTCCTAAAGCACACCGCGCATGCCGCCACGAGCGGCGAGGTAATCCTTCTCCCCGAAGGCCTGCTCACCGAGTGGCATGACGGCTCACTCGATTGGTGGGCCGCCACCATCCAAGAACTACGTCGCAAGAACGCCACAATCCTATTCGGCGGGAAGCTAGTGCACCGGACCACCTTCGATTTCTCCGCCGAATTAGCCGCCTTGCAAGGTTCATCGGCCAGCCAGTCGACGACGGAAGCCACCTACGACAACGCCGTCATCGCGATTGGCTCGACTAATGCCGCGGCTCTCCAGCGCATCCCGGTCCCCATCGCAATGTGGAAGCCAGCAGCCGAAAGCGGCGCACGCCTTCATCTCGCCAGCGCCGCCCAGATCGAGGTGGCCGGCCAGCGCGCCGCCGTGCTGATCTGCAACGAACAACTGCTTGCTTGGCCCGCGCTGCTGGCGGCCGTTTCCCCTCCACATGTCATCCTCGCAGTCTCGAATGACCACTGGATCAACGGCACGCCCATCCCCCGAGCGAAGGCGACAGCAGTTCTCTCACTCGGCCGGCTCCTCGGAGTACCAGTCGTCTCCGCATCGAATCTGCCTTAAGACGCCGTCCAACCCGTAGCGACTACCGCCCGCCAGCGACAACGACCTTCTCGACCAGCGGACGCACGTCACTCCCCACCACCAGTGCGGGAGCCATAAGATTCATTCGTCGGGCGGCGGCAGTGTCTTCGGCCAAGTGACCGTCGTACTGATCGGTCTCCAAGTACCGCCAGAACCGCTCCAGATCTAAGCTCAACCCAGCGGCAATCGGGATCAGGCCATCCAGGCTCGGCGGTTCTAAGATCTTCGCCAAGGCGGTGGCCATCTCCCAACCCCTGCCTTGTGCCGATGCGGCGAGCCAACCAAGAAACGGAACGTCCGATCCTGGTCCCGCTGGGAAGTAGCGCAGCCGAAGCGAACAATCTGGGGAGCACTGTCGATAAGCCACGTCAGCCGCACTGAGCGTCGAGGCTGCATCCGCACCGGTGAACCGAACGAACGCCTCCAGCACCTTCGCCTTACCCGGCCCACCTCGCAGCAGCCGGTCTTCCGTCAGCATGGTCCCCAGCCGCACGCCACTCTGCGCCTCGATCGTGCGCCGCAACTCCCGATAGGTCCGGCCGGAAACGAACGGCTTGCCATTCAGAAACAGAGTCGGCGTCCCACCCACGCCCACCGCAGTCCCAGCCTTCTTATCCGCCTCCACCGCCGCGAACAGTGCTTCGCTCTTCAGATCGGCCTCGAACCTGGCCATATCCAATCCAAGCTCGCGCGCGTACTCGAACAGGGCCTCGCGCTTCAGCCCTAATCGCCCCCCAAAGATCAGGTCGTGCATCTCCCAGAACTTGCCCTGCGCGCGGGCAGCACGGGCGGCCAAATGCGCCAGCGGAGCATCGCGGTGAAAGTCTAACGGGAAGTCTCGAAAGCGAATCTCGACCAGGTCACCAACAGCGGCCCGCAGCTTTTCAACCGGAGCAGCCAGCCGGGCGCAGAACGGACACTGAAAGTCCGAGTAGATCTCCAGTACCGGTCGTTCGGCGGCGAACACCGTCGTGACGGAAAAAAGCGCGATCGCCAACTTGCTCATTGAGTAGCCTCGCCAGTCTTCGGAGGCCACGGGCGCGCCTCGTAGTTCTCATCCACAATCCGGTGCTTAGTCCCGGCCGGCAGCACTTGTAGCGTCTTTAGAAACTCGATTACCGAGTCCCGATCGTCCTTTGACAGCCGCTCGAACGCAACACGAGACTCACGCGCCTCCCCGTTGTGCGCCAGTACCGCCTGCCGCAAAGTGGTGAACAACCCATGGTGGAAGTAGGGCGGCTCATTCGCGCAGCCCCACAACCGCTTGGTCAGGAACTTGCGGTTGCCCTTACCGAAGTTGACTGACCAAGTTCCGAAGTTCATGTCCAGAGGCTCGGCATTGAAGTCGTCCGGACCTGACGTAATGTCATGGAGCTTGAAGTCGGTATACGCGGGGACCCAGACCGTATCCCCAACGACGTCCAGCCGCGGTTGCGGCAACTGCGGACCGTTCAGATTGACGCGGAGCGTGGCCGTATCGCCCTGGCGCAAGTTCATCGGCGGATTGAAGGGGCCAGGTTCCTCGAAGATCCAGCCGCGACGGTCCAGCGGCAGCGCCGGGACGTGGCACGACGCGCAACCGACGGTTTCGAACAGCTTTTCGCCTCGCAAGACCGCGCGTTCGACGATTGGGTCGCGCGGGATCACCCGGCCAGGAACGGCCAGCGCCGCTTGGTACAGCGTCAGCGCGGTGACGTCGCCGCGCGTCAATTCGTTCGTCACTCCGTCGCCGTCCGGATCGGTGTCGAGCCCGAAGCGCTCCACCGTCTGGATGCCGTGATGCTGGTTGAGCGCGTTGTTGGTGAACTCACGCAGCGAGATGACGTTCCCGGCCTGGTGCCACGGACGAATGATCAGCGACGGCGGGTCCTGCGACGTGGCGGACAGCAGACTCAATCGAGAGAGACCGTCGACGGCCGACGTATCCCAGGTGCCATCCTTGCGCCGCGTCAACTTCCCGAAGCGGACCCCCTTGGAGACAAGTTCTTTCGTCTCACCCAGCGCCAGCGAGTCCCGAATTGTCTGCAAGTCCGTCGTGATCTGCCGGGCCACCATCTCCAGATAGCCGCCGCCGAACATTCCCGTTGTGGCGCGCAAGTTGGCGAACGTCTCAGCGGTCAGCGGCTCGCCACCTTCATCGCGGGAGCCACGCGTGGGGAGGGGGTCGCGATGGTCGAGCGTGGCGAAGTCAAACCGCTGCCCAAGCACGAAGACGTTCGTGACGAAGTCGCCGCCGCCACCGGATTGGCCATGCGGGGAGTTGTGGCAGCCAAAGCAGGAGTTCGCGTCGGGACCGGAGAGGCGGTTGAACGTACGAGCGCCCTCTAGTCTGCGGGAGGGGTCTGAGAGGCCGCGCCCGTTGCCCTTGGTCAGAGGACGGCCGCCGCCGTCCTCCGCGGTCCAGTTGGCGTTGAAGAGCAGTTTGCCGTGACGCAGGAGTTCCGGGAGAGCGATGGTAACTTCCTCTCCTTCCGCCAGGTTGCGAGGGAGAGCCCGCTCGGAACCAACCTGGGCCAGCAGAAGCAATAACGCGAGAGCGAACATTACCAGACTGCCCGGGCAAGCAAGCCATGGTTTCCAACGGGAAGAACGACGTCAGTAGAACCGGTCGAACTCGCCCGTGTTCCCTTCAATGTGATCGTGGCAGTGGCGCCACCGCTGCCTTGCGTGGACATTAACAATAAGGTGATTGGCACGTCGACCGGAAGGTTACGTGCCTCAATCACCACTGGCACTGGCAGACCATTTGCGTCGATCGTTACATCCGGTACGCCTAAGAAGTCGAACCTTGGACTCTGAGAGACCAAAGTACCGTTGACGCTCACAATCCGAATGAGTGGGACGTTCTGCTCGATTGGTACATCCGAAGGTTTACCTACGGACGCTGAAGGTTGTGCCGACATATTGATTAGCTCTTCGGCTTCAAGTCGAATGCGACCAGACGCGCTTGTGAGCCTACCACTTCCTAATGCAAAGACATGTACACCACATCCGGCTATGGTCAACGCCTGAAGATACACAGCTCCTCCAGAACCAGCACCAGCTTCAGCCACGTTCCCGGAACCGCCAGGGCCTCCATTCGCGTCAATTCGGAAGTCAGTTGTACATCCTACAGCATTGCCTCCAGACCAGCCAGTTCCAAACACGATCTCTTTGTTGCTTGAAATCCGAAGAGCACCTCCTCCCGCACCACCGGTGAGACCAAAGTAATTGCCGCTACCGCCACTTCCGCCTGTAAGTGGTCGTAGCGTCTCCGTTCCATATGGCAATGGTTGGTCTGGACAGGAGGAAACCCTCACCAAGGCCGTGTGGGCTCCCGGGCAGCCTTCCCAAATATTGGTTGGGCTCTTGCCAGCTCCAGGACCCCAACCCGGGCCACTTCGTAATCCGCCCGGAAATCCCCCGGGACCAGGAATGCTCGGAATGCTACTGAACGCTCCGAAGCCCCCAGACGCATCCAATTGACCAGCTATAGTGACGCTGCCCCTTGCGAGAAACACGATGGGTCCTTGCCGACGCATCAGGTTACTTCGCAGAACTACGCGAACGTTGTCTCGGATAGTGAAAGTAGTGAAGTGATAGACATTGTCGCCGTCACGATCAAGGTTGAGTCTTACGGGATCAAAGAGGTACCAATTCAAGAATGCGTTGTAACCAGGCGTATTGCGGTCTATGATCAGTGCACCGTCCGACCCGTCAGATCCGCTTCCCCTCCAAACCTGTCCCCCAGCCGAGAAAGCTACGCCTGCCGCTACGACGACCCGCAGAAAGATCATTGCTGGACCTGCACAATCACGGGCAACTCCCTCCGATCACCCACCACATCTACTAGCGTAAAATGCTTTCTGCTCTCGATGCCGAGCCATCTCATCCACGGCTCAATATGCGAGAGCGACAGGCTACCCGAAGCCGACGAACGAGCCTGCCGACGGTGGATGAGACGACTCGTCGGAACAACCACCAGTGACTCAGCATCTCGTCCCCATTCCCATATGAGTTCTGGAGCGCCGACGGCGGCGTAATACTCGATCTCTACTTGATGTTCGCCCACGTCAAGGTACACCTCAGCAAGTGAGGATCGGGAATCCACTTCCGCTGCACTCGTGAGGACTGATATACCGCCAATGGCTAGTCGCCACCCAGCTCCACCTCGGATGGAAAACCGGTACCGACCTGGCACGTCGATTAAGAGCGAGCCGCTAAAGCGAACCGCAAGATCCGGGGAGGCGCTAAACCCAAATGGGTCAGAGCCGAAGATCGCCACGGGATTGCGGTATGCGAGCGCTGATACTGACTTGAGGCTATCAGGGATCCGATTACCCGTTCGAGGAATGCTAAATAGCGGCCTGGAGTAATCGAATACTTCGGCCTGAAGCCCAGGAAGTACGATACTTACAGTCTCATCCGCAACGGCGTGACCTTCTGAATCGCTCAATTCAAGGCGAATCGTGTCATTCGGGGAAGAACGAGACATCAACAAAACGTCACGGGCGGAGACGAGGCGGCCTCCCGAATCAGTCGCAAGAGCTCTTACGAGCAAAGAGTACGCACCTGGTGGGAGCACGAAGGAGGACGCGAATGGCGCACGCTGTGCACGTTCGAGAGTTGCGCCGTCTACTTGGAACTCGACCATCTGCACACCAGGAGTTGCGGGATAGCTAAGCCCAACGAGGGCTCCTGGAGGAACCATCTCGACCCTAGTCCCACTGTCACCTGTAAATGCAACGCTGAATGGATCAGTGGGCTTCCTATCTCCAGCAGCTCTGAGGATTGTACCGAGCGTATCAATCCGCTTGTTCAGAAGTCGGGTGTCAGGCTCTGACCCGCGGCTCTGAACGCCTGAGTGAGTTGGCCGAGTTTCGCCAGCCGAGGACTTTGCTTCTGAGGACTGCATGTTCGATGGTGCGGGTGCAGGTGCGCTCCTTACGAAAACAAAGGGGGCCATCACCCATCTTCTGCCACGCTCTAGGTCGAACACACAGGGGTTAGTCCCCACCAAATACTCTTCCAGCGAGGTGAAGCCGTCACCATCCGGGTCGCGGTCGTCATCCTCGCGGTCCACGAACAGGCAGGAGTACTGCGACTCGTAGTCGTCCGGCAGGCCGTCCCAGTCCTGGTCGGGAAAGTAGACCAGGGCCCCGGCGTTGACGGTCCCGTTCGGCACGGTGTTCAGCCAGTCGGACCTGCCACGGACGCGGGTGCCGCCGATGAGAGCCTCGCCATAAACGCGGAAGCGGTTGATGGCAGCGGGGACTCCGGTGATGCTGAAGCGGGCATCCGCCCCGGCGATACCGAAGAATTCGTTCAGAACGTGCATGCGGGCATTGGCCGCCGGAGTGCCACTGCGATCCGCGCCAGTTCCCGTGGCAGTGGTGAGCGGGCCGACGACGACGGCGAATTCGAACTCGGGCGAGGAGCCGATGTTGCCCGCCAGGTCCAGCGCTCGGGCTTGCAGCCGGACGCGGGTGACGCCTTTTGGCACCAGGAAGTCCAGTTCGTAGCTGGGTCCGGCTCCGGTAGTGGAGGCGACCACCTGCCCATCCATCACCAGTTGGACCGCCGCGACGGCGACATCATCCGTTGCGGTGATGCGGGCGGTAGCGGTGGAGCGCGCGATCAACTGTTGTCCGGTCGCGGGCTGGGTCAGGGAAACCGTCGGCGCGATCCCCGCGTTGTCGGTGAGGCCGCGATATTGGCCGATATTGAGGCGGCGATCGTCCGTAATTAGGTACACGAAGCTGGCGTCGGCTGCCACACTTAAACCGGTGGCGTCGCCGGGAAACCGCAGCAGGAAGCGGGCCGCTGGCGCAAGGGGGTTGGAGATGTCAATGACCGATGTGTCGTTCACGAAGAACACGTCCGCCACAAAGGCAAAGTCTCCGGCATAAGCAACGTCGTAGAGCAGGCCGCCGAACCGCGGCTCCAAAGACCGAGTCAAGACGGGCGCGGCGGGATTCGAGACGTCGACCGAAGTGAAGCTGCGTCCGAGGTCGGCGAGAAACGCGGCCG
>CAYNDS010000100.1:0-15670 GCA_964395885.1 uncultured Solibacteraceae bacterium | reverse complement strand
GCTCAAAGGTGGTGACCGAGTACCTGCAGGCGTCGGGACTGTTGCCGTATCTGGCGGCGCTGAAGTTCAACCTTGTCGGCTATGGCTGCACGACGTGCATCGGCAACTCCGGCCCATTGCCGGATGCGGTGTCGAAGGCAGTGGCGGATGAGAAGTTGATCGTCGCGGCGGTGCTGAGCGGCAATCGCAACTTTGAAGGCCGCGTGAACGCGCAGGTTCGGGCTAACTATCTGGCTTCGCCACCGCTGGTAGTGGCCTATGCCCTGGCGGGCCGCGTCGACATCGATCTCTCCAAGGAGCCTCTCGGCACGGGCAAGGACGGCAAGCCGGTGTACCTGGCCGATATCTGGCCATCCCAGCAGGAGATTGCGGCGGCGGTGGGCGAGTTCGTCACCGCAGAGCAGTTCCGCCGCCAGTATGCCGAGGTATTTGAAGGGACGGAGCAGTGGAAGGGCATGAAGACGCCGACGGGCGACCGGTTTGCATGGGACCCGGAATCCACCTACATCCGCCGTCCGCCGTACTTTGACCAGATGGCCGACCCGGAAGCGCCCATTCCGGACGTGCGCAGCATGCGAGCGTTGGCCGTGCTGGGCGACTCCATCACCACGGATCACATTTCTCCGGCCGGGTCCTTCAAAAAGGACGTTCCGGCGGGACAGTATCTGACCTCGCTGGGGGTGGCTCCGCAGGACTACAACGGCTACGGCGCGCGGCGCGGCAACCATGAAGTGATGGTGCGCGGCACGCTGGCCAACATCCGGCTGAAGAACGCGCTGACGCCGGAGGTGGAAGGCGGCTACACGCGCAAGTTCCCGTCGGGCGAGCAGACCTGGATCTATGATGCGTCGATGCAGTATCAGGCGGAAGGCGTGCCGCTGCTGATTCTCGCCGGCAAGGAGTACGGCTCCGGTTCGTCGCGCGATTGGGCGGCGAAAGGCGTTGCGCTGCTGGGCGTCAAGGTGGTGGTGGCGGAGAGCTTTGAGCGCATTCACCGCTCCAACCTGGTCGGCATGGGCGTGCTGCCGTGCGAGTTTCTGGACGGCCAGACGCGGGAGTCGGTTGGGCTGAAGGGCGACGAAGAGTTCGACCTGACGGGCATCGCCGAAGCCATCACGGGCGGGACGAAGCGGGCGCGCCTTACCGCTCGGCGCAAGGACGGCTCGACGGTGGCGATTGACGTGAAGGTTCGAATCGACACACCGACCGAGATTGCGTACTTCCGCAGTGGCGGCATCCTGCCGTATGTGCTGCGGCAGGTGGCGAAGGCTCCGGTCTCGGCTCGCTAGCGGCTTGGGGCGGCCCAGGGATCGTAGGAACCGACGTCCCACAGCCGCCCTTCCAAGTCCCGGCAGGTGAAGGCCCGGCTCCCGAAGTCGGTCGTCGTGATCTCCTGCAAGATTTCGGCACCGGCGGCTTTCGCCCGTTGGTAGACCGCGTCGGGGTCCGTCACGATCACGTAGGGGCTTTGGGTTTCGGCACCAGCGGTCTCCGACGGGTGGCGGATCCACTGGTTCCGCTGGTCCGCCTGTACCGATCCGATCATGAGCATGCCGCCGCCGAGCGTCAGTTCCGCATGGGCGATGCGGCCATCGGGCAAGCTGTGGACCACTCGCTTCTCAAAGCCGAATACGCGACAGAGCCATTCGATCGCTGCGGTGGCATCGCGGTAGCGCATTCCCGGGATGATGGTGCTGTGCATGACGTTCCCCCTGCCTCGAGTCTCGCAAAGGGCGATCGTTCATCGCAGCGTAACCCGGATTGGCTATTTTGTGAGTCGATGAATCGTCGAACGTTTCTTGCCGCTTCCGCCGTGGCTGTGCCTGCTGTCGCGCAGTCCGCTGAGTTCCGCTTTGTCCATTTCACCGACACGCACATCCAGCCCGAACTTCGGGCGCAGGAGGGCGTCGAGAAGGCCTTTACGGCGATCAACGACCTCAAGCCCGATTTCGTACTCGGAGGCGGTGACCTGATGATGGACATGGACGCCGCGTCTCCGCAGCGCTCCAAGCAACTGGTGGACATGTATCTCGCGGCGCGACGTGGGCTGAAGGCCAAGGTCTATGAAGTGCCCGGGAACCACGACGTCTATGGCCAGAGCGCCAAGAGCCCCGTCTCGGTGAAGGACCCGCTCTATGGAAAGAAGATGTTCGAGGAGCGGATCGGGCCTCGCTATCAGAGCTTCGACCACAAGGGCTGGCACTTCGTTCTTCTCGACTCCATCGGTGCGGTTGGGCGCGAGTTCTTCGGCGTGATCGATGCCCAACAGATGGACTGGCTGCGTGCCGACCTTGCGCGGACTGGGCCGTCCACGCCGACGGTTGTGATGACGCACGTCCCCTTGGCGACAGCGGCATTGCATTTCGTCGGCAAGCACGAGGCTCCCGGCCTGCTGGACGTCTTCAACGCCGTCGAGGTGAATGAGTTGCTGGCGAAGTTCAACGTCAAGGCGGTGCTGCAGGGGCACACGCACATCGTCGAGAACGTCCGGTATCAGGGCCGTCAGTACATCACGTCGGGCGCGGTGAGCGGCGAGTGGTGGCGCGGAAAGCGCAATGGCGACCCGGAAGGATTCGGCGTGCTCACCGTCAAGGGCGGCGAGATCTCCTGGGAGTACCGGACGTATGGCTGGAAGGCCGTCGCCTAGCCCATTGATCAGACGCTGGCCCGCTTGATCTCACCCGCCAGATAGTCCGTGGCGCGCCACGCAAGCGCAAGGATCGTGAGCGTGGGATTCTTTTCCGACGCCGTGGTGAAGGCGGAACCGTCGACGACGAAGACGTTCTTGACTTCGTGCATCTGGCAGAAGCCGTTCAGCGCGGAGCGTTTCGGATCATCCCCCATGCGGCAGGTGCCGTGTTCATGGATGGCGCTGCCCAAGGTATCCAGCCAGCCGCGCTCGAATGGGAGGATCTCGGCCTTGGCGGAGCGAAGAATCGCTTCGGCGGTGTCGTACATCTCCGCGACCATCTTCCGTTCGTTGTCACCGATGCGGTACGCGATTCGGGCGACGGGCACACCGTACTGGTCATTGGCAGTGTCGTCGACGGTGACACGGTTGAAGCTTTGCGGCAGAACCTCGCCGTAGGGATGGAGCGAGAGCAGCGCGGGGAACCGGTCCTTTACCGCCTTCTTCAGGCCAGCGCCGTAGCCGGGAAGTGCTTTGGCGAATTGCACGCCAGGATGGGCGCCGGTGTACCAGAACTGGCTGCCATAGCCGCGCAGGTAGTCGCGCTTCTTGCCGCCGCGATGGTTGAAGCGGGGCATGTAGATGTGCTCGCCGCCGATTCCGTCGTCGTTGCGGGTCCGGGTGCCGATCAGTTCCGGCGCGAAGCCATACATGTGGAAGCGAACCTGCTCACAGAGGTAGCGGCCGATCACGTCGTTCGAGTTGCCGATGCCGTTGGGGAAGCGCGGCGATCGGGAGTTGAGCAGAATGCGGGTCGAATCGATGCACGATGCGGCGACGACGACGCGTTTCGCGCGAATGCGGTGCTCTTCGCGGGTGTAGCGGTCGAAGTATTGAACCCCGTTGGCGAGGCCGCGATCATCGACCAGAACGCGCGCCGCCACGGCATTGTCAATCACTTTCAAGCGGCCCGTCTGGAACGCCGGTTCGATGAGGTAGTCCGACGAGTTGAAGAAGGCGCCGATATCGCAGCCCTTGCCGCACGCCCCGCAGAAGTGGCACTTCGGGCGGCCGTTGTGATCCTTCGTGAGAACGGCGCGTCGCACAGGAACGATCGAGATGCCGATCGATTTCGCGGCGCGGGTCAGCAGACGTTCGCCGCATCGAGGCGCGGGCGCGGGCAGGTGGAACCGGGAACCGGGCAGAGAATCCTGGTCGTCGTCGCCGCCGCAGACACCGATTAATTGCTCGACACGGTCGTAATAGGGCGCGATGTCCTTATAGCGGATCGGCCAGGGAATCTCCCATCCGTCGCGCGCCGGGCCCTCAAAGTCCAAGTCCGAGTAACGCAGGGATACGCGACCCCATACGTTCGTCTTCCCGCCGCGGCCCCAAACACGAATCAGCTCGAAGGGGTTCTTGGGGTCGGTGTCGTAGGGTTGCTCTTTGGTGTCGAGAAAAAACTTCGGCGGAGATTGGCCCTTGGCGCGGCGCTCACGGTCTTCCCATGGCTTGACGTGCGACCAGAACTGCGTGCGGCGGAACTTTGTCCCGGCATCGAGCAGCGTGACGCTGACGCCCTGCCGGGTGAGGTTCCAGGCGGCCATTCCACCAGCGGCACCGCTGCCGATCACCACCACTTCAACGGGTTCCTGCGGAATCTGAACGGCGGGCGCTTGCATTTATTGATGCTCCGGGTGAGTGCAGCCGGTGAAGTCCGCAACGTAGGTATTCGCATTCCAGCCGAGTTCCTGTTGCAGCCCCTCGCGGGTGGAGTAGTAGAGATCGAGCACGGTGTTCTTGAGCAGCGTGAACTCCGGAGCGTTGGCACGGTAGGCCCGTTCGACGGCTGGCGCAGGATCGCCCGGCATTGCGGCAAGCAGGGCACGCCACCGGGACGCGAACGCGGAGTCCGTCGCGGTGCGATTCGAGATCAGGACATGCACCTTGGCATCAGATGCGCCGGGAGTGTCGGTGCGCGGGAGAATGACGTCCGCCAGAACACCGGTGCGCGTGAGTTCCTCCGGCGTGAGGCCTCCAGCTTGCGCTTCAATGGGCAGCGCGGCGGCGCCCAGGACGACCAACGCTTCGCGACGCTTCACTCGCTCTCCTCCAGGACGCAGATATCGGGCAGATTGCGATAGTCCTCTGCGTAGTCCAGACCGTAGCCGACAACAAACTCGTCGGGAATCTCAAACCCCTTGTAGTCGACCTTGATCGGCCGCAGCCGGCGAGAGGGCTTGTCGAGCAAAGCCGCGATCCGGATGCAACGCGGCTTGCGCGTGCTGAGCAGATGAACCAAGTACGTCAGCGTGACCCCGGTGTCGACAATGTCCTCGATGACGATCACGTTGGCGCCTTCGATCGTGGCATCGAGATCCTTAGTGAGTTTCACTTCGCCGGATGAGGTCTTGCCTTTCCCGTAGCTGGAAATCCCGATGAACTCGCAGCGGGCGTGGCGATGGATGGCGCGGGAAAGGTCGCCCATGAACATGAAGGCGCCCTTCAGGATGCAGACAAGATAGAGGTCCCCATCGGGGAAGTCGCGGTCAATCTGCGCGCCAAGCTCCTGGACGCGCTCCGCAATCTTTTCTCGCGAGATCAGCACGCGCGGCGAGTTCGGCTCCGTGGACATGGAAGCCGAATTTTAGCATTGGGCCGGTGGTGTATCGTCACTGTGATGAGCAGCCTGATCTTGCTAGTTGTCCTGGCGCAGCAGCCGATTCACCCGGGCGGCAAGGAGCTACCGCACGACAAGTACATCAACGTAGTGAGTGAACGGGATTCGCCGGTGATGCCGGTCTACGTCAAGAGCAAAGACGGCGCGTACGTGGCGGCCGCAATTCGGAAGCCGAAGGGTGACGGACCCTTCCCGACGTTGATCTACTTTCATGGTGCGCCGGGCGGGCGAGGGATGGACAAATTGATCTCGTGGTCCCGCGGAGACACGGGCGGACCGCTTTGGGAGCGCTTCTTGCAGGAAGGCTTCGTGGTGGTGGTGGCGGATTACCGCAATCCGACAGGGGTTGCCCTTGGCGACCCGCTTCCGGAGAAGTTGGCATCGTATGCCGACGACGCCGAAGCCGTCTTCCTGCACGTGAGCAATCTCTACTACGTTGACAAGGCGAAGATCACGGTCTATGGCGTCAGCCTGGGCGGCAGTGTCACCATGCACCTGCTGGCACGGCAAAGGCCCTTTCGCGCGATTCTCGGCGCTGGAGCACCAATGGCATTTTTCGGCATGAGCCGTGACGGCAAGACCATCGACGCGGAACGGACCAGGGCTAACCTCGCCAAAGTGGAAACGCCGGTGATGATCCTGGTCGGAACGAAAGACTTTCTGCTCGACGTGAACAAGCGTGTCTTTGAAGAGATGAAGTCAGCAGGAAAGACGGCACGCCTGGAGATCTTCGAGAACGGCTACCACGACTTTGTCGCCGGGCCACAAAACCACCCGGGCCGCACGGAGCCGCTGATGGACATCACCTTCACAGCGCTGGAGATGGCGCTGCAGTTTGCGCGAGGCAGCTAAGCTCTAGCGGGCGTTGAGATCAATGCCGAGCCGCTTTAACTCCTCGGCGTAATAGCGCTTGTGGAGCACATCCCACTCATCGCCACCTTCGATAATTTCGCGCTTGATCGTCTTCACTTTGTCGCGGGCGGCCTTGTCGGCTTTCTCATCGACGACAAGGATGTCGGTGATCACCTTGACCATCTCCAGACGCGTCTGGTTGGGGTCGCGCTTGATCCGGACGTCGCGCTGCTTGCGAAGGGCAGCCACCAGCTTATGGGAAAGATCGTTAATCTTGTCGCGTGACAACTTCATGTTGTCGCCGGTGTCCCGTCCGGAAGCCCGGATGATCTTGCGCTTTTGGATGTACTGGTTCTTCACCTTGCGAAACATCTCCTGGTAGGAGATGCCGTTCTGTCGCATGTAGTCCGAGTACTGATCGAGCTCCGAGCGCACTTCCTCATTCAGGCGGTCTTCGACGGAGAGATCCTCGGCGATCGTGTTCGCGAGGACCTCCGCTGTGCCGCCCGGGTTGCCGGTCTCCATCACCGCAGAGAGCTTTTGGACAAGCTGGCGGGAAAGATAATCAATGAACTCACGGGCGAGAAGCATTCTCTGTTGGTTAGTCTACAGGAAGTGAGTTCGCATTCTGTGGCGATCGTGGGCGGCGGCATCATCGGACTGGCCGTCGCGTCTCGGCTGCTGGAGCGCCAGCCCCATGCTCGCGTGACCTTGTTTGAGAAGGAGCCGCAGGTGGGCCAGCACCAGAGCGGACACAACTCCGGCGTGCTGCACGCTGGGCTGTACTACAAACCGGGATCCTTGAAGGCGCGCCTGGCGGTGGATGGGATCCGCCGGATGCGTGCTTTTTGCGAGGAACACGGCATTCCGCATGAGACGTGCGGAAAGCTCGTGGTGGCAACCGACGGACCGGAGACGATCCGTCTGAAGGACCTCTATGCACGCGGCACCGCAAACGGACTGAAGGACCTGGAGTGGCTCAGCCCGGAGGCGATGCGTGAGATTGAGCCGAATGTCGCCGGCGTGGCGGCACTTCGGGTGCCGGAGGAGGGCATTGTCGACTTCGGCGCGGTTTGCCAGAAACTGGCAGCTTTGGTGGTGGAGCGCGGTGGCCGCCTTCGCCTGGGCGAAACCGTGCGGCGAATTCGCCCGAATGGAAAGGGCTGGATCGTGAACGGCGCACCCGTGCGTTATCTGATCAACTGCGCCGGTCTGCACAGCGACCGTGTGCTGGCGATGGCCGGCGAGCGGCGCTCCACTCGCATCGTTCCTTTTCGCGGCGAGTACTTCCTGCTTGGGCATGGTGGCGAGCAGTTGGTCCGGCATCTCATCTATCCGGTGCCCGACCCCAAGTTTCCCTTTCTGGGCGTGCACTTCACGCGCATGATCCACGGCGGCGTGGAGTGCGGGCCGAACGCGGTTCTCGCGACGCGGCGCGAAGGGTATCGCAAGACCGATTTTCGTCTGGCAGACATGGCCGACGTGTTCACCTTTCCGGGGTTCTGGCGATTCCTTGCGCGCTATCCGTCGATGTGGACCTACGAAGTCCGGCGCAGCTTCAGCCGGGCGGAGTTTTGCCGGTCGCTACAGAAGCTGGTCCCCACCGTCGAGGAGCGCCATCTGATGCCGGGCGGCGCGGGCGTGCGGGCGCAGGCCATGGCGGATGACGGGACGCTGCTACAGGATTTCGAGTGCGTCCAACGCGCCAATGCCCTGCACCTGATCAATGCGCCGAGCCCCGGCGCAACAGCTTCACTGGCCATCGCGGATTATCTTCTCGACCGGATTGAGGCAGCCGCCTAGGCCTCGGCCAACGCTTCGGCTTCGATCTCTTGCGGCTCATCCGTCTGCGCAGCCTCATGGAGGCCGAACGGTTGCGCCACGTCCGGTGCGAAGCGTGCAAGGTCGCTGCGCAGGCGCAGCAGCGCGAGATCCTTGGCCTTCGCCTCCCGCATGACTTCGAAGGAGAGGTCCATCATCGCCCGGCCAAGGGCGATGAACTCGAACGGGTGGTTGTAGCCGGCGTGTCCGTTCCAAACGGGCGGCTGCCGCACCGTCTTCTTACCCGTTTTGCGATCGGTTCGTGTGACCTGGCGCTTCTGCGTACGCGGGCTGGAGAAGTGGACTTTGGGGCGCGTCCCTTCAGGCCACGTCCGGAGCATCGCTTCCAATGTGCGACAGACTTCCCGTCGTTCGAGGTTGAACACCTGATGATGCTGGAGATCAAACACCAGAGGCACGATCGAGGGCAGTCCCTGATCGGCCCGGCACCAGCGTTCCCTGCCCTCCACAAGGTCCCCGTAAGCACCTCCCAGACGCAGCACGATGACGGCTTCGGGGGCCCAACTCGATCGCCTCCAGAATCTCCGCCTGGCTGACAAGGTCCCAAACGCTCTTTCGGGACACATCCTCGTTGGGGCTGTTGATCGCGACGAATTGCGACGGGTGGAGCGAGAGCCGAATATCGCGCTGGCGGGCATCCCACCCCAACGCCGCCAGTTCGCGCGGCCGACAGGGAATCGCCGAGAGGTAATCAAAAGATCGGGTGCAGATCGTCGATGGAGACGCGCAGGGGGGGACGGACTGGTGTCGCCGAGAATCGTTGGACTGGAGATTCGGCCGGCCGATCAACTTCACCGGGGAACCCCAGCCGCCGTCGTGTGGTCACGAGGCGCAGAGGTTCCCGGTGCGAGTTTTCTTACTGTGCGGCCGCGCGCGCCGCCGCGATAGCTGCGTCGTAGTCAGGATGCTCGGCCACTTCCTTCACGTACTCGACGTGGCGCAGGGTGTTCGCCTTGTCGACGACGAAAATCGCGCGGCTCTCCAGGCGAAGTTCCGGCATCAACGTGCCATAGGCCTGGCCGAAGCTGCCGCTCTTGTGATCGCTTAGCATCTTGACGTTGTCGACGCCGAAGTTGGTGCACCAGCGGCCCTGGGAAAAGGGCAGGTCCATGGACACGGTGATGACTTCCACACCGCTCAACTTCGCCACCTCATCGTTGAAGCGCTTCGTCTGCGCATCGCAGACCGGCGTGTCGAGACTGGGTACCACGGAGAAGATCCGCACGCTCCCCCCGTCGCCCAGTGTGACCGGAGACAGCGTCTTGTCGACGAGTTCAAAGTCAGGGGCCTTTTCGCCCACCTTCAGTTCGGGCCCGGCAAGCTCCTTCGGCTTGCCCATCAGCAAAGTCTGTCGGGACATGAAGCTAGGTTAACAATTCATGCAAGCGCGCGACATCCGTGACAGGTAGCTGACACGTGAAGTTTTCGCAAACGTACGCCGTAGGCTGACCGTCGATCGCGGAGAAGCCTTCCCGTGGTGGGTTGTGCAGGATGATCCGAAACGGAGAAAAGTGGCGGTGCAACTCGGCGAGCATCGGGCGAACCGCGTCGCGCTCTCCCGCGAGAATGACCTGTTGTGTAGAACTCTGGCTGACAGCAAGCCCAATCACCATTTGCGGGGCCGTCATGGGTTGCCGGCTCAGTGTGTCGGCAAACGCAGTCAGCGCCCGCCGCGCGGCTTCGTCTTCGCCCAACCGCAGCAGGTTCAGGATGGCGATGGAGTTTCCCGACGGCTCCGCGCCGTCGTAGTCCTCTTTCAGACGCAGGACCAGATGGTCGTCGCCCTCGACGGTGGAATAGAAGCCGCCCTGGGAGTCCTCAAACAGCCGTCGCATGTCGACGGTCAGACTGCGCGCCAGATCCAGGTCGGCCGGGTCGAGGTCCGTTTCGTAAAGGTCCAACAGCGCCTGAACGAAGAACGCGTAGTCGTCGAGAAAGCCGGGGATCGCCGCCGCACCGTCTCGCCAGCGGCGCAGAAGAATACCTTCCTGGGTGATGAGATTGCGACGCAGGAAATCCGCAGCAGCGCGTGCGGCTCGCCGGTACTCTTCATCGCCCAGCACCTGCGCGCCCTTCGCAAAAGCGGAAATCATCAGGCCGTTCCACGCAGTGAGGATCTTGTCGTCCAGGTGGGGCCGGACACGTTTTGCGCGCGCTTCCAGCAGAATGCGGCGGACACGGTTCATGGCTACGGCGTCCGGCACATCCCCGGCACGGTACAAGATATTGCGACCGGTGAACTCACCATGCGGGTCCTCCCGTACATTGCCGTCGCGCTCCACGCCAAATGCCTTGACGAACCACGCCAGGTCGTCACCCAGGAGATTCTCCAGCTCTTGCCAACTCCAGATGTAGAAGGCGCCTTCGCCTTTCTCGTGCGGGTCCGCCGGATCGATCACGCTGTCGGCATCTTCAGCCGAGTAGAAGCCGCCGTCCTCGTGACGCAGGTCACGAAGGACATAGGTGAAGATCTCTCGTGCGGTGTCGGCGTACTGAGCGTCGCCCGTGAGTTGATACGCCTCCAGATAGGCGATCGCCAATTGCGCCTGATCGTAAAGCATCTTCTCGAAGTGGGGAACAAACCAGCGGGCGTCGACCGAGTAGCGATGAAAGCCGCCGCCCAACTGGTCGTTCATCCCGCCAGCGGCCATCTGCCGGAGAGTCAGCAAGGCCATGTCCCGGGCCTCCTCGTTGTCCGCCCAGACCGCTTCCCGCAGCAGGAAGTGAAGCACCACCGGCCGTGGAAACTTCGGTGCGCCTCCAAACCCGCCCAGTCGCGTGTCAAAGGAGCGGCGCAGCGTGAGGAACAGCCGGTTGCGAACCTCCGCCGCATCCGCCTCATTACCGGACGGAGCAGCATGCGTGACGCGCCGAATCTCCGCCAGCACGGCGTCACCCGACTGATTAATCCGCGCCCGGTCGGTGATCCACGCCGCTGCCAGCTGCTGCAATACACTTCCGAAGCCGGGCCGTCCATAGCGATTGTCGGGCGGGAAGTAGGTTCCGCCGAAGAACGGCTTGCGGTCGGGCGTCAGGAAGACCGACATCGGCCATCCGCCGGAACCGGTCGTCGCCTGCACAAACGTCATGTAGATGCGGTCCACGTCCGGACGTTCTTCGCGATCGACCTTGATCGATACGAAGGCCCGGTTCAGGATCGCCGCGATGTCTTCGTTCTCGAAGGACTCCCGTTCCATCACGTGGCACCAATGGCAAGTGGAATAGCCGATCGATAGGAAGATCGGTTTATCCTCCCGGCGCGCCTTCTCAAACGCTTCCTCGCCCCATGGCATCCAGTCCACCGGATTGTGGGCGTGCTGCAGCAGATAGGGGCTCTTCTCGTCGATCAGGCGATTGGTGTGCATGAGACACTTTCATTGTGTCGCCACTTGCTCGCGAGCCGCTGGACCGCCTCGTGGAGTTGTTGCGGATTCCCACCATTTCGGCCGATCCGCAATACCGGGAACACACCCGGAAGGGTGCCGAGTATGTGGCCGGCATGCTGCGCGACGCAGGTCTGGATCACGTACGGCTGATCGAACGCGCTTCATCACACCCGCTGGTGGCCGCTGATTCGCTCCATGCGCCCGGCAAGCCCACGTTGCTCCTCTACGCGCATTACGACGTGCAGCCGCCGGAGCCGCTGGAGGAGTGGATCAGCCCGCCATTTGAACCCAGCATTCGGGACGGCAATATTTACGCCCGCGGAGCGTCCGATGACAAAGGGCAACTCGTCATCCTCCTCGCCGCGCTCAAGCGATTGAGAGGCCGCCTGCCCGTGAACGTCCGGGTGCTGATCGAAGGCGAAGAGGAATCCGGGGGCGAGCACATTGCCGAGTATCTGGCCGCCCATCGCGAAGAATGGCGGAGTGACGCTGCCCTGATCGCCGACACGGAGATGTTCGCGCCCGGGCTTCCGAGTCTTTGTGTCGGGCTGCGAGGCATTGTCTACGGCGAACTGCATGTCGAGGGCGCGCGGCAGGACCTGCACTCGGGCGTCTACGGCGGCGCGGCGCCGAACCCGTTGGAAGCGATCGCCCATATTCTCTGTGCTTGGAAGGACCGCGACGGGCGCCTGACGATCCCGGGAATCGATGACGATGTCCGGCCGCCCTCGGCGCTGGAGCGCGAAGCCTGGAGCCGTCTGCCGTTTGACGAGGAAGTGTACCGGCAGCAGGAGGTCGGATCGCCTTCGCTGGTGGGGGAACCCGGCTATGGGGTGCTGGAACGGGTCTGGGCGCGTCCTTCGCTGACGGTTCACGGCATTCGCGGCGGCTATGTGGGCGAAGGAGCAAAGACGGTGATCCCGGCGCGGGCTGCCGCAAAGATCAGCTTGCGGCTGGTGCCGGACCAGCAACCGGAACGCGTCGTCGAGCAGATTCGTTCCGCCGTCGAGAACGATTGCCCGGCGGGCGTGACAGCCCGATTCGAGCTTTTGCACGCCGCACCCGCAAGCCGTGTCGATCCGTCGGACCGCTTCCTCCAGGCAGCAGCGGCCGCCCTCACGGAGACCTTCGGTACGCCGACGGTCTTCACCCGCTCGGGAGGATCCATTCCGATTGTCGGGCTGCTGGCGGAACATCTCGGAGTCCCAAGCGTCCTGATGGGCTTCGGCCTGCCGGACGACAATATTCATTCGCCGAATGAGAAGCTGTCTCTCGACAATTTCGAGCGCGGGATTGCGGCCACGGTCCGGTTCCTGGAGCGCGCGGGTGCCTTGTGAGGGACGACCACTTTAAGGAACGCGTCCGCGAAGCCGCTGACATCGTGCGGGTGGTGGGAGAACTGGTCCGCCTGCAGCCGTCCGGGGCGAACCGCTTTAAGGGCCTGTGCCCGTTCCACCAGGAGAAGACCCCGTCCTTTCATGTAGATCGCGGACGGCAAGCCTTCTATTGCTTCGGCTGCCAGAAGGGCGGCGATGTGTTCCGTTTCGTAATGGAGATCGAAGGCCTGGACTTCTTCGAGGCCCTGAAATCACTGGCGGAGCGCAACGGAATCGCCATGCCGAAGCGCGACGAACTGGAGACGCCTCAGGCAAAGGAGCGCGACGCCGTTGCGGCCATCCAGAAGGTCGCTGTCGAGTACTTCCGGGCGTCATTGAATTCGGAGGCGCGCGCCTACCTGGACCGGCGGCGTTTGGCGAAGGGCAGCGCCGAGGAGTTTCAGCTGGGCTACGCGCCGCCTGGCGCAACGCTGACCAAGCTGTTGCAGCAGCGTGGCTTTTCGCCGGCGGAATTGGCGGCAAGCGGGCTGATCGTCAAACGGGAAGACGGCTCACTCTACGACCGGTTTCGCAACCGGCTGATGTTCCCGATTCACGACGAGCGGGGTAACCCGATCGCGTTTGGGGGACGCGCACTGGGCGACGATGAGCCGAAGTATCTGAACTCGTCCGATACACCGCTCTACACAAAGAAGCGTGTTCTTTACAACCTTCATCGCGCCAAGGAAACGATTCGCAAGCTGGACTACACAATTCTCGTTGAAGGCTACATGGACGTGATTGGAGTCTCACAGGCCGGCTTTCGGAACGTAGTGGCCAGTTGCGGCACGGCCCTGAGCGAGGACCATGTCCGGGCGCTGCGCCGCCACTCCGACAAGATCGTGGTGAACTTCGACCCCGACACGGCAGGCGCCAACGCGACCGAGGCTCGCATGTTGATGCTGCTGGAGCAGGACCTGCAGGTCCGCGTGCTCGAACTCGACGGCGACCTGGATCCGGACGAATACATTGCCGCTCGGGGCGCCGACGCCTATCAGGCCGGGCTGAACAAGGCGGCTTCTTTCTTTCATTGGCTCAGCGACCGGGCGCGGACGCGCTACCCGTCCACGCCGGAGGGACGGATCGAGGCGTTCCGCGAAGTATTGAAACCCGCGCTGGACCGTGTCCCGGACAAGCTGAGCCGCCTGGCGATCGCCAATGACCTGGCCGGCTATCTGGGCGTGGAACCGCGTGCCGTGCTCGATCAGCTCAAGGGCGCGCCCAAGGCGTCTTCCGCTGCAAATGCCGCATCCGCGCCAGAGTTATCGGCGCAGGAGTCGCTGCTCATCCGGGGGCTTCTGACCAACCCGGGACTCGCGCCGGAGGCCTCGGCGCGGCTGCAAAGCTTGACCCTGTGGCGCGACCGGCGCGGGGCGGCGATTCTGAACGCGATTCTGTCTTCCGCGGCATCGGAGCGGCTGCGCTTTGAAGAGGTTTCGGCGCGCCTGAATTCCGCCGATCAAAAGTTATTTGCTGCAACGATTTTTGCCGATGCACGGAATGAGGCCGTAGCGGCGGAACAGGTGGATGCCTGTCTGGCGCGGATGGAAGCTGAGGAGGCGGCGCGAGGAGCGGGTGAGCTAAAGCGGCAATGGCAGGAACTGCTGGCGGCCGGCAGGGTGGAGGAAGCGCGAGCGATCGAGCAGAAGCTTGCGGCGATTCGCCCCTCACGTCCCGCCGTACGGCAGCGCGAAGCCAAGGGAGTACACTGAGAGAATTCGAAAGCGGCTGACGCCAGCTGAAACGGGGTTGTTGTGGCACACGAATCGAAGCTCGATCGCTACCGCGATTTGATCGAGTTGGGCAAGGAGAAGGGCTTCGTGTCTTATGACGAAGTCAACGAGGCTCTGCCCGATGATCTCAGCGCGCCGCAGGACATCGACGATCTGCTTGCCAACCTGGATTCCCAAGGCGTCGAACTGCTGGATGAGCCCCGTCCCGACTTCGAACGCAAGCAGGCAGAGACCGAAGAGATCGCCGAATCCGATCTGGTCGCGGAGCTTCCGAACGAGAAAACCAACGATCCCGTACGCATGTATTTGCGGGAAATGGGCACCGTCCCGCTGCTGACGCGCGAGGGAGAAATCGAGCTGGCGCGGCGCGTCGAACGCGGGCAGCGCGCTGCGAAGAAAGCGCTGTTCCGTTCGCCGTTAATCATCCGCGAGATGCTCGAAATCGGCGAGCAGCTGCGCCGAGGGAATCTGGCCTCTTACGAAGTGCTGAACGTGCCGGAGCCTGCCGGAGCCGAGGACGAGGAAGCTGCGGAAGGCAGTCCCGACGACCGGTCCTTGTTGGTGCAATTGGACGAGGTGGCGAAGCTGGCGCGCCGGGCGCAGCAGGCCACCCAAAGACTCGCCGCAACCTCGCGCGGCATGAAACCCAAGCAGCACCTCCGGGAGCGCTGGGCTTACGCGCGCGCCACCATTGCCGCCTCGCAGATTCTGCGGTCGATTCCCTTCAACTACGCGGTCGAGAAGCGTTTGAAGGTCCGGCTGACGGATGCGGTCGAACAGTTACGATTGGTGGAGCGAGACATCACAAAGGCGCAGCGCGCTTCGGAAATCGCCCTGGAGAACACGGAAAAGCGCCGCGAAAGCCGCGTGCATTCCGCTAAGATTCACCACCTGGAGAATGAATTCGGCGCCACGGCTGCGGAACTGCGGCGTACCCTGACCGTGGTCACTCGGGGCGACGCCGAGGCGGACTACGCCAAGAAGCAGTTGATCGAAGCGAATCTGCGTCTGGTCGTTTCGATCGCGAAGCGATACACGAATCGCGGGTTGCAGTTTCTGGACCTGATCCAGGAAGGCAATATCGGCTTGATGAAGGCGGTGGACAAGTTCGAGTACCGGCGCGGCTACAAGTTTTCCACTTATGCCACCTGGTGGGTGCGGCAGGCGATCAC
>CAYNDS010000099.1:0-15689 GCA_964395885.1 uncultured Solibacteraceae bacterium | reverse complement strand
TGGCGATCGGTTTTTCGACGAAAAGATGCTTGCCGGCGTCCACCGCAGCCTTGAAGTGCACCGGGCGAAATCCGGGAGGCGTGGCGAGAAGGACTACGTCCACGCCGGACTGGATCAGTTTGTCAAAGGCGTCCAGCCCGACAAATTTCCTGGCGGTCTCGACCTTGAGCTTGGTGCTGTGCTTGCCGTTGCCCACCTTGCCCAGCCGCTCCAGGGAGTTATCAATCTGCGCGAGGTCCACGTCGGCCATAGCGGTGAGTTCCGCATAGTCATCGGCATTGAGGGCTTGCGAGGCAGCACCGGTGCCGCGGCCGCCGCAACCGACCAAACCGACCTTCAAGGCGTTGGTGACGGTCTGGGCGCGCAGGAGGGCGGGAAAGCCGGCGACGGCGGTGGCGCCGGCCTTTAGGACGTCTCGGCGGGGAGTGGTTTCGTTCGACATGATTCTGCTTGGGAGTATTATCGCTACCCTACTGTGCTTGACGCTCGGAGAGAGGAAAAGGATACCGGTCAGTCGGTGCGAAGCAGTGCCGCGCCCTCGGCAACGATGCGGTCTCCCGGTTGGAGCCCCGTGATGGCAACGCGGTCTCCGTAGCGCTTGCCCACACGCACGGGAACTCGTTCAAAGGTTCGGGGACCGGTCTGCTTCCAGACGGACGGCTGACCGGCGGCATCGACCACGGCGATGGCGGGAATCGACTGGCTGGACTGCATGGATTGAATGAGCCGGAACTGCCCCATCATTTCCGGCCGCAGGCGCCCGCTCTGGTTGTCTAACTCGGCGCGGACGCGCACCATGCGGGTTTGCGGGTCGACGGAGTCGGCAATCTGGCGAATCACGGCTGGGAAGGCGTCTCCGGGATAGGCGACGAGTTCCACCTGAACGGGTTCGCCGGGGCGGATCAGCCGGATGGAACGCTCCGGCACGTCCGCGCTGAACCAGAGCAGCGACAGGTCGGCAATCAGAGCAATGGGCGTGGCCGGGTCGTGTCGATACTCGCCGGGCGAGGTGCGGAGTTCCAGGAGGCGGCCGGCAATCGGAGCGATGACGGGAATGGTCTCACCGAACTTCGCTTTGGACAAACCGAGGATCTCAATCTTGCGGCGGGCGCGGCGGAGAGCAGTTTCGGCTTGTTCGGCGGACGCCTCCGCTTGTGCGACGGCGGCCCGGGCGGCGGTCAATTGGCGCTCCGCTACAGAGCCTTTCGAGAAGAGGACTTCCAGACGCTCCGCCGTGGCACGCGCGGCAACCACCGCGCTCTGGGCTTGCGTGAGTGCAGTGGCGGCATCGGCCACCGACGACACCGCCGCATCCGCGTCCGGACTCTCCAGACGGAGCAAGACGTCACCCTTACGAACAGGGTCTCCCTGCCGGACCTCAATCGCTGAGATCCGTCCGGGGACGGGTAGGGACACGAGCGCGGAACGGGCTGGCATCGCCTCCAGTTTCCCGGAGCAGATGAGTTCCTGAGCCGGTACTTGGGCCATCGTCACCGACTGCACGCGAAGGGTGTTCCACGCTGGAGAGCCTTCCGGAATCGTCACCGAAGATGCCGTACGGGCGGCTGAGATAGAGACTTGCGGACGCTGATTGCAGGCTGCAAGCGCAAGCATCGCTATCAGGACCGCGGAGCGCACCGATCTCAGTTTCGCAGATCAATCGCGAGGGAAAGTGTGAAGTTTATGGATTAAAGAAAATTTACTACCAAAGCGAATATTCCTGTGATAGCGTCTGTGCCCAGCGCGACGTGTGTCTCTGTCGCACTAAAGGGGAACGGGAATCTATGTTGATTCGTACATTGGCCACGATTGGCCTATTGATCACCTGTGCTTTCGCGGCTCGCGCACAGGCGGTCTACGGCAGCATCGTCGGCACCATTCTGGATTCATCCGGGGCCGCGGTGGCAGGGGCGAAGGTGTCCATCACCGATATGGGCCGTGATGTAACAGTTACTACCACAAGCAATGATTCCGGTAACTTTACGCAGCGCTTCCTGATCGTCGGGCGCTATCGTGTGCGCGTTGAGGCAGCCGGATTTAAGACCTTTATTCAGGAGAATGTAGGCGTTTCGGTCGACTTAGAGTCGCGCATTGAGATTCAACTGCAAGTAGGCGACGTGACCCAGACCATGGAGGTCTCGGCGGAAGCTTCCCTGCTCAAGACCGAACGAAGCGACGTTTCTGCCACCTATACGGAAAAGACGGTGACGAACCTTCCGGTCTTGAACCGGCGCTTTACGAATTTCCAATTGATGACCCCTGGCGTGGTGGTGTGGTCCACCTCCATGACGGCGGCATCCGCTGAGAATCCGCAAGGGTCCTACCGAATGCTGGTGAATGGGCAAAGCTTTGCCGGAACTTCGCACCTGCTGGACGGTACGGACAACCATGACGCAGTCCTGGGGTGGATTGTGATCAATCCCACACTGGAGTCGGTCACCGAGGCGAAAATCACCACCGCCAACTATGACGCGGAGTTCGGCGTGGCGAGCGCGGGCGTGGTGAGCGCACAAACAAAGTCCGGCACGAACGAGGTACACGGCAGTGCGTTCCACTTTCTGCGGAACAACGTGATGCAGGCACGCAATCCGTTTACGCAGTCACGGCCGATCCCGAACTCCGGCGGGCGGCTGATCCCGCTGACGCAGTGGAATCAATTTGGCGGCTCTGTAGGCGGCCCCATCAAAAAGAACAAGCTGTTCTACTTCGGTGACTTTCAGGGAACGCGGCGCAACTCCGGCGGCGGTGCGCTGCTTCGGGTTCCGAGTCAGGCGGAGCGGGACGGCAACCTGAGCGGACTTCCCTTCCCCGTCTTTGACCCGGCCAGCGGTCCGACACCCGCCACCCGCACGCAGTTTCCGGGCAACGTCATCCCTGCGAATCGTCTTTCCCGACAGGCGCTGAACCTGCTGCGCTTCATTCCGCAGCCGAATATCAATGCGACGCTGGACCAGCCGAACTTCGCCTCCTCGGGCGGCGTGAAGTTCGACGATGAAGCGTTCAACACGCGGGTGGATCACTACACGACGGATAAGTTGCACTTGTTCGGGCGTTACAGCCTGCAGCAGTTCCGGATGGTTGCGCCGGGTGCGTTCGGGTTGGTTGCCGGCGGTCCGGGGTTGGATGCGTCGGGTTCGACGAACGCGTATGCAGGCGCATCGGATTCGCGGAACCACTCGGTTGCCGCGGGTGCGGACTACACTGTGACGACGAACCTGCTAACGGACTTCCGCTTCGGCTGGTTCCGCTACAAGGTATTTGGTCAGCCGAACGGAATTGGAACAACTCCGGCGGCGGATGCGGGAATCCCCGGCCTGAACGTGGATAAGGAATTCAACTCCGGCATGCCGGCTTTCTTCATCAACGGCTACAGCAATAACCTGTTCCGCTTCGGCTACGCCCTCGGCGTGAACGGCTGCAACTGTCCTTTGATTCAGGACGAAGACCAGTTCCAGTTCGTCAACAATTGGACCAAGATCCAGGGCAACCATACGTTCAAGTTCGGCGCCGATATCCGCTATGCACGCAATCTGCGGGTGCCGAGCGACCGGCACCGTTCCGGCGAGCTGAACTTCGACGCGGCGCGCACGCAGGGGCCAAACGGCGGAGGCACGGGCATGGCCAGCTTCCTGCTGGGTGATGTTTCCCGTTTCGAACGCTACGTCTCGAACGTGCTGAACGCCGGTGAGCGGCAACATCGGTGGTTCTTCTTCGGCCAGGACACGTGGCGCATCAGCCGGAAGCTGACATTGAACTATGGTTTGCGGTGGGAAATTTATCGCCCGCAGACCGTGAACAATGGCGGCGGCTTTGTGGATATGGGTACGGGCGAAGTGCTGGTGGCCGGACAGCGGGGCGTGAACAGTGCGCTCAACGTCAGTTCGCCGCTCACCAACATTGCGCCACGGCTGGGAATCGCTTACCAGGCAACCAGCAAGACAGTGATTCGCGCCGGCTACGGACGGGGCTTCAACCTGGGCGTGTTCGGCTCCATCTTCGGACACAACGTGACGCAGAACCTTCCGATTTTGGCGATCCAGTCCGACCAGCCTGCCAACAACTTCGACGCGGTCTTCACGCTGCAGAATGGTCCGCGCGCGATCGACCCGGCAGCGATTTTGGCGGGCCAACGGACCGGACCCCGCGGCTTCAACATGCTTCCGGACCGGGTGACGCCGTTCGTCATTACCAACCCGATCCGCTTCCCCACTGTCGATGCCTGGAACTTCACCATCCAACGCCAGTTGGGGCGCAACATGTCGATGGAAGCCGGGTACGTGGGCACCAAGGGCACGCACGTCTTTGCGGGCAACGGCGGCGACTATGATCCGAATCAGCCGACGATCAACGGCTTCCCGACGCTGACGACCAATCAGCGGCGGCCGTTCTTCCAGAAGTTCGGCTGGTCACAGAACATTCGCTACTACGGCAGCGATGCCAGCAACAACTATCACTCGCTGCAGGTGAAGTTCGACAAGCGCTTCGACAGCGGGCTGTCCGTCATGTCGCACTACACGTGGTCGAAGAACATCGACTTCGCCAACGTTTACTATCCGCAGGACGCTCGGCTGGCCCGAGGACCGTCGGACAACAACCGCGCCCATGTCTTCTTCCTGGCCTCTCTTTATGAGGTACCGGTGGGGCGAGGGCGCAGGTTCCTGACCAATATCGGCAAGGTGCCTGATCTGCTGCTGGGCGGCTGGCAACTCAACGGAACGTTCAATTGGCTCTCCGGGCAGCCGTTCACGCCCAGCTATCGTGACTGCAACGCGGACCGCGACACGGGCTGGTGCCGTCCGAACCTGGTCGGCGATCCGAGCCTGGACAGCCCGAGCCAGTTTGGGTGGTTCCGGACGGCTTCTGCCCCGTTGACCTCGAACCTGCAGACCGACGGACCGTGGCAGCGACCGGCGCGTGCGACCTTCGGCACTATCGGGCGCAACATGCTGACCGGTCCATCGTTCGCGCAGTGGGACATGTCTTTCTTCAAGACTTTCAACATCAGCGAACGATACCGTGTGCAATTCCGCGCGGAGAGCTTCAATTTCGCGAATCGCACGAACCTGGCGAATCCGAACGGATGCGTCGACTGCCCGGGTGTCGCCGGGCGCATCTTCGGCGCGTTCCCGAACTACGTTCCCCGGCAGTGGCAGATGGCGTTGAAGTTCGACTTCTAGAAAGTCTCCCGTTGCGCAGTCACTTGGGCCCGGCCTCTCCGCCGGGCCTTTTCCTTTGCGTGAACGCGGCCAAACGCGCCAGTTGTGTCCGGGTGTCGTCCCATCTGCCCGCGTCGACCGATTGCAGGACTTCCGATTGGACGGATGCCCAGAGCGGTTCTGCCTTCCGCAGAACCTGATCCCCTCTGGCTGTTAGCTCAAACGCGCGCAGTCGCTTGTCGGAGCGTTTGGCCTGTCGAACCCACCCCTCACGCTCCAGCAGTCGCAGGCTGCGCGTCAATGTCGTCTGGTCGATCATCAGGGGCTCCACCAGATCGGAGATTGTGGCGCTGCCCCGCCCGCGAATATTCATCAGGAGAAAGAACTGCATTGCCCGGAGACCGGAGGGCCGGAGAGCGTCGTCGTAAAGCTGCGTAACGGCTCGCGTGACCTGGCGGAGCGCGGAGCAGACACAGATCGGAAGAGTGAGGTTGACGGCAGCGGCCACGTATGTATATACATGTAACATGCGGTCGCAAAGATCGCAAGAAAAGAGGCATTGAACATTGAACGTCCTCCGCATCGCTCTCCTGGCGGCCCTCGGCTCTGCCGGCGCATCGGCACAAACACCTTCCCCCAAACCTGCGACTTCGGTACTCGCGATTCTTTCGCCGGTCGACGTCAGCAAGCGTGACGCGATCATGGCCACCATGCAGGCTGAGATCCGCGACACGGTTCAGCTGTATCTGGATGGCAGAATCCAGCAGTGGTATTCGCGGACCGATGGCCGGGGAGTCGTCTTCCTGTTGGACTGCCGGTCGGTGGAAGAAGCCAAGGCGCTCACGGATCAACTTCCATTGATCAAGGCGAAACTGGCCAAGTTCGATTTCATCGCTCTCAGTCCGCTGCGCCCGCTCGGGCTGCTGCTGGACGGAGGCGGGAAGTCGAACTGAGGGCGATACAATCGCCGCAATGAGTTGGACGCGACGACAATTTGGCGCCACCTCCCTGGCGGCGTTGACGGCTTCCGGGCAGGCATCCTATCCGGAAGCTGTCATTTCGAATCGGGCGATCACGATGCGGATACCGCTTCCGGACCCCGAACGAGGCTACTATCGCGGCACGCGGTTCGACTGGTCGGGGCAGATCTCATCGCTCAAGACACTCGGGCACGAGTACTTTGGCAAGTGGTTCGCCGAGTACGATCCCAAACTCCATGACGCCATCATGGGCCCGGTGGAGGAGTTTACGACCCGCGGTTCCGCGCTCGGCTACGACGAGGCGAAGGTCGGCGAAACGTTCGTGCGCATTGGCGTGGGCGCGTTGCGGAAGCCGGATGAGCCTCGATTCGAACGCTTCAAGACCTATGACATCGTTGACGTGGGGAAGTGGGAGTTTGAGAAGAGTCCCGGTGAAGCCCGCTTCCGCCAGACGCTTTCGCCACAGAATGGCTACGCCTATCAGTACACAAAGTCGCTGAAGCTGATCGCAGATCGCGCCGAGATGCACATTGTGCACGTCCTGCGGAATACCGGGTCGAAGAAGATCGAAACGACGCAGTACAACCACAACTTCTTTGTGATTGACGGGCACCCGGTTGGTCCGGACACGGCGCGCGTCGAGTTTGCGTTTCCGCTGCGGGCAAAGAGCCCGGTGCGGGGAGACGCAGCAAAGGTAGAAGGCAGCCGCATTCGTTACGTGAAGGAACTCGGGACGAAGGAAACGTTCTCCGGCAGCTTCGAGGGTGCCGACATCTACGACATCCGCGTGGAGAGTCCGCGCGCCGCAACCGGGGTGCGCATTCGAGGCGACCGACCAATCTCGCAGGTCGTGTACTGGTCCATGCGCAACACATTTTGCCCGGAGCCCTACATTGACCTTGCCGTTGAGCCCGGCGCGGAAGTCCGCTGGACGTATCAGTATGAGTTCTACTCTCTCTGACGCGGGGATCCGCACGGCGATCCTTGCGCCTGTCGCCACGCTCACGCTGGCCCGTCCGGAACGGCGGAATCCACTTTCGCTGGAGCTGATGCGAGCGTTGCTGTCGGAACTGGAAACCGTCGGGCAGCGCAAGGATGTTCACGCGGTAATCCTTGCGGCGGAGGGAGCTGTATTCTCGGCGGGACACGACCTGCGCGAGATGACCGGGCGCAGCTTGACCGAGTATCGCGAGATCTTCGATGTCTGCACCCGGTTGATGACGGCCATCCAGACGATTCCGCAGCCGGTGATCGCGCAGGTGCAGGGCATGGCCACGGCGGCAGGCTGTCAACTGGTAGCCACCTGCGATCTCGCAGTGGCCGCTGAGTCCGCACACTTTGCCACACCGGGCGTTCGGATCGGGTTGTTCTGCACCACCCCGATGGTGGCGCTCACGCGGTGCATCGGTAGAAAGCGGGCCATGGAGATGTTGTTGACGGGACGAGCGATCGATGCGCGAACCGCAGCCGAATGGGGACTGATCAATCGCGCTGTCCCGCCGGACATGCTGGAAGCGGAAACCCGCACCTTGGCCCTGCAGGTGGCGGAAGCCAGCACCCACACCGTGTCGATCGGCAAGCAGGCCTTCTACCGGCAGATCGACCTGGACCAGCGCGGCGCCTACGAATACGCCGGGGAGGTGATGTCGACGAACGCGCTATCGGACGACGCACAGGAGGGTATCACGGCATTCCTCGCCAAACGCCCCGCCTGCTGGGTGGGCCGCTAAAGGCGATAGAACTTCGCCGCTGTCCCGCCCAGGAGCTTTTCCCGAACAGTCATCGGCTGCGCTCCGAGAGCCTGCGTGAAGGCGGCCAGCACCTGCTTCCAGGAACCTGCCAGCAGGCACACAGGCCAATCGCTTCCGAACATGGCCCGATCGGGTCCCCACAGGCGAAAGGCGTGCTGCAGGTAAGGCGCAATGTCGGCGGACGTCCAGTTTGCGTGATCGGCCTCTGTGATCATGCCGGAGAGCTTCACGAACGTGTTCGGGGCCTGCGCGATGGCCTCCATCTCCCGAAACCAGGGCTCGCGCACTTGATCCTTGATCAGCGGCTTGGCGATGTGATCAATGACCATTTGGAGATCTGGCAGTTTGTCCGCGAGAGGCCGCACGACATGAAGCTGCGGAGCGCGCACCAACACGTCGTATGGGATGTTGCGCCGTTGCAGTTCCCGGAGTCCGTCCAGAACGTCGGGCTGGAGTGCCCAGTTTGGGTCTTCCTCGTCCTGAATCATGTGCCGGACGCCGACGAAGCGCGGGTGCTTCTGCAGTTCATCCAGGCGCGCGCCCAGCTGGCGGCTGCGCAGATCCACCCACGCGACGACTCCCTTGACAAAAGGATGTGCGTCGGCCAAGGCGAGTGCCCATTCAGCCTCCTGCTCCACTTGTGTGGCCTGAACGAAGATGCTGCCGTCGAAGCGATTGGCTTCGAGAATCGGTTGCAGATCCTGAGGCAGATACGGGCGATGGAGCAGGTGCGGGGCGGGGGGCATCCAGGCGTACGGCAGTGCCGTGGGATCCCAAAAGTGCTGGTGCGAGTCGAGGCGCATCGACTCTCGATGATACTGGTACTCTGAAGTCGTGTTGGCCGCCCGATCTTTCGCCGCGCTCTGCCTGATAGCGGCTGCGGCGCAAGGACAGCAGAGCGGCTTACTCTCGATTCTGAGCGAAGAGTTGCAGCGCAACCTCACCGTGCTGCGGGAAAAGGGCGACCCTGCCCCGTACTTTCTCTCTTTCACGGTGACCGACACCGAAGGGGAAGCCGTAAGTGCCGCACTGGGCGCGGTGCAGTCTTCTGGCGGCGCGCGCGGACGCCTGCTGGATGTCTCTTTGCGTGTCGGCTCGCCCGAGTTCGACAACTACCATCTGGTACGCGGCGACCGGCCGCGTTTCGCCGGAGGCGTCTCGGTACCCATCGATGATCAGCCCGCTCCACTGCGGCGGCGGTTATGGCTGGAAACGGATCGGGTCTATCGTGCGGCGGTGCAGCGCCTTCTGAACGCCAAGAGTGCGCAGCAGAACAGCGCGAAGTCCGAAGTCGCGCCGGACTTTTCCAGAGAAGAGCCCCAGGTGGCCTCCGCCGTGCCGCCGCGCCTGAACTTCGACCGCGGAGTGTGGACCGCTAAGGCACGCAGGTGGTCGGGGCTGTTTCAGGGCAAGCCCGGCGTACTGGCCTCACAGGTGGTGATTCAAGCACAGCGCGAGGTGAAGTACTTTGTCTCGAGCGAGGGCAGCAAGCTGGAGCATGGCCGGCTGTTCGCTCGCATTGTGATCGCGGCGCGGGGCAAAGCATCGGATGGGATGGATTTGGCGACGTCCGAGACATTCGAGGCCGCCGATCCGGGGAAGCTTCCGTCTGACGCGAAAGTGGAAGCGGCCATTGAGAAGGTGTCCCGCGAGTGGGCAGCCCTTCTCAAGGCGCCGGTGGCGGAGCCGTTTGTCGGCCCGGCCATTCTTTCCGGTCGCGCAGCGGGCGTCTTCTTTCACGAGATCTTCGGGCATCGCATCGAAGGTCATCGGCAGAAGGACGAGAACGAGGGCCAGACCTTCGCCAAGAGCGTGGGATCGAAAGTTTTACCCGATTTTCTCAGTGTCACGTTTGATGCGACGTTGAAGCAGGCTGCGGGCGTCGACCTCAACGGCTGGTATTCCTTTGACGACGAAGGCGTGAAGGCGCAATCCGTCAAGCTGGTGGATCAGGGGACATTGCGGACCTTCCTGCTCTCGCGTTCGCCGGTGACAGCCGGGCAGCAGTCCAATGGACATGGGCGAAAGCAGCCGGGCGCGGAGGTGGTGTCAAGGCAATCGAATCTTCTGGTTCAATCGGCCAAGGCGGTACCCATGCCCCAACTGCGCCAGATGTTGATCGAAGAAGCAAAGCGCCAGAACAAGCCCTACGGGCTGTTGTTTGACCAAGTGACAGGCGGCTTTACGACGACCGGTCGCTCTCAATTGCAGGCATTCACGGTGATTCCGCTGGTGGTGTATCGCGTATACGTCGATGGGCGTCCCGATGAACTGATCCGTGGAGCCGATATCGTGGGCACGCCGCTTTCGAGCTTCGCCAAGATTGTTGCGACCGGCGACCAGTTGGACGTCTTCAATGGCTACTGCGGTGCGGAATCGGGAAGCGTTCCGGTCTCGGCGGTGTCGCCCGCGCTGCTGGTGTCCGAGATCGAGATTCAGAAGAAGGATGCATCGCAAGAACGGCCGCCCTTCTTGCCGCGGCCCGTCGGGAGCGGCGAATGAAACTGTCGCGACGGCAGGCACTGGCGCTGGCGGCGGTGGCATTGCGGGCGCAGGAGCCGGAAAAGCTATCGCCAGTTTTGCGCGCGATGGTAGCTGAGTTGGAGCGTTCCAAACAACTGCGCACCATTGGCGCCAACCCGCTCTACTTCGTGGAATACACGATTGATGACGCGTCGGGCTATAGCGTTGCCGCGACGCTGGGGGCACTGGTTTCGGAACGGCGCAGCCGCTTTCGGGCGCCGCAGGTGCGGGTGCGAGTCGGCGCGCCGGAGTTCGACAACTCGAACTACGTTTTCTCCGATCTCTACTTCGGCTCCCGTTTCGATCCGGAGCAATTCCCTCTCGACGATGACGAGGCAGCGTTGCGCACGGCGCTGTGGCTGGCGACGGACCGTGCCTTCAAGGGCGCAATTGAGGCGATTGAACGGAAGAAGGCCGCACTTCGCAATGTTGCTCAGCCGGAGAAGTTGGCCGATTTGTCCGCCGCGCCGCCCGTCAAATGGATTGAAGACGTGGCGGCTGCGCGCGTCGACGAAGCATTGTGGAGGCGCCGGGCAGTCAGCTTGTCTTCTCTCTTCTCCCGGTTTCCGGAGGTGAATGACTCTTCGGTGGAGATCGACTCCATGCAGTCGGCCGCCTACTTTGCGAACTCCGAGGGAAGCGTCACGCAAACGCCGGACCGGCTGGCCTCAGTTCGCATCCGCGCGTTTGGACAGGCGCCGGATGGGATGCGCGTCCGCGACACGCTTATCGTGCACGCTCCCCGCTTGGAGCAACTGCCAGGCGAAGTGGAACTGCAGCGCGCCGTTGAGAGCGTCGGTGCTCATGTGAAGGCACTGGTGGGCGCCCCCGTCGGCGAGGCCTACACGGGACCGATCCTACTGGAAGGAGTGGCGGCCGCACAGCTGTTCGCCGACTTTTTCGGCACAGGGCTGGCGGCACAGCGCCGGCCCGTTCCGGAACCGGGACGGCCACTGCCAATTCCACCAGGGCCGTTGGAGGGCAAAATCGGCTCCCGTGTCCTTCCATCCGGCTTCACGGTTGTCGACGATCCCACCCAGAAGGAGTGGCGCGGGCGGCCTTTGATGGGCACATATGCGGTGGACGGGGAAGCGGTCAAGCCAAAGCCCGTCGCCGTGATTGAGAACGGCCTGCTGCGAGCGCTGTTGGGCACGCGGCAGCCGACAAAGGATACGCCCACCTCAAACGGACGCGCACGAGTGCCGGGCGCATTCGGAACCCGCTCCGCAGCGATCAGCAACCTGTTCATCCAGAGCGCGGAGCCCGTTGCAGCTGCTGACCTGCGCGCGACGATGATGAAACTGGTAACGGCCGCCGGTAAGCCCTACGGAGTGATCGTCCGCAAGCTGGACTTTCCGTCTACAGCCTCGCTTGGGGAGTTGCGGCGGTTCGCGGCCAACCAGGAGCGACCCATCAGCCTCCCGTTGCTGGTGTATCGGGTGTATGCCGACGGCCGGGAGGAACTGGTCCGCGGACTGCGTTTCCGCGGCCTGACCCTACGATCGTTGCGAGACATTCTGGCCGCGTCGGAAGAACTGTTCGCGTTCGATTACCTGGGCAATCTGGCGCCGTTATCAATCAGCACCGGGGCCGGCTATGTCTTTCCGGCGACGGTGGTGGCTCCGTCGATTTTGCTTGAGGAAGTAGAACTGGAGCCCTGGGAACAGGACTTGCCGAAGCTGCCTCTGGTGCCTGCTCCCTCACTTTCGCAATGAGCATCCTGAGCCGCGCCGTCTTTCGGGAGATTGCCAAGGCCGCACTGCTGGGAGTCGCTCTCTTCACTTTCGTCTTCTTTTTGCAGCGACTCAACGCGAACAATGGCGTGATCTTCGCGTTGCTGGTGAAGAGCGCTGCCCCTCCGCAAACGATCGCCTACATGCTTGGCCTTCTCGCGCCACCCACGCTTCCATTCACGGTTCCGGTCGGCGTGCTGGTCGGGATTCTGATCGCGCTCAGCCGCATGTCCACCGACAATGAGGTCACGGCCATGCGGGCGGCGGGCGTGCCTGCGCGGGCGCTGCTTTGGCCGGTTGTGACGGTTGGCGCGTTGGGGTTGCTCGCCGCCGCGGCAGCGAGTCTGTGGCTGACCCCTTGGTCGCTACGGGAGACGATCCGCATCGCTCGAAGTCTGTCGGCCACGCAGTTGACCTCGGACGTCCAGCCGAGAGTCTTCGAAGAAGATTTCCCGAATACGGTGCTCTACGTGGGAGATGTCATTCCGGGTCCGGTCCCACGATGGCGAAAAGTATTCATGGCCGACCTGCGACCACCGGATCAACGTCGAGGGGGCGCGAAGGAGCCGGGCGAAGCGCCTCCCGTTACGATTGCCCAGGAAGCGATCCCCCTGGCGGACCCCGAACACAATCGGATTCAACTGTCCCTGCGCAACGGCTTCACTCACGAAATCGGGAAGGAGCCGACAGAAGACTACAACAGCTTTTTCCCCCGAGGCGACCAGGCGCTGGAGGCTCAAAAGCCGAGTGAGGTCCGCGTTCGCGCTTACAGTGAGATCGATACTGTACCCCTGGAGAAGTTGACGCGCACACTTCCGGCGCGCGAGGCGATTGACCCGCGCATTGAGTTGCATCAACGACTTGCCCTGCCTTGGGGTTGTCTGCTGCTTGCCATGGTCGGCGTACCGGTCGGTGTTTCTTCGCGCAAGGGCGGCCGCTCCGCGGCGTTCGTGTTCACGGTGGCTTTGGCATTTCTCTACTACATGGGCCTGATCGCGGTGATTGGACTGGCGCGGCAGGGAACGCTGTCTGTTCCTGTCGCGGTCTGGACGCCCAACGCACTGTTCGCCATCGCGGGACTGATCCTGCTGTCACGCATGGAGATGGCCTCACGGGTCGACCTGTTCGCCAGCGCTCGGCGCATTGTTGCTCAGTGGGCGACGCGATTCCGGGCGCTGCCGACTTCGTTCTCGGATTCCCCACTGCTCCGGCTCAAGCTTCTGCCGCAGGTTCTGGACACTTACGTCCTGAGCAACTTCCTGTTCTATTTCGCGGTGCTGCTGGCGAGCTTCGTCCTGATGGTCGAGGTCTTTACGTTCTTCGAACTGCTGAGCGACATCGTCAAGAACAAGATCGCCATTCCGCGGGTACTGACCTACCTTCTCTTTCTCACGCCGAAGTTGCTCTACGATTCGGCGCCGATTGCGGTACTGGTAGCGGTTCTGGTCACCTTCGGCATCATGACGAAGAACAACGAAGTGACCGCATTCAAGGCAAGCGGAGTCAGCACGTACCGGATGGCTACGCCCATCCTGCTTGCCTCACTCGCGCTGAGCGCGCTGCTGTTCGCGTTTGACCACTACTACATCCCGGAAGCCAACCGCCGGCAAGATGCGATTCGGGCCGAGATCAAGGGCCGGCCCGTCCAGACGTACCTGCGGCCGGACCGCAAGTGGACGCTCAGCAAAGGCTCACGCGTCTTCTATTACCGCTACTTTGATTTCAATGACAACGTGATGAGTGGGGTGAGCGTGTATGACTTGGACTTCTCATCTTTTCAACTGCGGCGCCTGATTACGGCCGAGCGCGCACGCTGGGAACCGAACCTGAAGACTTGGGTATTCCAGAATGGGCAGGTGCGCACCTTCAAGGGCATTCGAGTCGAGGATTTCCGCGATTTTCGCGGCCAGGCATCCACCTTTACCGACGTGGACGAGCGGCCGGGCTACTTCCGTCAGGAGGTCAAGCTCTCCCAGCAGATGAACTTCCTGGAACTGGGAGCCTATATTCAAGAGCTCAGTGCGAGCGGCTTCGACACGACCCGGCTGCAGGTACAGCGCCAGTCGAAGTTTTCGGTGCCCCTGTTCGTCTTCATCATGGCCCTGATCTCGATTCCGTTCGCCTTTCTCACGGGCAGCCGGGGGGCGATGGCCGGAGTGGGAGTTAGTCTCGGAATTGCGATTGCCTACTGGTCTGTCGGCAAGCTCTTCGAACAGATCGGATATCTGAATCAGTTGCCGCCATCGGTGGCCGCCTGGGCGCCCGACGTGCTCTTTGGATTGGCGGGAATGTACTTGCTCGCGCGCATGAGAACGTAACAGATTCGGCCGTCCTGCTGCTTGCGACTTCTGATATGATCCAGCAACTTTGGGTTTCAGAGGAAAGGGGCAAATGATGAAGGCAGTTTCCTTATTGGTGATTGCAGGCTTTCTGAGTGTTGGGGCTTGGGCGCAGGGATTGACTGGGCAGATCTCAGGCTCCGTGACCGACCCTAGCGGCAGTCCGGTTCCCGACGCGGAGTTGACGCTCGTGAACCTCACGACAAGTCTGACGCGCCAAGCACGAAGCGACAACTCAGGGGACTTCATCTTTACCCAGTTGCTGCCTGGCACGTTTCAACTTCGGATTACGGCGAAGGGCTTTAAGCGGTACGAGCAGGACAACATCATCCTGACGGCGACTGAGCGCGTGGTTCTGCCGCGGATCGAACTACAGATCGGCGAACTGACGCAGACCGTGGAAGTACAGGCAGAGACGGCTCGCCTGCAAACGCAGTCGGCAGAGCGAAGCGGCCTGATCTCCACGGAACAGACGCAAAACGTACCGCTGAAGGGCCGCGACTACCTGGGCCTGGTGAAGTTGCTGCCCGGTGTCATCGACACGCGAAATCGCGAAGCCCCCGGCTGGAACAACCTTGGCGGCATCACGATCAATGGAAACCGAGCCGGCACGATCAACCTGACTCTGGACGGTGTATCCAGCTTGGATACCGGGTCCATGGGTGGACCCTATCTCGCCCCCTCCGTCGATGCGGTGGGCGAAGTGAAGGTCCTTCTCACCAACTACCAGGCCGAGTACGGCCGTTCGTCCGGCGGCACCATCAACACTGTGATCAAGAGCGGAACGCGCGAGTTTCACGGTGGAGCTTACTACTTCCACCGCAACGAGGCATTCAATGCCAACGAGTTCTTCCGGAACCGGGACAACCTCCGCCGGCCACAGTATCGGTTTCACTACCCCGGGTACTTCCTCGGCGGCCCGGTGCTTCTCCCTGGCGGCTTCAACAAGAACCGGGACAAGCTGTTTTTCTTCTGGTCACAGGAGTTCCTGCCCCGGAAGTATCCGACGTCCTTGCAGCGGCGCACCTTCCCGACCGCGCTGGAGCGACAAGGCAACTTCTCACAGACGTTCGATCAGAACGGAGCGCTCATTCCCATTTGGGATCCGGCGAACAATCGCGTTCCCTTCCCGGGCAACATCATCCCGACAAATCGAATCGATCGCAACGGACAGTCGCTGCTGAATGTGTTTCCAACACCCGGTGCA
>CAYNDS010000098.1:0-15773 GCA_964395885.1 uncultured Solibacteraceae bacterium | reverse complement strand
CCTCCACCTCGTCTTCGACTACCGCCGTGACCGGTGTGGGCGCAGTGGTTTCGCGCCGCGGAGCCTGCTCCCGCCGCCCTCCGCCCTTGCGCTCCTCACCGATGCGCTCGACGTCGTCATTTTCCTCGAAGAAGTCCGAGACATAAAGAAACGTGTCCCGCTCCAGACCGAGATCGACGAAGGCGGACTGCATTCCGGGCAGCACCCGGGTGACGCGTCCCTTGTGGATGGAACCGGCCAGCGAGTACTCGTTGGCCCGCTGAAAATAGATCTCGACGAGTTGTCCCTCTTCGAGAATCGCGACCCGTGTTTCATGACGGTCGCTTGATACCACTAACTCCTTGCCCATTGGGCAAACTCCTTCCGCGCCAGACCGCTGCCGTCCGCCAGGGCGAAACCGGCTCTGAGCAGCCTCAATCGGAGGGGCGGCAATCCTGGCCGCCTCGCGCAACCGATGGCATCTCTCGCGACGTTCCGCCGGCTTCACCCCATCGGGCGAGCAGCAGCGGGTTTTGCGGCCGCGATCCGCGACAAATCAATCGTTCTCAGTTCACAAATCGCCGGAGCCGGACGCTTTGCACCAGCCCCAGCAGAATAAACACCGTAAACAAGCTCGAACCGCCGGAACTCATCAGCGGCAGGGGAATCCCGGTCACGGGCATCCGGCCCACCACCATCCCCACGTTCACCAACACATGAAACAACAGCAATGCCGCCACTCCCATACAGATATAGAGTCCGGCCCGATCCTGCGCCATCTGCGCGTTCTGCACGATCTGCAACAGCAGCAGAAAGTACAGCGTCAATGCCACCGCCACCCCGACGAATCCATGTTCCTCGGCGAAGGCGGCAAATAAGAAATCCGTGTGCGGAACCGGCAGGAACCGCAATTGCGTCTGCGAACCGCGCGTCACGCCGCGGCCCCAAACGCCCCCTTGCCCGACGGCGATCTTGGACTGAATGACCTGGTAGCCGTCCCCTCGCGGGTCACGCTCCGGATCGAGAAACGTTACCAGACGCGCCCGTTGATACTCCTTCAGAAAAAACCAGCCGGACGGCACCACAATCGCCATCAGCAGCGTCAGCGCGGCGACGTGCTGCCACCGCAGCCCCGCCAGAAACACACCCGCGGCCACGATCGGAAGATAGGTCAGCGACGTGCCCAGGTCTGGCTGCTTCATCACCAGCACCATGGGAAACGCCACCAGGATGCCCAGCTTCAGCAGGTCACGAGCTTCCAGTTCGTCCTTCCTTAGCTCCGTCAGAAACCGCGCCACCAATAAGACGATCACTATCTTAGCGAACTCGGATACCTGGAACGTCATGCCGGCCACCTTGATCCAGCGCCGCGACCCGAACACGGTCGTGCCGACGACGAACGTCACGCCGAGCAGCAGGATGGTCCCGACATACAGCCACGGCACGCGCGACAAAAGGGAGTGATAGTCCAGCCGGGCAGCCACAAACATCAGCCCTGTACTGATCGCGATAAAGACCGCCTGCTTCCACCAGGCATCCTTCCAGATGGTGTCCAGCGTCGCCGAGTAAATCTGGAGCACGCCCAACCCGGCCAGCGCGAGCGCCAGGCCAATCATCACCCAATCCAGATCCCGGATGGAACGGTAGCTGGCAGCCGCCATTTAGCGAGCCTCCGCCTGTCCGCCCGGTAGGGGCAGCAGCATCGTCTGCAGAGCGGGGGGAGCTGCGACCGGGGCATTCCGGCGCTTCTTGTCAAGATAGGCCTTCAGGACGTCCCGCACAATCGGCGCCGCCAGGTTGCCGTGCTCGCCGCCTTCAAACAGTGCGGCCACGACCAGTTCCGGGTTGTTGCGCGGCGCAAAACCGACAAACCAGGCGTTATCCTTCAGCGCTCTTCCCGCACTGGTGGCCAGGAACTCGTTTGAGGCAAGCTGTGCCGTTCCTGTCTTTCCGCAGACATCGAACCCGGGAATCAGGGCGCGCCGGGCGGTGCCGCCGTCATTCACGACGGCCCACATGCCATCGACCACCTTGGCGACGTTGTCCAGGTCCAGTTCCGCTTTCCGTGCCCTACCTTCCGCGCCATGCCCCCGCACGACGTGCGGCCGTTGCCAGATGCCGCCCGTGGCAATGCCACCCACCGCGGACGCCAGCTGAATGGGCGTTACGGTGAGGGCGCCTTGGCCGATGGCAACGGAGATCGTCTCTCCGGCGAACCACTTCTGCCGGTAGGCACGCATCTTCCACTTCGACGACGGAACCAGGCCCGCCGCCTCATGCGGCAGGTCGATGCCGGTCTTCGATCCGAACCCCACCATCTCCGCATACTTGGCGATTGCGTCGATCCCCATCTTGTTGCCCACGCTGTAGAAGAACACGTCGCAGGACTGCGCGATGGCACGCCGTAATCCCACGCGGCCGTGCCCTCCCTTCTGATGGCACTTGAAGTAGCGGCCATACCAGGAGGCGCCCCCGGGACAGGAGACTTCATAGCTGTCGTCGATATCGCCGGTCTCCAACGCGCCCAAGGCCTCGATCGGCTTGAAGGTGGAACCCGGCGCAAACTGCGCCTGCACTGCTCGATTGAGCAGCGGCTTCTCCGGATCGGTCAGAATCTGATTCCAAAGCTTGGTCGGAATGCGCCCGGCGAAGGCGTTCGGATCGAAGGCGGGACGAGAGACGAGGGCCAGAATCTCGCCGTTTCGGGGATCCAGGGCTACTACGGCGCCCCGCCGGCCTTCCATCGCCAACTCTGCCACTGCCTGCAGATCGAGGTCGATCGTCAACTGCAGCGCTTGTCCCGGCACCGCCTCCTTCATCTCCAAGACCTGACGCTCACGCCCGCGATTGTCGACCACCACGCGGCGTTGCCCGTCGACGCCCATCAGCGTGGAGTTGTACTGCTTCTCAATGCCGTCCTTGCCGATCACGTCGCCCTGTTGGAAGCGCGCGTACTCGACCGAGTCCAACTCCGCTTCGCTCACTTCGCCGACGTACCCCACCAGGTGCGCCGCGAAGCCATCCTTCGGATAGAGCCGCCGTTCCGTGCGGATCAGCTCCATCTCGGGAAACATTTCCTGCCCGCGATGTGCTTCCACAAAGGAAATGTCGCCAGGAGTCAGTTCGTCCTTGATGATGATCGGCTCATAGCGGGGACGGCTCTTGTAGCGCTTCAAGCGCGCCTGCAGGTCGGCTAGCTCAATTCCCAGACCGTCGGCGATGAAGGGCAGGTGTTCCTCCTTCAGGTTTTCGCGAGACAGCAGCAGGGAAAAGCTCGAGTGGTTGTCAACAATCACCCGGCCGTCCCGATCGAGAATCTTACCCCGCGGGGCGAGAATGGGCTGCGCCTTTACCCGATTGCGTTCTGCCGCTTCGGAATAGAGATCCCGCTTCAAAACCTGCAGATCCCAAAAGCCCGTGACAAGAAACAGGAACACCGCAAGCGCGACGTACTGGAACGCGGAGATCTTCCCCTGCAGCCCCTTGGTGTCGTCGGACTGCAGAGGCCGCTCAGTCAACTGATGCGGACGCAACTGCGGAATCAGGTTCACAACCGCCGACTATGAGTGTATCGAGCCGAGCGTGCCGTCGTCTTGCCGCAGCGTGTCCAACGCCAGAAACAGCGGTAATCCGATGGCCGCGTTCAATACCCCGACGGCCAGGGTGGTCTGGAGGTCGAACGAGATGTCCTGGCCCAGCAGCGCCCGCGACAGCACCCAATAAAAGAACTGGTGGAACTCGAAAAAGAAAAAGCCCAGGATGATGCGAATCGACGGGTTCTCGACGTCGAAGCGCTGGCTGACCGACGCGGCAAAGTAGCCCGCCAGCGTCTTGACGATTCCGAACATCCCCAGCGGCTGCGCGGCCAATGAATCCTGCGCCAGCCCGATCGCGCACCCAATCAGCAGCCCCTGCACGGGTGAGCGCCGCATCAGCGCGAAGTACACCGTCACCAGCAGCGGAAACTCCAGGTAGCCAAGGAACGGGAAGAACCGGGGAACATAGACCGCGAATAGAATGGCCGCCAAAGGCACCAACAGTAGTGCCGTCGGGCGGAACTTCGACACCCGCGTTCGCCGGGTGGCGGTCAGGACATGGTCGCTCAGGTCACTCATCGCGGCTGTGGCGGCGCCGTCTGCGGCGCGGGAGCATTCGTCTCAGGTGCCTTCGCCGCCGCCGGCTTTTCCGGAACCGGCTTGGGCGCGATAGGCTTTGCTGCGGGTGGTTTGGCGGATTCCGTCGCCGGTGCGGCCCCGGCGGTACCAGTCGGCGCCGGAGCCGATGTGCCGGGGGTGGCCGGCTTCGGGCCGGCGGGCACAGGCGGCCTGTTGAAATCGGGCGACGTCATCCCTTCGCCAAACTTGTGACTGGCCGCGTCGCCGATGGCCTTGTACTTCTCTTTCAGCCGGTCCGCATCGGTCGCCAGACTGCTGGGCGACGTCGGCGTTTCCGCCACCGGCTGTCCGGCTTGCGGCGAGGGAAGCAGTGAGACTCGGTCATCCGGCTTTCCCTCCTCAGGAATGCCCTGATGCACGCCTTCGATCACGATCAGCACTTCTTCCAGTCCGCCCTGGAACGCTACCGGAGACAGAAAAACTTCCTTGAACGTGCGGCCCTGCCGAACGACGGTGGCCCGGCCGACGGGCAAGCCTTTCGGGAACACACGGTCATCGCCGGACGTAAAGAACCATTCGCCCTGCTCCACTTTCTGCTCGTTCTGGATGTAGTCCACCAGGCAGTCGCTGCGCCCTTGCCCCTTCAACGTACCGCTCACGCTGTTCTTCTGCGAGATCACTCCGGCAGCGAACGTGTTGTCGGTGATCAATTGCACTTGTGCCGCAGTGGGATAGCTGGCCACCACCTTGCCGACGATACCGTCGGGCGTCAAGACCGCCATACCCTTCAGCACGCCGCTGGTGGAGCCGCGGTCCACAAACACAACTCGGGCGTTGGTTCCGGCGGACGTGCCGATGACGCGCGCCGCAACGGTCTTTGACGGAGACCGCTTCTGGAATGCCTGCAGGGCCTCGGCGCGCTTGGCGGTGGCCAGTTCCGCCTGAAGATACTGGTTCTCCATCTTCAGACGGCCGAGCTCTTCCTTCAGCCTCGCGTTCTCCGACTGGGTTCCGGCCAGCAGAAAGTAGCTCCGGAATACATTGGCCGCGCCGCTGCGGATACCCTCGATCACCCGCGCCAGCGGCGTCACCGCCGTCACCGACCAGACGCGAATCAGGCGGACGTCGCCCTGGGTCTTCACCTGCCAGGCCAGCAGCACCAGCTGTGCCAGCAAGACCACGATGAGCACCGTCAGGTTGCGGTAGCGAGAAAGCAGAGAATCCATCGCGGCTCGCCTACGCCTCAGCCGAGGGCGGCAACTACTCGATTGCGATCCGCCGCAGAAGCTTGAAGTCGGTTAACATCTTACCCGTTCCCAGCGCCACGGATGCCAACGGATCCTCCGCAATCGAAACCGGCAGTCCTGTCTCCTCCCGAATCCGCTTGTCCAGGTTCTTGATGAGCGCGCCGCCGCCGGTCAACACAATGCCACGGTCGGAGATATCGGCCGACAGTTCCGGAGGCGTACGCTCCAGCGCGACGCGGATGGCGTTCATGATCGTCGCAATGCACTCCGACAGCGCTTCCCGGATTTCCGAATCGTCGACCGTGATCGTCCGCGGTACGCCTTCGATCAACGAGCGGCCCTTGATCTCCATCGTGATCGGCCGGTCCAACGGGTAGGCGGAACCCAACTGAATCTTGATCTGTTCCGCCGTGCGTTCGCCGATCAGCAGGTTGTATTTGCGCTTCAGATACTGCATGATCGCGTCGTCCATTTCGTTGCCCGCCACGCGGACAGAGCGCGAATAGACGATGCCGGACAGGGAAATGACGGCGATATCCGTCGTTCCACCGCCGATATCCACCACCATGTTCCCCGACGGCTCCGTAATCGGAAGCCCCGCGCCGATGGCCGCCACCATCGCCTGCTCCACCAGATGCACTTCGCTGGCCTTGGCGCGATAGGCGGAATCGATGACCGCTCGCTTTTCCACCTGCGTGATCTCGCTCGGTACGCCGATGACAATCCGCGGATGCACCAGCATCTTGCGCCCATGCGCCTTCTGAATGAAATAATTCAGCATGCGCTCGGTGACCTTGAAGTCGGCGATCACGCCATCCTTCATCGGGCGAATCGCCACGATGTTGCCGGGCGTGCGGCCCAGCATCTCTTTTGCTTCCTTGCCCACCGCCTCCACTTCGCCAGTCACTTTGTTGATGGCGACGATCGACGGTTCATTGACGACGATACCCTTGCCCTTGGCGTAAACCAGCGTGTTGGCCGTGCCGAGGTCGATTGCCAGATCCGAGGAGAATAAGCTGAATAATGACCGGTGATTCATGAAGAGGAACTGCTCCGCCGCGACAATTGCGTCTCGGAGACGTCGCGCGGATAGGAAACTTCCTCAGGCTACCACAGGACATCTGATTTGATTCGAAGAAGAACATTTCTTTCAGCGGCTCTCGCGGGTGCCGCCTGCCGCCGCACCAGGGGCACCGGATACCGGGGGTTTGCCTTCGTGGCGAACTCGGAAGGACAGGCCGTTGCCGCCATTGACCTCCAGGCGTTTGCCGTCGTCAAGCACATTCGGGTGCCCTGTGCCGCCGATAGCGGCCCGCGAGAGTTGCTGGTCCACCCGGCCAAGCCGGTCGTCTTTGCGCTGACCAAGGAAAACGGCCTCCTCCATCGCATTGACGTTTCGACGCTCTCGCTCGAAGCCTCGCGGGCCTTCACCAAGTCGGTCACCACGATGCGCACGGCACCGTCCGGCTCCGCCGCGTGGCTGCTCTCGGCGCAGGAACGAAAACTCGTGCGCGTGAACCTGGACTCGCTGGTTCCGGAGTCCCTCATCGCGGTGCCGGAGGGCGCGGCCGATCTCGACATCTCGCCGGAAACGCCGATGGCCCTGCTGCGCATGCCGCAGATCGGCCAACTGGTCGCCATCGACCTCATGCGCCGCCGCGTCGCGTGGACGGCAAAGGTCGGCCCCACGGCCGGTCCGGCGCGCTTTCTGAAAAACGGACGCCTGGTGCTGGCGACCAGCCCGGCGGACCGGCTCATGATCGCGCTCGATGGCGCCACCGGGCAGCGCGTCGTGGAACTGCCGCTGGCGCTCGAACCGTCGCAGATGTGCTTTAAGCAGGATGGCGGCCAACTGTTCTTGAGCGGTCCGGCGCAGGATGCCGTCGCGGTCGTCTATCCGTTCCAGACACAGTTGGCGGGCACGATCCTGGCCGGGCATGCCCCGGGAGCGATGGCGGCCTCCACCGGCCCCGACTTCCTGTTCGTCGCCAATCGCGACTCCGGAGAGGTCACCGTGATCGACATTCAGACGCAGAAGGTGCGCGCCGTGGTGCCCGTCGGCCGCGGCCCGGAAGCGATCGCCATCACGCCCGATAACAACTTCGCGCTGGTGCTGAACCGGGACTCGGGCGACATGGCCGTCATCCGCGTCGATGCCATGGCGGGGCGGCGGACGAAGGCCGCGCCCTTATTCACCATGGTACCCGTGGGTTCTGCGCCGGTGGCCGCCGTGGTCTTGCGCGTCTAACGGCTAAAGATCGGCAGTACGAAATTTCTGCTCGAATCGACTCTTGACAAAAAAGACAACTTCAGTCAAGATTCCGCTGAACCGCAACGATGCGGCAGTAGGAGGAGGCAGATATGACTTGGAAAACCTTTCCCGTGGTTCTGACCCTTACCCTTGTCGGGCTGGTCGCTGGATCTCTCAATGCTTATGCCCAGTGTGGCCCAAGCCAGGATCGGTCGGGTCGGAACGCCGACTGCTACCTGACCGGTGGATGCCAGGATTACCACTGGTGTATGTGGATGGCTTGCGAGGTCGACGGCACATTCGGCTGCTTGCCGGGGCATGTCAACGAGTGTATCTTCGCGGGGTGCTACAACCCTCTTTGGGGGAATTGCAGCGGAAGGTGTTAGCCGGTTCCGTGCAGAAAGGATGACAAGATGCTGAGTAGAACGTATGTGATCGTCTTTGTGCTTCTGGCACTGTTCGGACTCACCTTCTGGCTGGGGAACATCGGTACCACCCGGGTCCTGGCGCAGGCACCTACCGCAGTTACGCCGTTCACCCTGGAACAGATCACTCTCTCGTTCGCCAAGTCGGTGCAGGGCGATGTGATCGAAAAGCGAACAACAGCTCGCCGGGCGGATGCCAGTCGAGCCATTCTCGGGGTCTTTCCAAACTCGAATCAGCCACCCTTGCGTCGAGTCGACTTCGCCGACGGGCGCGCGGTGACCGTCGTTGATCAGCTCCGCGCGAAAATGTCGGTCCTGCTCGGTGATCGCGAACGCGCCACGGCAAAGAGCCGCCTGGCGAACCTGACACCGGACTGTGTCCGTCCCGGCGAGACGGCCCGAGGAGAAAGCACTCTCCTGGGGGTGACGGTGTTTGAGGCGTATCGGAATTACGGAAGCAAAGAGTTCTCTGAGTGGAGAGCGCCTTCGCTACAGTGCTTCCCGCTCGCGATGAAGCTGAATGACCTGAGCTCCGGAAAAGCAGTTCCCAACACGGAGGTGCGCCCACTCTTCCTTCACCAGGGCGAGCCGAGCGCAGTGCTCTTCGACGAAAGCGCGGCCAGCAAAGAGAGGAAGCCGTCGGAACTGAAGCGAGAGATGTACAGCGCCATGGGCGTGACCGAAGCGCTGTGCCCAACTTGCTTCGGCAAGGGGGCGGATGCGGATGCGGACGCGCAGTATGAACAGAAACGGTTGAGGTGACACGGCGCCCCGCGCGATTGAACCTCGGGCGGGGCGAGCCTTCTACAGCATGTCGGCGTAAAGGTCCACGACGCGCCGCAACTCCGTGAGATCGGACTCGCGCATGGGCGCGAGCGGCGCGCGAACGGTCTCTCCGCACAATCCCTGCAGCGCCATGATCTTCTTCATGACGGTCACTTCGTAGCCCTTCATCCGCTCGCGAAGAGCGTACAGCGGGTGAACGTAGCGATCCATCAGCGTGTCCAGCTTGGCGAAGTCGCGCGCCATGCCCGCCTCCGCCAAGGCGATGGAGACGCGCGGTGCGATGTTGGAGATCGACGACGTGTAGGCCTGCACGCCGCAGGCGAAATAGGTTGGCACGCAGTCATCGCCCAGCCCGCCGATCCAGGCCAGCCGGTCGCCGACGTGCGTCATGATACGGCGATAGGTGCGCCCGTTGCCTTGCCCGTCTTTCCAGAGCTGCAGCGTGGGAACCTGATCCGCCAGCCGCGCTACCTGATCCGGCGTGAAGATCGCCCAGTCTCGCGAATACACGGCCAGCGGCAATCCGGACGCGCGCCCGATCTCGGCATAGTAGGCGAACAGCCCAGCCTCCGGAGCATTCACGTAGTACGGCGGCATCACCAGCAGCGCGTCCGCGCCTGCCTTCTCCATCCGCCGCGCCATGTCCGCGCCAATGGCGCCGCTATAGCCGACGCCTGCCACCACCGGCATGCGGCCATTCACCGTCTTGACGGATCGCTCCACCACCGCTACGGCTTCGTCGGGTGTCAGCGAGTAGACCTCGCCCGTGCCGCCGGTGACCACGATGGCGCAGAACGGATGCGGCATCATCATTTCGACAACACGCTCCAGCGCCGCCGGGTCCACCGCGCCTTCCGGTGTAAACGGCGTGACCGGAAATCCGAACACGCCCTTCAGCTTCGAACGGAGATCTACCATCGGGGCAACACTCGCTTCCAGTTGGGATCGACATGCTTCCGCATCTCGGCTTCGTCATCGCGCTTGCGATACGGCAGTTTTTCGTAGCGCTCTCGCAGGCGCGCCACCTGATCGTAGTCCAGCTCCACGCCCAGTCCCGGACGGTCCGTCACCTCGACACAGCCCTCATGGAACGGAATGCGCCCGCCCTCGACGATCTCGTCGCGGGACGTCTGCCAGGGGTAGTGCGTGTCACAGGCATGCGTCATGCCCGGCGCGGCGGCCGCGGCATGCACCATCTGCATCAGGCTCACACCCAGGTGATTGTTGGAATGCATCGAAAGTCCGATGTTCATCACGTCGCACAGGTGCGAGAGGCGCTGTTGGGCCCGCAGTCCGCCCCAGTAATGGGGATCGCTCAGCACCACCTGGACCGCATTCAGGTCACGCGCCTTCACGACGTGCGGAAAGGTGGTCACGCTGACGTTGGAAGCCATTGCCATGTCAATGCCCTTCGCCTTCAGCCGCCGGCGTACTTCCGCCATTCCTTCCAGGCTCTCGCAGGGATCTTCCAGGTACCCGCCGTTGGACAGTTCGACGGCCAGAGCCTCGCCCACCTTCACGGAAGTCTCCACGCTCCAGGCGCAGTTGGGATCGATGCGCAGCGGCGACTTGGGGAACGCCTCATGCAGCGCTTGAATGGCCGCGATCTCTTTGTCCGGGTCAAGCACGCCGCCCTTCAGCTTGATCTCGCGGAACCCGTAGGTGTCGATCATCTGCTGCGCCTGCGCGACCAGTTGGCCCGGCGTCAGCGCCTCGCCATACTCGTCCGGACGCGCATCGTCACCCGTGCCGCCTCCGCCCGCATGCTTGTAGAAGAGGTACGCGGAAAACTCCACACGGTCCCGCGCTCGACCGCCGATCAGGTCGCACACCGGGCGACCTAATGCCTTGCCGACCAGGTCCAGGCACGCCATCTCAATCGCTGCAAAGCTGCGCGTGTGCTGATCGAGCGGATTCTCGCCGGGGACCAGCCAGGTCTGCGTCCGCCCTGCCGACTTGGCAGGCAGCTCCCCACCGGTGTCGCGCATCTCCAGCGCATCCACCTCCATGTCCAGCCAAAGCTGGGTCAGGTGGAACGGGTCCATGCCCACTACGCGCGACCGGAGAGCCTCCAGCGCGGCCAGAGGCCGGTCACCCCCGTAGGTTTCTGAAATCCCGGTGAAGCCGTCCGTCGACCGCAGTTCCACAATCGTGCGCAACGCGTAAGGCGCGTGCAAGCCGTAGGAACTGCGGAGAGGACCGTCGGCGACCGCAATGGGATGCAGCCGCATTTCCGCAATACGCATGCGGGTTATTGTAGCTTCGCCGGCAGAGGAAGAATGGAATCCCGAAGGACGGGCGCGCCCGGACTACTTCCGCGCGCCACGCTGCGGCGACTTCACGCGTGACTGACGCAGTTTCGCCTTCTTGCGCTTCGGCTTGGAGATGATGAACGTGCCGGACCCAAGGTATTCGGCCTGGTAGAGCTTTTCGGTTGCCATTACACTTAGAGTTTAGCAAGCCTGCCTTGGATTTCGCCTCCACTTTCCGCGCGTTAGAACAACGAAACTTTCGCCTGTTCTTTGTTGGAATGTCGGCATCGCTCGTCGGCACCTGGATGCAGAACGTCGCCCAAAGCTGGCTGGTCTACCGGCTCACGCACTCGGAACTGCTGCTGGGAGCGACGTCCTTTGCCCAGCATCTGCCGACTCTGCTGCTTGGTCCGCTGGGCGGAGTCCTGGCGGACCGGTGGCCGCGGCGCCGGATCGTTTTCGTCACCCAGTCGCTCTTTCTGCTGCAAGCTGTCGCTCTGGCGTGGCTCACCTTCAGCGGACAGATCACCGTGGTCCACGTCATGGCGCTCGCCTCCTTCGCCGGATTGGTCAACGCCTTTGACGTTCCGGCGCGGCAGTCCATGCTGGCGGACCTGGCGGGGCGGGAGAATCTGCTCAACGCGATCTCGCTGAACTCGCTAATGTTCAATGCTGCTCGCATCGTTGGCCCGTCCATCGGCGGAATCATCGTGGCCGCCTTCGGCGAGGGGTTCTGCTTCGGGCTGAACGCCACCAGCTTCCTCGCGATTCTGTGCAGCCTTTCGTTCATCCGGCTGCCCGCACCGCCTCCGGAACCCGCCGCTCACCCCATCGAGGAACTGCGGCAGGGCCTCGCCTACGTGACGGGCTCTCCCCGAGTGTGGCCCTTGCTGGGCGTCAGCGCGGCGGTGAACATTTCCATCACACCGATGCTGGCCCTGTTGCCGATGGTCGCCGACGGCCTGTTTCAGCAAGGCTCCCGCGGAGTGGGCTTCCTCACGTCGGCTCTCGGCGCGGGCGCCATCGCCGGACTGCTCGGGCTGGCGGCGCGACGCTCGCAAACCGGTCTCGCGCGCACGACGTTCTTCAGTACCACCCTACTTGGCGCCGCGATGGTGTTGTTCGCCTTCTCCCCGTCGTATGCCTTTGCGCTTCTGGTGATGCCGTTGGTCGGCTACAGCCTGATGCGGCAGAACGCCTCCACGAACACGCAACTGCAGGCCAGCGTGCGCGAGGAGTTCCGCGGCCGTGTGATGGGTCTGTATTCGTCCACCGTCATGGGCATGGCCCCGATCGGCGCCCTGGCAGGCGGTGCCCTTGCCAGCGCGGCTGGGGTGCGCTGGACGGTGATCTGCGCCGGTTTGCTTTGCTTTGCCGGCGGATTGCTGTTCCGGTCGCAGATGGGGCGTGGCGCTTGAAACTGCTCACCGTCCTGGCCGCCGCTGCCCTGGCTGCCGCTGAACTGCCTTCTGCCGCAAAACTGCGCGAGGCCACCGCGGAACTGGCACGCCTCACGCGCATCGCTCCGAAGCGCGCCGTCGCCGTCCACCAGATGACTCGCGACGAGTTGAAGCAGTACCTGGAGCGCCGCACCGGCGCCGTTTCCCCGAAATCAATCCGCGACGAAGAACTCGCGATGAAGTGGCTCGGACTGGCGCCGCCCGACTTCAACCTTCGCCAGTCCTCCGTCGATCTCATGACGGAGCAGGCTGCCGCGTTCTACGACTACCGGAAGCGAAAACTGGTGCTGCTCGCCAATCCGCTGGGAGAATTTGACTCCTCCGTCCTGGTCCACGAACTCGCGCACGCCATTGCCGATCAGCACTTCCGCATCGGACGATTCATGAACGAAAGCGCTGCGACCGATGATGCCGCGCTGGCTCGCATGGCCGTCGTCGAAGGGCAGGCGTCCTGGCTCATGACGGAGCATCAACTCCGGCGCGACGGGCGCGGCAGCCTCTTTACCGATGGATCCCTGCTGCCCCAGTGGAGTTCCCTCGACGGCGGCAACCGTTTCGCTTTTCCCGTGCTCGACAAGGCGCCGCTCTACGTGCGAGTCACCCTGCTATTTCCCTACTGGGAAGGCGCGCGGTTTCAGCAGGCTGTCGTCGAGCGGGACGGCGCGCGCGCGTTCCGCCGGGTCTTTGAGCAGCCGCCGCGCAGTTCCAGCGAGATCCTGCACCCCGAACTCTACCTCCGGCAGGAGCCCGCAGCATCGGTGAGCCTGCCTTCCCGCGTCCCCCGCACGCGCACGCTGAGCGAAGGGACCTTCGGCGAACTCGACCATCTTGTCGTTTTTGCACAGGCTGGGATTGCCGACCGTCAGCGCCTCGCGCAGGCATGGCGCGCCGGTGCGTACCGCGTTTCCGAGACCAAGGACTACTGCTGCCTCGTCGACTACACCTCGCTCTGGGCCACCGACGCGGACGCCGAAGCTGCTGCCGCCGCATGGAAACGCCACAGTGACAGCAAAGCCTTGCGCGGTACGTTACACATCGAACGTCGCGGTCGCACTGTCATCGCATTGGAACGGAAGCCCAATGGATCTGTGCGACAATCCACGGAAGCAGCTTCGACCCGGTGGTTTCCACTGGCTGCTGAATTCCGGAGCAAAGCTCCGTAGGAGATGGTGTAGTGAGAGAAAAAGGCATTGTGAAGTGGTTCAACGCCGCGAAGGGCTATGGATTCATCCAGCACTCTTCTGGTAAGGACGTGTTCGTCCATTTCTCGGCGATTCAGATGAGCGGCTACCGCACGCTCGAAGAAGGCGCTGAGGTGGAGTACGACGTTAAGGAGGGTCCGAAAGGCCTTCAGGCGGAGAACGTCACCAGACCATAGTTCGTTCTTCCGCCGTGAACAGACTTTCGGGGCCGTCCTTGTAGACGGCCCTTTGCCATTTCTGGAGGAGATTCTTTCGTGAGACTTGCAGGCAAGCGCGCATTGGTGACAGGCGCCGCGCGAGGCATTGGAGCCGCCATTGCGGCGCGCCTTCGGCAGGAGGGCGCAATCGTGACCGGTGCCGATGCGTCGCCCGGAACGGATCGCGTGGTCGACATCGCCGATGAGACTGCCGTCCGACAGCTATTCGCGGAGGCCGGTCCCTTCGATGTTGTGATCAACAACGCCGGAATTCTCGGCCGCGAGATTCCCACCGAGCAACTCGAGATCGCCGAGTTCGACCGTGTTCTTCACGTCAACCTGCGCGGCTCCGTCCTCTGCAGTCTGGAAGCGGTGCGCAGCTTTGTCGCCCGCAAGGCGACCGGCGTCATTCTGACGAACAGCTCCGTCGCGCAGCACATTCCGAAGCCTGGCTTTCTGCCGTACTCGGTCTCAAAAGGGGCGCTCGAGAACCTCATGAAGACGCTCGCGCTGGAGTATGCGCCCTTCGGGATTCGCGTCAACAATGTCGGTCCCGGTGCCGTGCTGACCAACATGAACGATGCCTGGCGCCACACGGAGGAGGGGCGTCGCACGGTGGAAAAGCATATCCCCGCCGGCTATGCCGCGGACCCGGAACTGATCGCCAGCGTCTTCGCCTTCCTTGCCAGCGACGATGCCCGCTATATCACCGGGCAGACGATCTTCGTGGACGGCGGCCTGACGCTCTATCCGGAGTTTCGCGAGAACTGGTCGTCTTAGTCCGCACTTCCCTGTGCGCCGTTGGCCGGCAGCGCCAGAAGCCACTCACGGAACCGCTCCAGCCAACCCGCCACCGGGCCCTTCAACGAATCCCGCAGGCCGAAGCCGTGTCCGACGCCGGAGTAGACGTGAAACTCCGCCGAAGCGCCCGTCTGCTTCAGCGTCAGATACAGTTGGGCCATCCCTTGCGCGATGTTCTGCCGGTCGTTCTCACCGCAAACCAGAAACGACGGTGGCGTCTGCTTACCCGTCTTCACCACCAGCGGGATTGCCGGGTAGACCAACGCCTGAAACGCCGGCGCGGCTTGTCCGGCGGGTGCGTCGCTCATCGCCGCCAGCGCCGCCAACTCGCCGCCTGCCGAGAATCCCATCACGCCCACCTTCGAGGCCGAGACGCCGAACTCCTTTGCCTTGGCCCGCACCGTCTCGATTGCCTTCCAGGTGTCGGCCATCGCGTGCTCCTCAATCTTGTACGTGGAGCCCTGCTCTCGCGCCAGCCGGTAGTACAGGACAAACGCCGCAATCCCGCGCGCGCTCAGCCATCGCGCGACAGTATGGCCTTCATGGTCAGACCAAAGCTCCCGATGCCCGCCACCCGGAGCAATCACCACGCCCCAACCCGTCGCGGTTCCCTGAGCCGGCAGATACGGAGTGATCGACGGCTGGTGGACGTTCGAGATGACGTGATCCCCGCCCGGCGCAACGCGCACGGTTTCGGCACCGGTCTTGCCCTCGGACGCGGGCGCCCCTTCGGGCCAAAGCAGCAGACGCACCGGCGTTTGTGCCAGTGCGGCGAGTGAAAGGAACGACAGCAGCAGGAGACGCATGAACCCTCTACAATATGCCCAGTTGCCTGCCATCCGCACTGTCTGCGTGACCGGCGCGGCGGGATTCCTCGCCTCCTGGACCGTCGCCACCCTGCTCGAGCGCGGCTACCGCGTCCACGGCACGGTCCGCAGCCTCGGCAAAGGGGCGACTCATCTGACCAGTCTTCCCGGTGCGCCGGAACAGCTAAGGCTCTTTGAAGCCGACCTGGAGGCCGAGGGCAGCTTCTCTGCCGCCATCGAAGGCTGTGACGC
>CAYNDS010000097.1:0-15956 GCA_964395885.1 uncultured Solibacteraceae bacterium | reverse complement strand
GCCCCATACGGGCAAGGTGCTGGCCGTCATCCAGCCGCACTCGGATGACTTCACCATCTTCAACGGCGGGCTGGTGGCCAAGCTGATCGAGGAAGGCTACAAGGCCTACCTCATCCGAGTAACGAATGACGATTCGGCGGGACCAGGGTCAGTGGGAAACACGGTTCTCGAGAACGAGAAAGACAACAACCGCCTGGTAAAGACCTTCGGCTTTGCCGGAAACTTCGACCTTAACTATCCGAACCACAACATGGACAACACGTCGCGCGCGGAGTTGAAGGCGCGGTTCCTGTTCCTGTTTCGCCTGCTGCAGGTGGACTGCGTGATCAGCTACTCGCCCTGGGGGCACTATGAGGAGAATCCCGATCACTACGTCACCGCGCAGTGTGTCGAGGCGGCATGCTGGATGGCGGGCGGCGACAAGGACTATCCGGAGCATTTTGCCGCCGGTCTCAAGCCGAAAGCAGTGCTGGAGAAATACTACTACGGGCGCTTCGACTGGCGCGTGAATCGCGTGGTGGACATCGGGCCGTACGTGGAGCGCAAGATTGACGGGCTGGTGGAGAACAAGGCGCAGGGTCCGGCGGGGGACCTTGGGGCGAAGTTGCGCGCGCGCCTGGCGGCCGAAGGGCTGCGACTGCCCCTGTTGGGCAATGATGATCGCACGGCCAACCGCAACTACATTCGGGAGTTCGTGTTGCGAGAGAACCGGGAGTTGGGCCGCAAGTTCGGGCTGGAGTACGCCGAGCCGTATCTCTACATCGGGCCGCCGCGGGATTACGTTTCCGAGTACGTGAAGGCAAACGCAAGGCGTCTCTAAGCCGAGCGTAGCCGCGCTTCCATCCTGGACTCGAGTGGTCTGAAAAGGCAGCGGGGGTGCGCCCGCCCGGGCTCGGTGATACGCTTGAGCGGCACTTAGTATCCGCTTTTGTCCGACAAGACTCTCCGGCGGTCGCTGATTGCTGCCCGCTCTCAATCATGAACGTACATATCGTGAACCCAAGCGACTCGGCCTTCGGGACCGCCGTCATCACTCCCCGCTGGATGTTTGTCATAGCCGCCGCAACGCCGGCGCAATACGGCGATCCCATCCTTTGCGACGAAACGCTCGAAGCCCTGGACCCGGACACGATCCAGGCCGGTGACGTGGTCGGCATCGGCGTCCACACCGGGAACGCGTTGCGCGGCTACGAGGTCGGGCGACTGGCACGGGAGCGCGGTGCGTGGGTCGTCTATGGCGGCATCCACGCCTCGCTCTACCCGGAAGAGATTCTGGAGCGTGGTCACGCGCACGCGGTGGTCAAGGGCGATGGAGACGTCGTCTGGCGGCAAGTGCTTGCCGATTGCGAGCGTGGCCAGCCGAAGCCGATCTACGATGGCGGCCGAATCGATTCCGAACGCTTCGTTGCCGCGCGGTGGGACCTGCTGCCGAAGGACAAGTACATGTGGGCCAGCGTCCAGACGGTCCGGGGCTGCGCCAAGCACTGCTCGTTCTGTTCGGTCTGGCGCACGGATGGCCAGAAGCCGCGGCAGCGCTCTGCCGACACGGTCATCGAGGAGATTGTCGAGCTGCGGCGGCAGGGCTTCAAGTTCATCGCGCTGGCCGACGACAATTTTTATCCCGTCACCTTGACCGACATCCGGCTGGCGGAGCGGCAGAACAATCCCGCTAATCTGGAGCGGTTGCGAGCCATCCGCGCCGACCGCTTCGAACTGCTGGCACGCCTGGCGGAGTTGCCCGACGACATGGTCTTCTTCACCCAGATCACGATGGAGGCCGCCGAGGACGAACAGTTCCTGGATGCAATGCGGAAGGCGCATATCCTGGGAGCGCTGGTGGGTGTGGAGGCGGTGACGCCGGAAGGTCTGAAAGCCGTCTTCAAGGACTTCAATGTCTCGGGCGACACCTTGGCCGCCCAGCTTCAGAAGTTCCGCGCGAAGGGCATCCACATCCTGGGGTCGTTCATCTTCGGCCTGCCGACGGACCGCCCGGAAACGTTCGGCGCAACCGAGGAACTGGCGCAGCGGGCGGGCCTGACCTTCGCACAGTTCGTGATGCTGACTCCGTTCCCCGGCACGGTGGATTTCGAGAAGTGGGAGAAGGCGCAGGGCGCGGAACCGCCGATGGTGAACGGCACGCCGATTACCCGCTACTGGCTGATCCCGCACGGAGACCGCCCGAAGATGTTCATGCCGCACCCGTCCATGAGTTCGGAAGAGCTCCGCGTGCGGACGCAACAGGTTTGGGACAACTTTTATAACTCGCGTTCCGTCTGGAAGCGGTCCGAGTGTGCACCCACGCTACGGGCGCGCCTTGCGTTCTTCTTCGTGTCGAAGCTCTACCGGCAGATGTACGCGAACACCGGAATCTCGACGGACAGCGCCCGTCGCAGCCGCGCGACGTTCTGGGCGAGAATGCTCGCCAAGCCGACGCTGCAGTTGTTCAAAGCGAAACCGATGCCGGAACTGCAGGTTCCGGGAGGCAGGCGCCCGCGGCAGGCCGCTGTGGCGGCGCCCGGCGCCCTACTGACGATTCAGGAGCACCAGGGCGAGCGCGTTCACTAAACTACTTCCATGCCCACGCCGGACATGCGCGCCGATTGGAACGAGCGTGCTCGTGAGGATGCGCACTACTACGTCGCCTTCGGACGGCGCGGCCAATCGAACGAGGAGTTCTTTGCCACCGCGTCAGACGTCCTGCGCGATTTGGATCGCGAACTGAAGCGCGGCGTGCCGGGCAAGGGGCGCGAGCGGCGGTTTCTTGAAATTGGCTGCGGTCCGGGACGCCTGCTGAAGCCCATGAGCGAGCGCTGCGGAGAGATCCATGGCGTCGATGTATCGGACGAGATGGTGGCGCGAGCGCGGGAGAATCTGGCGGGTATCCGGCATGCCCACGTCCACGTCGGAACGGGCTCGACGCTCGATCCGTTTGCCGACGCTTCATTCGACTTCATCTACTCGTATGCCGTGTTTCAGCACATTCCGGATCGGGAAGTGGTGTTCAGCTACCTGCGGGAGACCCACCGGCTGCTGAAGCCGGGAGGTCTTGCCCGGCTGCAGTTGAACGGGTTGCCGCCTACGGCGAAGCCCTACACGACGTGGGAAGGCGTTCGGATTTCAGGCGATGAGGTCCGGGCCTTTACGCGAAACCGCGGCTTACAGCTTCTGGCGCTGGAGGGGGAGGGCACACAGTACCTTTGGACGACTTGGCGCAAGACGCGACCCGACGTTCCGGGCAGCGGCGTCCGAATCCGTCGCGTTACGAATTCGCTGTCCTCGGAACCGGCGGCACCAGCGCGAGGCCGATTCGCGGCGGTGTCCGTGTGGGTGGACGGCCTGAGCGAGCGGACCGACCTGAACACGATCGACGTCCGGATCGCCGGTCAGCCAGCCACGGTGACGTATCTGTCGGCTCCGGAACGCGACGGCCTGCAGCAGGTCAGCGCCCGTTTGCCGGGAGGACTCTCGACCGGCGTTGCGCCGGTGGAGTTGGGTGGGGCGACGGCGAAGCTCCGTATTCTACCCGCGCCGCCGATCGTGCCGCGTGTGCTCAGCCTCACCGACGGCGTGGACCTGCTCTCCGGACCTCGGATCCGCTCCGGATTGCTGAAACTGACGCTTGAAGAAGTGGAGCAGCCCGAGCAACTTTCAGTCCGAATCGGAGGGCGTGAGGCTGCGTCGGTCGAGGTGTTTCGTATCGACCCGGGTCCGCCCCGCGACGAGATGAACATCACCCTGCCCAGGGATACTTCCGAAGGTGAGCAGGTGGTAGAGGTCTATTTCGGGCTGAAACTCCTTTGGCATACCACGATTACGGTTTCGTAACCTGCTGTACAGCATCTAGATATAGTTCTTGACAGACCACAACATATTGGGGCACACTCACGTCTGTTCCCCTAAGGGGAACACCTGAGCGTGCGTGGGGCGCTCAGCTGTCGAACCTCCCCCGGTTAAAGGACGCGTTATGGGCCAACTAGCGGTAGCTTTGCGTGCAAGAATTCCGGAGCCGAAGAGCTCCTTGAAGTCGAAAGATCGAACTGGCGTCAGTTTCCCGCGCTACTTCACCTGTCGATTGGAAGGTGGGCGCACTCCCTATGACGAAGTGCATTGGGAGCGCCGGACGGCTACCATCGGCAACGACAAGGGCGCTGTGATCTTCGAGCAGCGCGATGTCGAAGTGCCGGTCGACTGGTCGCAGACAGCGACAAACATCGTCGTATCGAAATACTTCCATGGCAAGATGGGCACCCCGGAGCGCGAGACGTCGGTCCGCCAACTGGTCCACCGCGTCGTCGACACCATTGCCGACTGGGGCAAAACGCAACGCTACTTCAAGACGGATGAGGACGCGGAGAACTTCCGCAACGAACTGGCGCACCTGATGCTGACGCAGAAGGCGAGCTTCAATTCGCCCGTGTGGTTCAACGTCGGCGTGGCAAGCGAAAAGCGCGGCTACGGCTGGTACTACGAAGAAACGATCGATGCGGTGAAGCGGTTGGAAGCAGGCGACCCGAAGCCGCAGTGTTCGGCTTGCTTCATCAACTCTGCCGGGGATTCGCTGGAATCGATTCTCGAGTTGGCCAAGACCGAGGGCATGCTCTTCAAGTGGGGCAGCGGCACGGGAAGCAACCTGTCGAACCTGCGCGAGGAGAATGCGATTCTGTCGGGCGGCGGACGCGCGAGCGGTCCGTTGAGCTTCATGAAGGGCTTCGATGCGTTTGCGGGCGTAATCAAGTCCGGCGGCAAGACGCGCCGCGCGGCGAAGATGGTCATCCTCAACGCCGATCACCCGGACGTGGAAGCCTTCATCTGGTGCAAGGCGAAGGAAGAGAAGAAGGCGCACACGCTGATCGATGCCGGCTACGACAACTCGCTGGATGGCGAGGCGTATTCGTCGATCTTCTTCCAGAACGCGAACAACTCCGTCCGCGCCTCCGACGACTTCATGCAAGCCGTGGAGCAGGATGGCGATTGGTGGACCAAGTCCCGGATTAACGGGCAGCCCGTGTCGCGCCATAAGGCGAAGGACGTGCTGCGGCAGATTGCCGAGGCGACCTGGCAGTGCGGCGATCCGGGCATGCAGTTCGACACCACGATCAACCGCTGGCACACGTCGAAGACGACGGCGCGCATCAACGCGTCCAATCCGTGCAGCGAGTACATGTTCCTGGACGACTCCGCCTGCAACCTGGCGTCGATCAATCTGATGAAGTTCCGCACGCCGACCGGCGAGTTTGACGTCGAAGCGTTCCGCCACGCCGTCGATACGCTGATCATGGCGCAGGAGATCATTGTCGACAACGCCAGCTACCCGACGGAGAAGATCGCGAAGAACTCGCACGACTTCCGGCCGCTGGGGCTCGGCTACGCCAACCTGGGTGCGCTGCTGATGTCGATGGGCAAAGCGTACGATTCCGAAGACGGGCGCGATGTGGCGGCTGCGATCACCGCGGTGATGTGCGGACAGGCGTACCTGACCAGCGCGCGCATAGCGGAATCCACCGGGCCCTGCCCGGGCTATGCCGTAAACGAAGAGAGCTTCCTCGACGTGATCCGCATGCACCGGGATGCGACGCAGCGCATCAACGCGAAGAACGTCGCCACGGATCTGTACAACGCCGCGCGTGAGTGCTGGATCGCCGCCTACGAGCTCGGCCGCGGCACCGGCTATCGCAACGCGCAGGTGACGGTGATCGCGCCCACGGGAACGATCGGCTTCATGATGGACTGCGACACCACCGGCATCGAGCCTGACCTGTCGCTGGTGAAGTACAAGAAGCTTGTCGGAGGCGGCGTCATCAAGATCGTGAACAACACGGTCCCCGAGGCGTTGCTGAAGCTGGGCTACACGCCGGAGCAGGCCGAAAAGATCGTGGCTCACATCGATTCCACCGGCACCATCGAGGGCGCGCCCGGGGTGAAGCCGGAGCACCTGCCGATCTTCGACTGCAGCTTCAAGCCGCAGAACGGTTCCCGCTTCATCCACTACATGGGCCACGTGAAGATGATGGCGGCGGTGCAGCCGTTCATCTCCGGCGCGATTTCAAAGACGATCAACATGCCGGAAGAGTCCACGGTCGAGGACATCATGCAGGCCTACCATGAGTCCTGGAAGCTGGGCCTGAAGGCGGTGGCGATCTACCGCGACAACTCCAAGCGCGTGCAGCCGCTGTCGTCGGGAACGGCCAAGGGGGCCAAGGCGGCTCCGGGTGCTTCGGTGCAGGAGAAGGTGGTCGAGAAGATCGTTTACCGGCCGACGCGACGGAAACTGCCGGATGAGCGTACATCGCTCACCCACAAGTTCTCGATCGCCGGCCATGAGGGCTACATCACCGTCGGCCTTTATGAGGACGGCCAGCCGGGCGAGTTGTTCATCCGCATGTCGAAGGAAGGCTCGACCATCGCGGGTCTCATGGATAGTTTCGCCACCTCGGTGAGCTTCGGTTTGCAGTATGGTGTTCCGCTGAAGTTCTACGTCGACAAGTTCAGCCACGTACGGTTTGAACCGTCGGGCTGGACGGGGAATCAACAGATCCCCTATGCGAAGTCGATCATGGACTACATCTTCCGGTGGCTGGGCAACAAGTTCCTGGGGCCCGAGTATGAATTGCCGGTCGAGGCGGGCGAATCGGCAAAGCTGCACAAAACCGAGGAAGAGCCCCAGCAGTCGCTGCCGTTTGCGTTGGCTTCGGCCGATGCCCCGGTGTGCAGCGAATGCGGCGGCATCATGACCCGGAATGGTTCCTGCTACAAGTGCGAGAACTGCGGCGGGACGTCAGGTTGCAGCTAATGCTTTTGTAGTAATTGTTCGTCGTGTGGTATGGGAGAATCAAACCCGGCGGGGTGACTCGCCGGGTACTTTTCTTTGCGGGACGAGATCGCAGATCGAGGGGAGAATAGCTGCCACGACACGGCCAAGCGGATTGTGGCGCAGGCCGTCACGCTCGGCGACCTCCGGGCGGAAGTCGAAATTGCGCGCTTGGCCGGCCAGGACGCGGCTCTCCTGGCAGAAGCTCTCGACCTGCTGCATGTCTATCGGGAAGTGGCAGCCTCCGTCGAGCGTCCGCTGCACGAGGTAGCGGGAGCACCTCCGCCGCAACTTCGTGAGGGGGATCTGCTGGCGGGCCGGTATCAGGTGGAGCGGCTGCTGGCGCAGGGAGGATTTGCGAGCGTCTACAGGGCGCGGGACATCACGGTGGCCGGGCGGGCGGTGGTGATCAAGTGGCTTGATCAACTCCGCAGTTCCGAGGTGGTGGCTGAGTTGGCCAGCAGTGAACTGCAGGCGCTGGCGCGGCTGCATCATCCGGGGATCGTTGCCGTATCCGACGCTGGCCAGTGGCTGGGCATCCCCTATCTCATCCTCAGCTATGTGCCGGGCCAGCCTTTGCGGGAACTGACGAAAGCCGGGCCGATGCCGTGGGCCCAGGTACGTTCGATCGTCGGCGGGGTGGTGGAGGCGTTGGCCGCGGCACACGAGATTGGTCTCGCGCATCTCGATGTCAAGCCGGACAACGTGATCATTTCTCGCGGGCGTGATGACCGGCTGAGCGTCACCCTGATCGACTTCGGTGTCGCACGGTTCAAGTCACTGCGCTCCTGGCGGAGCGGCGGCTCTGGCGGCTACGAAGCGCCGGAGCAGGAGGAGTTTGCGTCGACCCGCAGTGATCAGCACGCGCTCGCGGTGATGACTGTGGAACTGGTAACCGGCAAACGGCCTGCGGCCACGCTGGGCGGGCGCGTTGCGGAACTGCGCGCAGCTCCGATTCCCGGGCGGGCGAAGGCTGCGCTGGAGCGGGCTCTCGCCGCGGATCCGGACAAACGCTTCGCCACGATTGAGGATTTCGGCGCGCAGGTGGCGCCCGAACCCCGGCCCTGGTCGAAACTGGCGGCAGCGGGCTTTCTGATCCTGCTCATCGGAGCAGCGCTGATCGGGGTGCTGCTGTCGCACTGGCGCGATCAACGCCCCTTTGCCTATGGGGAGCCGGTACCGCTCACGACGGGCCCGGCGATGGAGCGTTCTCCCTCGATTTCTGCCGATGGGCGTTGGATCTACTACCAGAGCTTTCGCGTGGGGGACAACGACCTCTACCGGATCGCGGCAGATGGCTCCGGTCTGCCGGAGCGCTTGACCGCGACGATCGAGGACGATTGGTGGCCGACACCGTCGCCGGACGGGCAATGGGTGGCCTTCAGCCGGACCGGCGGCGAAGGGGAGACGTTCCTGTGCCTGCTCCGGCTGGGTGGAGAGCCCGAGTGCCATCGCACGCCCGTTCCCGTCGGGCGCACCGTCTGGAGCCCGGACGGCGAGACGGTGCTGGTTGTCGGGGGACCTGGAAGTGAGGACCGAGCTACCGTCTCGCTGTTCCGGGTTGCGACCCGAAGCTGGGAGCGGCTCTTCCCGGCCAGCCGGACAGGAGGCAACCTGGATCATCCGGCGATCGCACCCGATGGCAAACGGCTGGCTTTTGTTCGGCGCTTTCCCGAGGGACGCTACGACATCCTCCTGTACGCCGTCGGTAAAGACCTGCGGCCGGTGGCTGCACCGGAGGTGGTGCTGACGCATTCGCATCGAACACAGTCTCTGCACTTCAGCCCGGACGGAAGGAGCTTGCTCTACCTGACCGGGAACGCGGGGGCGGGTACGGCCTGGCGGAAGCGGCTGGACGGCGGGGCGCCGGAGCAACTCCCTTACGCCGCCAATCACATGGCAGATATGACAGTCGCGCAACGTGTCTGGCGCATCGCGTATGCATTCGAGTACGCCGATGAAAATGTGTACTCGCTGCCCTTGCGCCCGATTTCCGAAGCCGTGCCGCTAGTCACCGGCAGCTATGCTGACGAAGAGGCACGGCGATCTCCGGACGGCAGTCGTTTGGCATTCTCGTCCGGAAGGTCCGGTTCTGACCAGATCTGGGTACAGGCCCTGCCGGGCGGTACTCCGCGCCGCCTCACCTCCTTTGCCAAGCCAATGGTGACGTACCCGCTCTGGCACCCGGATGGACGGACTCTGTTGGGCTCAGTGCGCTCCGGCGAACTGGGCTTCCGGGTGTTCCGACTGGACCCTGATACCGGTGGCGCCCCCGTCGAACTGCTTCGGGACTGCTTCGCGACCAGTTTCTCGCGCGATGGGCGGGCCGTCTACGTGCGTTCCCAAAGGAGCGGCTCCTGGGAAATCTGGCGGGTCGATTACCCAGGCTTGACGAAATGGGAACGCGTCACCTCCGATAACGGTTTCCATGCCGAGGAATCGGCCGACGGACGCCGATTGCTCTACTCGCACCGCATCGAATCCGATGGGCTGTTTGAAATGCCGGTGAACGGCGGCGCGGCGCGACGGATCATTCCAACGCTCTACAACCGGACTGCGTTTTCCGCCACGCGGCAAGGGGTTTACTTCGCGCGGCTTGGGCCGCAGTCTAAGGCGGAACTCTGCTTGCGAACGGACGACGGCAGCATCCGACGCTTGCACCTGTTCCACAAGAAGCTGTTCTGGGGTTTCGACGCGGCACAGGATGGGTCCCTGCTGGTGTACAGCCAGTACGACGTCGCCAGCAGCGACATCCAGATCATCGACTGGTTTCGCTAGCGCCGGATGAGCAGTTCGCGCATGTGGTCGCGAGTGAGGAAGAACTTCACGCTGGCAAAGTCGGAAAACAGGCGCTCCAGTGACCGGCTGCTATGCGGCTTCACTGCGGGGATGACGCGCTTCGGAACCACGTTCATTGCGTTGGCGGCTTCGATTCGGTAATTTGCCACCAACTGCCACCGGGCACGCTCGTCGGAGGGGAAAAACGCAAAGACGTAGGCACCGGGTTCCAACAGGCGATGCAAGTGCCCGACGACGTGATCGAGTAGCGGCGGTTGGAGATAGGACAGGGTGTCCCATACGAGCGCGCCGTCGAACGGTCCCTGCAGGTTGGCAAACGTGTCCTGCAGGAATTGCGCCGAAAGCTGGCCGTCAGCTTGGCGCTGCAGAGCGTCGTCCGCCGTGCCGAAGACGTCCTCAATCGTGGCGAGAACATTCTCGCAGTACAAGTGATGTCCGTACTGCAGGACGAAGTTCAGGTTCGCCTGGCTGGCCCCGGACAGATCGAGAATCCGCAGGTTTTCGCTGCGTCCCAGGTGCTGGAAGAACTGCTGCAGGCCGAGACTCGGCCGGGCAAACGGCTCTGGAAGCGGCGGTCCCTGCGGCTGCCGGGGCGCGATCGCAACCGGCGACTGTCCGTTTGTGCCCTTGCCGAACCAACCTCGCAGCAGATTCTTCACCTCACGCTTAGAGTACCGCCGCGGCCGTGGCTGTTACCGCTTCGTCTCGGCGGCGGCAGCAGCGGCGGGTGCTGGTTGCGCTTGCGGCTGCGCCTTCGGTGCGGGCTTGGCTTCGTTCTTGACGATGTCGATGGAGCCCTTGAACACGGCGCCGTCTTCGATGACGATGCGGGCTGTGCGGATGTCGCCCTCCAGGCGGGCTTCCTTGCGCAACTCCACCTTTTCGGTGGCCTCGACGTTGCCCTTCACACGGCCCACGATGACCACCTCGCGGGCATGAATCGAAGCCTTCACCGTGGCATTCGCGCCGATGGTGAGGCGATTCTCGGCCAGTTCCACCTGACCGTCGATCTCTCCGTCGACGAACAGATCCTCACGGCTGACGATGTTGCCGACAATGGTGACACCTTTGCCGATCGTGGCTGAGCCGCGCTGCGGCTCCGGCTCAGGCCGAAACGAGGGAGAGGACATGGATACTCCTGAAGTGGGTTGCGGAGCCGGCGCTGCGGCGGGCGTCGGACTGTAGCTGGTCGAGCGCTGCGGCTGCGGCTCCTCTTGTTTATTGCGGTTCCACATAGTACTGCCGGGCTTTCCGGAAACTTCATCCTAGCCGCGGCGGCAGCGAAACGCAATCGAAAACAGGATCAGCCGTATTTGTTTTTACGCCGCTGGCGGAACGCGTGTGGTTTCGCACGGCGAACGGTCAGGCATCCACCATCTGAATCAGCGCCTTGATGTAGCCGAACGCGAAGGCGAAGGCCTGCAACCCGCGCGGGTCGCCTTCGACATGCGGGACATGATCGGGCATCAGCATGCCGTTGTAGCCCACGGCTTTGTAGGCCCGAATGCAGCGGATGAAATCGACCACGCCATCGTCCGGGAAGGTCTCCTGGAAGTTCAGGAACGCTCCCTTGATGTTGCGGAAGTGAACGTTGAACAGCTTCTTGCGCTTGCCGAAGTAGTCGATGTAGTGGAAGATCTCGCGAGCGGGATCCTTCAGCCCTTCTGAGACGGTGCCCTGGCAGAAGTTCAGACCGTGATACGGGCTCGGGGCAATCTCAATGAAGCGCTTGAACCCTTCGCCGTCCAGCGCGGTTTCGACGCCACGCCAGGAGTGTCCCGGGGGCATCATCGGATCCTGGGGGTGGCAGGCGATGCGGACCTTGCTTTCCGCCGCCACCGGAACCACGCGCTTCAGGAAATACTCGATGCGCTCCCAATAGACCGGCTGCGGCACCTTGCCGGCTTCCGTCAGCGTGGACTGGTCGCCTTCCGCATAGCGAAACGTCGAGAGTTCCGCCCCGCCGCGTCCCTTGCTGGGCTTCGTGCGCACGACGCCGAGGATCGACATGTTGTATTTCGCCGACGGGATGCCGGCGCGGCCGATGTTGCGCAGGATCTGGCAGATGTCATCGATTGCCTTGTCGCGCTCCGGTGTGCCGAGCATGATGGCGGGGTACTCGGCTCGGGCAATGGGAGCGGAACTGAGCGGCAGCGGCACCATCTCGAGCGTGATGCCATGCGCCTCCACGCGGTCGCGGAGGCGGCTCAGACTGTCGACAGACCAGTTTTCGTCGAGCTTGCGCGACGGAAGGTCCGAGCAGATGTGCGTGACGCCGAAGGCGGCGCAGAGCTTCAGGCGCTCCGGGTCTGAGATGTGCTGCGTGCCGAGCTTCATCTTTCCGGTTCGCAGGTCACGGGGCGCGGGCGAGGTGCTGTCGGCGGGCAGGGCAGACAGATGAGCTTCCGCCGCAAACGATCCGGCAGCGGCGATTTCGAAGAACTTGCGGCGATCCATCGCGAACACTGTATCGCGTCGGGATGCCCTGCCGCAGGCTGGCCGGTGCAGCAAGAATCGCTCGACTCAATGAAAGAAAAAAGAACAATAAGTCGATGAAAAAGATACATTTGTAAACAATAAAAAGAGCAATTTAATGTCAGATAAAGACTATAGTGCATGGTGGGGATCCTCTCCATGTCAGTGTCTTCTGCTGTTACTCAGCTTTCGCCTTCTCCGATGTTTTCGGCCAGCGGCCGACTCGGAGTGGAGCCTACCTTTGCCACGCAGTTCTCCGATCGGAGAACGGGCCAGAAAGCGGGCTGCATTCTGGAACTTCTGGCGGGAGGCACGAGTCGCGAGATCGACTTTCCCGCCTTGAACGTCTTCTTGCGGCTGAACACATTCATCGGGGACCGGACCGCCTTTCGTGACGTTGCCGCGGAGTCGGTGGCGGTGCCGGAGGTGAAGGCGTCGTCGCTGTTCCGAGCGCAGGCAATCGACGGGTATCTCGACGTGTTCGCCGCGGCGATCCGGAAACTGACGGACCGGTTCCCCTGGAGCGACGCCTGTCTGGGTCTGAGCGGGGGGAGGGACTCCCGCCACATTCTTCTCGAACTCATGAAGCAGAACCGCGCACCAAAGATCTGTTTCACGGTGCACTCCCCTTGGACGAGCGAAGAAGCGTCCTCGGCGCAACAACTGGCGCGGCGAGGAGGGCGGCGGCATTTACTTACTGCTGCCGCAGATCCACGGCGTCACGACGGAGTTTCACAAGAATCGCATGACCAACTTTCAGTCCGTGGAGCACTCCTGGCTGAGCGCCGCAATCGCGATTTGCCAGGGCTGCGACGGGATCTTTGACGGCGCGGCCGGCGATGTTCTCAGCGCCGCTCACTTTACGGAGAAGGCCACGTTTGCGCTCGCTCGGGCGGGCCGATGGGATGAAGTCGCCGAGCAACTGGTCGACACGCGGCCGATCAGGCTCGTTAACGAACCGTCGCTGTTTCGGGCCGACGATGCCTTGCAGTTGGTCCGCGAGGAACTGCGGAAGCACGAGTCGGTGCCGGACCCAATCGCGTCGTTCTACCTTTGGAACCGCACCCGTCGAAACGCCGTGGAACCCGCCGCATCCCTGCTTGGGCGGCCGGGCCAGTTTTTGGCGCTGCCGTATCTCGATCACGATGTGTACCAGTTCCTGTCTTCCCTGGAGCCCTGGGTCGCGGTGGACAAGACGTTCCACACAGACGCCATCCTCCGCGGCTACCCGGAGTTTGCGGACATTCCGTTCGCGCGGAAGGCCCCGTTGTCCGCGGCGTACTCGCGGCGGCTGGCAATACAGTGGCTGGGGCACTTCGCCAGCCAGCCAAAGCTTCAGATCTTGAACCGGGATGCCGTTCGGCTGCGCCTGGCCGATTGCCTGATCCGGCCCGCCCGGGCAACCGAAGCGATGGGCCTGGGTTGCCGCGCAGCGCTTCTGCAGCAAGTGGAATCGCCGTTGTCCGATCTGCCATTCCCGGCGGCTTAGATTCGCGTTCACCCGGTGCTACCCTGGAGGTAGATTTCCCGAGATCTGAACCCCACCATGATTACAGCCAAGCCGGAAGTACGCGCCGACATCAATCCGCAAGAGACCAGCGAGTGGCTGGAAGCTCTCCAAGAAGTTATCGAAGAGTCCGGGCCCCAGCGCGCTTCCTGGCTGCTCGGCGCCCTGCTGGAGGAAGGCGCCACGCATGGCGTCACCTCGCCGCTGAAGCTGAACACGCCATATGTGAACACGATCCCCACCTCGGAGGAGCCAGCGTATCCGGGCGACCTCGAGATGGAGCGGCGGATTCGCAACCTGATCCGCTGGAATGCGATGGCGATGGTGGTGCGCGCCAACAAGTACGACGCCAACATCGGTGGGCACATCTCCACCTACGCGTCGCTGGCGACGATTGTCGAGACCGGCTTCAATCATTTCTTCCATGGCAGCTACGGTGATCAGCCGGGCGACTTCATCTACTTCCAGGGCCACGCCTCGCCGGGCATCTACGCGCGAGCGTTTCTCGAAGGCCGGTTGAGTGAGGAGCACCTCAAGAACTTCCGTCACGAACTGCGGGCGACGCCGGGCGTTTCCAGCTATCCGCACCCGTGGCTGATGCCGGATTTCTGGCAGTTTCCCACGGTGTCGATGGGCCTGGGCCCGCTGAACTCGATTTACCAGGCGCGCTTCATGCGCTACCTGGAGAACCGGGGAATCATCCCGAAGACGGACCGGAAGGTGTTTGCGTTTGTCGGCGATGGCGAGAGCGACGAGCCGGAGACGCTGGGCGCCTTGACGCTGGCTTCGCGCGAGAAGCTCGACAACCTGATCTGGGTGGTGAACTGCAATCTGCAGCGGCTGGACGGCCCGGTCCGTGGCAACGGATCGATCATCCGGGAACTGGAAGCGGCGTTCCGCGGCGCCGGCTGGAACGTGATCAAGGTGCTGTGGGGAAGCGAATGGGACAAGCTGTTCACACGCGACCGCAGCGGGATGCTGGTGAAGCGCATGGGCGAGTGCGTGGACGGCGAGTATCAGAACTTCAAGGCTCGCGGTGCAGCGTATGCGCGTAAGGAATTTTTCGGCAAGTACCCGGAGACGGCGGAACTCGTCGCCGACTTGTCGGACGAGGAGATTGCGAACCTCAACCGCGGCGGTCATGACCCGCTAAAGCTCTATGCCGCTTTCGATAAAGCGCGCAAGGCGCAAGGCGTGCCGACGGTCATCCTGGCCAAGACCATCAAGGGCTACGGCTTGGGTGAAGCCGGTGAGGGACGCAACGTCACGCACCAACAGAAGAAGCTGAACGAGGACGAGCTGGACTACGTCGTACGGCGGTTCCAGATCCCGATTCCGGAAGAGACGGTGAAGTCCTGCGGCTTCTACAAGCCGGCTGAGAACTCCCCGGAGATGCAGTACCTGCATGAGCGGCGGCGTGCGCTGGGCGGCTATCTGCCGGCGCGTAAGCCGGCGCAGATTTCGATGGCGACTCCGGCGCTTGCGGCGTTCAAGGAACTGATTGACGGCTCTGGCGGGCGCGCGGCCTCGACGACCTCGGCGTGGGTGAGCGTGCTCAAGGCGCTGATCAAGGATCCGCAGATCGGCAAGCTGATTGTACCGATCGTTCCTGATGAAGCGCGTACCTTCGGCATGGAGAGCCTGTTCCGGCAAAGCGGCATCTACGCCAGCCAGGGCCAGTTGTACAAGCCCGTGGACAGCGACATGTTCCTCTACTACAAAGAGGCGAAGGACGGCCAGATCCTGGAAGAGGGCATCACGGAAGCCGGCTCCATGGCGTCGTTCACCGCGGCAGGCACGGCCTACGCGAATTATGGTGTGGCGACGATTCCGTTCTACGCCTACTACTCGATGTTTGGCTTCCAGCGCGTGGGCGACTCCGTGTGGGCGTTTGCGGACTCGCGCGGCAAGGGCTTCCTGATGGGCGGCACCGCCGGGCGCACGACGCTGTTGGGCGAAGGCCTGCAGCACCAGGATGGTCACAGCCACGTGTTGTTCAGTGTGGTGCCGACGTGTGTGACCTACGACCCGGCATACGCCTACGAGCTGGCGATCATCGTCCGCGACGGCATCCGGCGGATGTATGAGAACAACGAAGACATCTTCTACTACGTGACGATGTACAACGAGAACTATCCCCAGCCGCCGATGCCCGACATTGCCGGCCTGGAGGAAGGCATTCTCAAGGGCATCTACAAGTACAAGCCGGCGGCGGCGGGCAAGGCCAACGTCCACCTGTGGGGCAGCGGCCCGATGCTGAACGAAGCGCTGCGGGCACAGGAGATCCTGGCCACCAAGTACGGCGTGAATGCCGACGTGTGGAGCGTGACCAGCTACAACGAACTGCGCCGTGAGGCGGTGCGGTGC
>CAYNDS010000096.1:9843-16219 GCA_964395885.1 uncultured Solibacteraceae bacterium | reverse complement strand
CTCCAGCGGAAACATCTATCCGCTGACGCGATTCGGCGCCACCGAGAACACGCCGACTGCACCGGTAGGCGAATACGCGCAGACCGTGCTCGGCCGGGAACGCGCCTTTCAGTTCTACCAGGCATCCGCCGTCTTTGTTCGCTTGAACTACGCCGTCGAGATGCGATACGGCGTTCTGCTGGACATCGGCACGAAGGTGTTTGAGCGCAAGCCGGTCGATCTGGCCATGGGACGGTTCAACTGTATCTGGCAGGGTGATGCCAACTCCGCGGTGCTGCGTTCTTTCGGCAGGACGGGCGCGCTCAACCTGACCGGACCGGAGACGGTGTCCGTGCGATGGGCGGCGGAACGGTTCGGCGAGATCTTCGGGACGCGCCCGATCTTCTCGGGTGAAGAGGGCGAGACGGCTCTCCTCAGCAATGCCGCCCGGTGTCACCGGATCTTCGGATATCCGAAGGTTTCGCTGGAGCAGATTATCGAGTGGACGGCCGCGTGGATTGGAATGGGCGGCGAGACACTGGGCAAGCCGACCAAGTTCGAGGTCACCGATGGAACATTTTGATTGGCGCGAAGCTGTTCGGCGCGGAGGCGCCATTCCGGCCCATCCCCTCGCGCTCACGGCCGACCGTCTGCTCGATGAACGCCGCCAGCGTGCCCTCACCCGCTACTATGCGGCAGCCGGGGCATGTGGTGTCGCAGTGGGTGTGCATACGACGCAGTTCGCAATCCGCGAGGCCGGCTTTCTGCCGCGGGTACTGCAACTCGCAATTGAGGAGTTGCCGCAGGACCGTCTGGCGGTCGCCGGAGTCCTCTCGCTGAATGATGCCTTGCTCGCGCGGGATCTCGGCTATCACGTGGGGCTGGTGCGCTCGACGGACCTGAACTTCATTCGGGACGTCGCCAAAGTCCTGCCGGTGATGGGCTTCTATCTGCAACCCGCAGTCGGGGGTGCTGTCCTTTCTCATGAGTGGTGGAAGCGGTTCTGCCAGATCGAGGGTGTTGTCGCGATCAAGGTAGCTCCGTTCAATCGCTACCAGACCCTGGATGTGATCCGCGCCGCGCAGGACCGCCACATCGCGCTCTACACCGGCAACGACGACGCAATCGTTTGGGATCTCCGCAGCCCTTGGTGCGTCGGTGGACTATTGGGCCACTTCGCCTGCTGGACGCGCACTGCTGTCGAGATGGTGGAAGCTCCGTTTCGCTTTGACCCCTGGGAAGTAACGGATGCGAACGCCGCGTTCTTCGACGCCGCCAATTCCTTTCGGGGCTGCATCGCGGGCATCCATGAGGTGCTGCGCCGTCAGGGCTTGCTGGCCGGCACCTGGTGTCTGGATCCGCACGAAGACCTGTCTCCCGGACAGGCGGCCGAAATCGATCGGGTGTACCGCGTGTACCCTCACCTTGCCGACGATGACTTTGTCCACGCGCACCGTAAAGAGTGGCTAGACTGAGAGCTTATGGGCGACGAACGGAAGTGGGGTTTCCAGACCCGTACCTTGCATGAGGGCTATGCCCCGGAGGCGACCACCAAGGCGCGCGCAGTGCCGATCTACCAATCCACCTCGTTCACCTTCGATGATTCCGAAGACGCAGCCGACCTATTCGCGCTGCGCAAGTTCGGCAACATCTACACGCGCATCATGAACCCCACCACCGCGGTTCTGGAGCAACGCGTGGCCTCTCTGGAGAACGGCATCGGAGCGCTGGCGATGAGTTCCGGCCAGGCAGCGCAGTTCATCGCTGTCTCCAGCCTGATGCAGGCGGGCGATCACATGGTCTCCTCCGCGACGCTCTATGGCGGAACCTACACGCAGTTTGACGTCAGCTTCCGCCGCCTTGGCTTCGACACCACTTTCGTTGAGCCGGACGACCCGGAGAGTTTTCGCAAGGCCATCACTCCCAAGACGAAGCTGATCTATGGCGAAACGATCTCCAACCCGCGCGGTAATGTACTCGACATCGAAGCCGTCGCCAAGATCGCGCATGAGCATGGCCTGCCGTTGGTCATCGACAACACGTTCGCGACGCCGTATCTTTGCCGGCCCATCGATCACGGCGCTGATGTTGTCGTGCACTCTCTCACGAAGTTCATGGGCGGCCATGGCACGTCGATCGGCGGCATTATCGTCGATGGTGGCAAGTTTGACTGGATGAAGGGCAAGTTCCCGATGCTCAGCCAGCCGTCGCCGTCCTACCACGGCATGGTACTCGGGGAAGTCTTCGGCCCGATGGCGTACATCATTAAGTGCCGCGTCGAGGGCTTGCGCGACATGGGCACCGCGCTCAGTCCCTTCAACGCGTTTCTGTTCCTGCAGGGCATCGAAACTCTTGCCCTGCGAATGGATCGTCACGTCTCGAACGCCCTTGCGGTGGCGGAGTTCCTGGAGGGGCACAGCGGCGTGAACTGGGTGAAATACCCTTCGCTGCCGTCTTCGCCCTACCATGCGTTGGCGAAAAAGTACCTGCCGAAGGGTGCGGGCGCGGTGTTCAGTTTTGGCGTGAAGGGCGGCTATGACGCCGGACGCAAGTTCGTGAACAGCCTGAAGCTGTTCTCGCATCTGGCCAATGTCGGAGACGCCCGCAGCCTCGTCATCCACCCGGCATCCACCACGCATCAGCAGTTGACCGTGGAGCAACAAGCGGCGGCTGGCGTGACACCGGACCTGATTCGAATCTCGGTCGGGTTGGAAGATCTGGAGGACATTCTTTGGGATCTCGGCCAGGCGCTGGAGCAAGCAGCCGGCGCTTGACGGTGTTGTATGACTCCGGACCTCCCGCTGTCCGAAACAAGTTGTGACGGCGAGGAGTCAGTTCTACGGAGGGAGGTCACTCCGTGAACTACCAGCAAACGATGATCCAGGATCTACAGGACCTGTACCAGGCGGAGACGCAACAGGCCAGCCTGCTGCCCCGTCTGGCGAGTGAGGCCAGCGATCCCGCACTGCGCCAAGCTTTCGAAGAGCACGCGCAGGAAACAGAGCAACAGGTCAGCCGTCTTCGCCAGATTCTCGAACTGCTCGGCGAAAATCCGGGTGGTGAAGGGGAGGTGCCGGAAGGCGTTCGTGGCCTTGCTGCGGACGCCCAGAAGAAGGCAAGGGAGCAGCAGGACCCTACGCTGCGCGACCTTTGCCTGATTGCCGCCGCGCAGAAGATGGAGCATGTGGAGATCGCCTGTTACGGCACCGCACGCGCCATGGCCCGCACCGCGGGCAACGAGGATGCTGCGCGCCTGCTGCAGGAATCTCTGGATGAAGAGGAGTCCGCGGACCGCCGCCTAACAGAGGTTGCGATGCCCTTGCATAAGCAGGCGGCGCAGCCGGAGATGGCCTCCCGACGCTAATTGTTGCCGCTGGCCGGAGCGTGAAGGCAAACGACTAGTCCGCCGTGGCCTGCGCTCCGGTGGCGTTGAGAAATGCGAGGTACTCTTTCGGATCTTTCGTTAGACCCGGATAGCTTGCCACGACTTTCTCATCCGCGTCGAGGATCGCATAGTACGGGATTGCAACCGTCTGGAACTTCGTCTCTTGCAACTTCTGATTCGCCTCACTCGCCGCGTCGGTGCCGTCCGTGTAGAGTTCCACCAGGACGAACTTCGACAACGCCTCACGAATCTCCGGCCGAGGAAACATATTCGCCTTCATCCAATGACAGTTCGTGCAGGCATAGCCGGTAAAGTTCACAAAGACCAGCTTGCCTTCCGCCTTCGCCTTCGCCAGCGCACCGGGAAGGTCGTTCTTCATCCACGTCAGCTTCTCGCCGGAAGACGGCGCGCCGACAGAGTTCTCGGCAGCAAGCGGAACGTAGGCCTCCAACTCGCCCAGTTTGCCCCCCACCATCCCGGGCAGCAAGCTCATCGCGAACGCAACAAAGGCGGTGCCCAGCAGCAACCGGCCGACACTCAGGTTCTCCTCGCGGCGAATCCCTTCCATGGGCAGCAAACCCAGCAGGTACAGTCCGGGGAGAGTAAACAGAACGAACCACAAGGCAAGGAACCGCTCTCGCGTAAGCAATCCCGCCTGCAACACCTGATCGATGTTGGCAACGTACTTCAGAGCTGCCGCCAGGATCAGGAAACCCATCACCACCTTCACGCGAGCCATCCATTCGCCGCGTTTGGGCAGCTTGTTCAACGCCGAAGGGAACAGGGCCCGGAAGAAGAACGGCAGCGCCAGCCCGGTCGCGAACGCCGTCATGCCCAGCATCGGCTGCAACCGGTCACCCGTCACCGAGGCGGCCAGCAGCGTGCCGACGAACGGTCCCACGCAGGCAAACGACGTCAGCGAAAACGTAAGCCCCATCAACAGCGTCGGCACAAATCCGGACCCGCGCGACGCAGAGTCCAAGCGGCTCAGCAGTCCTGAAGGCAGCGTGATCTCAAAGGCTCCGAACATGGAGAAGGCTAGCGCAATGAAGATCGCCGCAATAAAGCCGTTCACCCAGGGGTTCGACGCGATCTGCACGACGCCGAACGGACCCATCGCCGCCGTGATCAGCGCCCCCATACCGGTAAACAGCACGACAATGCCAAGGCAGAACACGATCGCCTGCGCCAGCATACTGCCCCGGCTCTTGCCTTGCGACTGGCCGAGGAAGAACGTCATCGTCACCGGGATCATCGGAAACACGCAGGGCGTGAAAATCGCCGCGAGCCCGAAGCCGAACGCCAACAGCAGGAACTGCCCCATCGATTGCTCCGCGGCGGCCTTCGGCGTGGCGGCAGGCCCGCCGTCGGACTGCGCGCCTGCCGGTTTGGCAGCACTGGACGGAACCAGCGCATACCCCGCCGGCAGCGCTGCGATCGAAGCCCCGGGCGCCACGTCCATGCTCACTGCGATCGCCTTCCGCTTGGGCGGCAGGCAAAGCTTGTCCGTGCAGGCCTGGTAGCGGATATTGACTGTCATCTCTCGTCTGCCGGCCGGAGTATCGCCCTTCAGCTTGCCTCGAACGTAGAACATCGTCGTGCCTTCGTACGTCTCCGTTTCGACGCCGAAGTTCGGATCTAACTTTCGAATCGGCGCCGGCTGATATACCTCCACAACAGCGACGGCCTCGTCTTCCAACTTCGCCGTCGTGGCAATCGGCGGTCGCGGCGTCGTCATCGAGTAAAGATGCCAGCCCTCGCCGATCTTCGCCGTCAGAGGGATCGAGAACTCACCACCGGGCACGCCTTTGGCCGGGGCACTCGACCATTCAATCGGGTCGAGTTTCCCCTGCGCCAACAGTGCGCCCGCGGCGAGCAATGCCAAGCCAGCAAATCGCATACCTGTATTGTGAATCACGGCGTGCCGCGAATCATTCCCAAACTGTGTTCGCCGGTGCTAACCGCGACGCAGCCGCGTCGTGCCAACCCACGCAAGGCCCGCAAGAACCATCCCCAGCGAGCCAGCTTCCGGGATCGCTGCAATCTGATACGTCCCGGAATACTCCTCCCAGTTCCGGAACCCGGAGCCTTTGAGTTCGAACGTGCCGTCCGGCCTCGGCGTCAACGTTCCCGTGCGCGTTACGGACAACTGGGCCACCGTAAAGAAGGCGGACTCCATGGCGCTCCCATCCAGGCCCACCACTTTGCCGCCGAAGACTTTGGCGGACACGCTGTAGGACTTCGAAAAGGTGCCGCCCAAGCCCTGAAGAGTGAATGGACCGAGCCCGAAGCTCGGGCTGATGTCGTAAGTCCCGTCCGCGGCTAGCGCAGTCGAGTCCAGTCGAAACGTCTGGCTGAAGGCCGATAGTGACGAAGGCGTGCAGCCCAAGAAGCTGTTGCACGACTGGCCCTGTGAGGCGGAAAAGTCCGCTCGATACAGAAGCGTGCTGGCATAGCCGGATACTGAGACAAACACCGTTAAGCCGAGAAGCCGGGCTCGATGGGACATGAGAAACTCTCCTCGAAGTCGATCAAGAACCCGCCGAGTCTATCGCTTTACAATTGCGTTAGCAATATAAATTCATACACTACAACGACTTACAGCATCTTTTCGTCGAAATCAAGCACTCGCCTTCGCGGCGCTCATCGGCACGGGCTTGGGGTGCAGACCCGCCTTGGCCAGCGCCACGTAAACGACGAAGCCGGTCAGGAAGCTCCACACCACAGCGGGCTGCACGTTAACACCGACGAACGGCAACACGCCCACCGCAAAACCGATGGCCCAAGCACCGTAGCCCGCCCAGTTGATTCCTTGCCGGGGTCCCGCCCAACGTCCACCCGACAATAGATAGTCCGCGACCATCGCACCGCAGATCGGCCCGAAGCTTGCCCCGACAATCGAGAAGAAGCCGACCAGGTTGGCGGCTACCCCGGTAATCGCCAACACGACTGCGACGGCGACACCGGCCATCGTGGACCCTACCCGCGGCACGCTCGGAATCATCGTCGAAA
>CAYNDS010000096.1:0-9833 GCA_964395885.1 uncultured Solibacteraceae bacterium | reverse complement strand
TCGAAAAGCTGTTCCCCGCGATAAAGGCGCAGAAGCACGCAGGGACGATCGATGCGATCGTGAACAGCACAAACATCGCTGAGGCGAGAAATCCACCCAGCGAGCCGATCACGGCGTCATAGTTGAACCCCGCCAGTGCCGGGTTCAGGCCCTTTGCTCCCGCCACCGAGAGCAGCGGTATGCCTCCTGCATACAAGACCGCGAGCGCGATTCCCACCAGGCCGCCCCACCGGACATCGCGCTCGTCACGCATTCCCATCCCAAAGTCGGTACCTGCCGCACCTGCGGTGGCAAAAAAGCCGATGACGACCTGGATCAGCAGCAGCGATGCGCCCAGCGGGTCCGCCTGCGGCGCCTGATACTGGCCGATCCCGTCCTTCACGTAGAACAGCACCACAGCCAGCATCAGAAGGGGAATTGCGTTCAAAAACAACGACACCTTCGCGACGTACCGTATGCCCGCCACACCCAGTACACCCATGGTCAGTCCCCATGCCACGGCGACTCCCGCAAAGAGAGGAGAACCCGGCTGCGCGTCGGAACCCATCGCACTCAGGATGTACTTCGTCGAGAAGAAGGTCCCCACCGCGAACCACCCGATCTGCAACAGGCCCATCAGCAGCCCCGGCATGAGATAGCCGCCCGTTGTACCGAAAGTCGAAGCGCCCACGACGTAGAGCGGAAATCCCGTCCGCATTCCCAGCATCGCCGGGACGTAGTAATAGAGCGCGTAGCTCAGCAAACCGGCCACGGCCAGAGCAGCCATGCAGACCCACAGCGGAGCCCGGTCAATCGTATTGGCAGCCATCGTCTGGTAGAAGGCAATCCAGAGGAACACGCCCGCATAGCTGGGGGCCGTGTTCAGAAACCACGGCGCGCGCGCGGAGGCCGGGTTGGGCGTCGCTTTGGCAAGGTAAGCAGGCAGCATTTGTTCGTCCTTACAAGGTGGTGTTCAACAATGCCTCAACAGCCGCAGCATCGGCGGTCACGCGATCCCATCGCCAGCGGACGTGATCCCGCACCACGGTACCGGCTCTCAAGAGATGACGGACACGTTCCGCGTCGGGCCCGCAGACGGCCGCAATCGTCCCGATCAGTTCTTCGATCGGGACGTCGCGCATCGCCACCCTGGTTAGGGTGATGGTACCCGCCGCTTCCGAACTCATCTTCACGCGCACCGTTGCCGGCAGCATTCTCGTGGAGGCTATCACAATGCCTTGGCTCCAGCGGATGATGGTCATATGCGCCACTTCTGCTGGGTGATCGCGACGGCTGCACTCGCCCAGACGGCGTCGCTCCGTCAGATCAGTGATCTCTCTCGTTCCCTGGTGGAGCGTGTGGACCCTGCCGTCGTCCAGGTGATCGCGCGCGGCTTCGCCCCTTCCGAGGGAGAGGGCCAAAACAGCCGGCTGTTGCAGCAAAGGCGCGAGAACGGCTCCGGCGTCATCGTCGACTCGTCCGGCTACATTGTGACGAATGCCCACGTCGTCGGAATGTCCGCGCGCGTCGATGTGCTCATCCCCGTGCGAGCCGAACCGGACCGTCCCAGCCGCTCCCTCATCAAGCCGGCGGGCCGCTTGCGCCTCGCCAAGGTCGTCGGCGTGGATCGCGAGACGGACCTCGCCGTGTTGAAAGTGGAAGAGACGGGCCTTCCAGCACTTCGCTTCGCTGAAGGCAACGGACTGCGGGAGGGCGACCTTGTCTTTGCCTTTGGCAGTCCGTTCGGCCTAAAGAACTCAGCCACGATGGGGATCGTGAGTTCGGTCGCTCGTCAGGTTCGTGTTGACGACTCGATGGCCTACATCCAGACTGACGCCTCGATCAATCCAGGCAACTCCGGCGGACCGCTAGTCGATGCGGAGGGGACCATTGTCGGCATCAACACCTTCTTCGTATCGCAGTCCGGCGGCAATGACGGCATCGGCTTCGCCATCCCAAGCGAGACCGTCCGCCACGTCTATGAGCAGATTCGAGAAAAGAGATGGGTGCGGCGAGGCCAGATTGGCATTGTCGGCCAGACCATCACGCCCGGAATGGCAGCTGCGCTCGGCCTGCCCGCACAGCAGGGCGTGATCGTCGCTGATGTCCGCGCCAGCAGTTCTGCGGATGCGGCCGGAATCCAGATCAAGGACATCGTGCTGAGTTGGAACGGAAAGCCGGTCGAGGACGCCCGCACGTTTGGGATGCAGGTGTATCAGGCGGCAGGCACAACCGGGCGGCTTGAGATCCTGCGCGGAAATCAGCGACTAGACGTGCAGATCGCCGTTCTGGAGCGTCCGCGAGATCCGGACCGCCTGCTTGCGCTGGCCACCGCGCGGGAAAGTGTCGTCCGGGAGTTAGGGATTCTTGCGCTGGATTTGGACGGAAGCGTTTTGCCGCTGATGCCGTCGCTGCGGCGGCTGAACGGCGTCGTCGTGGCCGGCGTCATCGCGGAAGCACCCTCACAAGGCGACTACCTCGCTTCGGGCGATGTGATCTATGAAGTGAACGGTCGCAAGGTGACGTCAATCGCCGACATGCGCCAGTTACTTTCCGCCATGAAGTCCGGACAACCGGTGGTACTGCACCTGGAGCGGTCCGGGCAACTCCAGTTCCTCGAATTCGAAATCGACTAGAGAAGGCGGAAGTTGACTTCGATTGTCGCCGCGACAGCTACAGGGCGTCCGTCCTTCAGACCGGGCTTGAAGCGCCATTTCTGTACCGCCTCGATCGCCTTCTCATCCAGTCCCAGTCCAATCGCTCGGACCACGCGGAGGTCACGCGGCTTGCCCTGATCGTCGACGACCACATAGAGGACAACCGTGCCCTGCTGCTTGGCTTTGCGCGCCTCCTCTGAGTACTCCGGCTCCACCTTGTAGATCAGAGACGGCGCGGAAACGCCGCCGCCGATACGGTAGACGCCCCCGCCGAAGCCACCGCCTTCTCCGGGTCCAAGACCGGCACCGCGTCCGGAACCCACTCCGCCGCCGGAACCCGTTCCGATCCCACTGCCCGAACCCGGACCGTTGGACGGCGGCCCCAACTTGGCCAGCGGATCACCGTAGTTCGGCAGGTTCACATTGGGCAACTGTGCTTCCGGCTGGATAATCAGCGTCGGCTCCATGACCAGCTTCGGATTCGGATTGTTCACGACCGCCATCGGAGGCGTGAACTGTTTCGGCGCGATGCGCGGAAGCTTCCCCTTGCTCGGCGGAGTCAGGGAGCGATCCCCGCCGCCGCCACCCCCACCACCCGACTTCGGCGACATCTTCGGCTGATACGCCGCAATGTCGATCGGAGCCAGAAGAGTGGTGTCCTTCTTCACGATTTTCTGAACCGCAGGACTGGTGCCCACCAGGATCAGCACCGCAATGATGCCGCCGTGGATCATCAGCGAGAACGAACCCGCCTTGGTTTCGTTGCCCGCGTAAAGTCCCCAAATATTCTTGACCGGAATCGGCTTGGAAGTGACTTCCAGCGGTGGTAGTTTCGGCGGGTTGATGGCTTCCTTGACGTTCCGAATGAACGTCGTCAGCCATGGCTCTTCGATCCCGCCACCCCACGCCTTCGCAATGCGCGCTTCGTCGTCGCCAAGTGGCGGCTGCGTTACGGGCGGAACACTCCAGTTGCTCTGAGTCATACGACTATCCGATTCACTATCACGCACAACAGTGTTGCCCATGCTTCCAAACTCCTGACCGTGCTGGACCTACGGTTCTGACGCCTCCAGGACAGCAGCGGTTCCAAAAATGGAAGCCGGGCCCACCCTCCCGGTCATGCCCCGAGTCTACCATAGGAATCCGTCATCTCCGCGTCGCATTCATCGCCGAAACGCATTGGGAACGGGGACCGCACGCCGGAATCGATACCCCCCTTCGAAGGCCTCTGGATGCTTCCGTAGCGTGACTTCCCACAGCGAGGCCGCCGCCGGCGGAAAACTCACTTCCCCTTCCGTCTCCGGTCCGACATATAGGCTGCGCTGCTCGCCTTCGGCTTCCAGACTGACGTTGACCGCGTTCTCCAACGTGTTCCGGATCAGCACTCGCACTGCCTTTGTTTCGAAGGTCACGAGCGCAACAAAGACCCGCGGGGTGATCTCCAGAAACGGCGTCTTCGAGCAGGAACACTCCACCAGCACCGGACCGTCGTAGCGCAGGAACGGGGTCACCGCCGCTTCCCCGCCCGCCACCGGCACCGTCAAACCGTCGACCTGCACCGGCGCCTCCGCCTCCACCACACGGACCCAGGCGGCACCGGCGGCAAACCGCGGACGGTAAGGCGTTCGCCATCTTCCCTGCTCACAGGCTGGCCCTTCCACCCGCTCAGGGTGGCGTAGCGGATCGTCACCTCCAGCCGTTCCGAGCGCGGCGGCCAGAACAAATCCCATCACGCGACCGGGCCAAAGCATCTCCATATCGTGACGTATGCGCGGGCTCGATTGTGGCTAGGGATCAGTGGTGTGGGCTTCTTTGTGACGGCTTCCGCACTGCTGCTCGCCTTTGGCGTCCCGCATCGTCTGCTGCCCACCACCCCGCATGCCGCCACGACAGAGTGGCTTTACCTGGCCGCCGTGTTTGCGGTCTACACCGTAACCAGTTGGCCGTTTGACCTCTATGGGGGCTATCTGCTTCCCTGCCGGCATGGACGCCAATGCCTGATGCTGCCAATGTTTCTCTGGACGTGCTTCCGGGCGGCGCTGCTGCAGGGCGCAGTGGTGACTGTTTCCGCGCTCGCCGTTATCACGGCAGGGCGAATGGCTGGAACCTTCGGTGCCATCGCCGCCGGCGCTCTGCTCATGCTGCTGCTGATTGCCGCCCAGCGCCAGATCGCCTTCGCCGTCGCCAGCTTCGAAGCCAAAGCGGCCACGTCGTCCCCTGTCGTTCCGCAATTGGCACAATGGCCGGAAGCCGCCCGCCGCGTGGTGATCGTCCGTGGGCACGACTCCGGCTTTGCCGGTGGTCTGGCAGGTTTCCCGTCGCGCGAACAGATCCTGATCCCGGAACACTGGCTGACCCAACTGCCGCCCGCCGGACTCGCGGCGGCAATTCTCAGGCGTTTCGGCGCGATCGCGACCGGTTCTCGCCTCCGCGGCGTACTGGTGGCTATGGCTTGGAACCTCGGCGGGCTGGCACTGTCCAGCCAGGCGCCAGGAGCGGGTTGGGGCTCCCTGGCAGAGGGCATTACGACGTTCCTGTGGTTCAATCTCTGGTCATTCGCCGGACTGCTGATTCTGCCCTCCATCAGCCAGCGCGGCGTATTTGAGCTGGACGACTACGCACGCCGCCAAGGTGCGGAGGAAAGTCAGTTGATGGGCGCTGCCTCAGAGCTCGATCAGTTGCAGGATGACGAGCCGCGCCGCCCGCCGCTTGTCGAACGGTTCTTCCACCCCATTCCCTCCGTCGAGAACCGCAGTGCCCGCGCCCGTTCCACTCAGCCCGCGTGGGGAGCTTGGAATGCCGCCCGGATGGCTCTGTTCCTGTCTTGGGTCTGCTTCGGCTTCTTGGCGCGAGCCGTCCACTGCAACTCCGGACGCCCGGAACTGTGGGTGATGCTTCCGGCAGACTAGCGCGGTCTCAGATCAAAGCGCTTGAAGCGCCGCTTCAAACGCCTTTGGCTCGAACCCGTAAGGGCCGGGCGCGGACTTGAACGTCACCGCGCCGTCCTTGTTGATGACGTAGAGCCGGTCCGGCCACCCCGTGTAGGCACGCTCCGTCCGATTGTCGATCGTGTCGAGCACCGCTGGGATCTCGATTTTCAGATCGCGGACGCAAGCCTGCGCGATTCCCGCCCGCTCGCCTTCGGACTTCGGATCGGCAAACAGCACGTTCTGCTTCACGTTCGACGGCAACTGCCACCCGTCGGTCGAATGCGCCTCCTGGATGTACACGATGTACATCGCGACTTTGTCCTTATAGGCGCGATAGATGCGATTCAGCTCGGGAACCTCCCGGCGAAACGGTGGTCAAGTGTAGCTGCCGAACACCAGGGCCACTGGTCGCACGCCCCGGTGCTCGGAAAGCCGCACTCGCGTGGCACCGTCCGCGGCGAAGAGTTCGAAGTCTGGCGCAGGCGCGCCGACATCCAGAGTTCCGGCACGCGCATTCGCCCACAGCAGCGGGAACGGCGCCAGCATCATCGCGGGCATCGGAAGCCGCGCCATGGTTTGAGTGAATTGCTCCGGCGGCTTCCGCATCGCCGAATAGAGAAAGGTGACAAAGGCCAGCCAGCACACGGCCAGCACCGCCGCAATCCGGAACAGCCACTTCCGCACGAGACTAGGCTAGCGTATTCAGCGTGGACGAGCGATGCGCCTCAAACGCAGCAATCGCCGCCTCCTGCTGCAGGATAAAGCCGAGTTCGTCGACGCCCTCCATCAGCAGGTACTTCGAAAAGGGGTCCACCGGAAACTCGACCTTCGTGCCATCCGGCAGCGTCAACGTCTGCGTGTCCAGATCGATCGAGACCCGTTCGTCTCGGCCCATCGCGAACAGCTTCTGATGCGTCCCGGCGTCCACCACAATCGGCAGCAGCGCGTTTTTCAAGGCGTTGTTCTTGAAGATGTCGGCGAACGATGTCGAGATCACCGCGCGAAAGCCATACTGCGTCAGCGCCCAAGGCGCATGCTCGCGCGAGGAGCCGCAACCGAAATTGTCGCCCGCCACCAGGACCTGACTGCGCTTGGCCCATTCCTGGTTCAGGGTAAAGTCCGGCTTCGGCGCTCCGCCTGCATCATAACGCCAGTCGTAGAACAACTGATCGCCGAGCCCGTCCTTGGAAATCGTCTTCAGAAAGCGCGCCGGGATGATCTGATCCGTGTCGATATTGTCCATCGGCATCGTCACAACGCCGCTCTGAATCGCGGTGAACTTGCTCATGCGAGAAACCTCCGTGCGTCCGCAACGGCACCTTCAATCGCGCTGGCGGCGGCGGTCAGCGGGCTCGCCAGAAATGTCCGCCCACCTTTCCCCTGGCGCCCTTCGAAATTCCGGTTGGACGTCGACACGCTGTACTGACCCGGAGCCAGCTGATCCCCATTCATTGCGATGCACATGGAGCAGCCCGCCTCCCGCCACTCCGCTCCGGCATCCCGGAACACCCGGTCGAGACCTTCCGCCTCTGCCTGCCGCTTGATCTGCTGCGACCCCGGCACCACCATCATCCGGACCTTAGGATTCACCTTCCGGCCCTTCAGCACCGCTGCCGCCGCTCGCAGGTCCGACATTCGGGAGTTGGTGCAGCTGCCGACGAACACGACATCAATCGGATGCCCCATCAGCGGCTTGCCCGGTTGAAGATCCATGTACCGCAACGCTTTGGCCAGGCTCTCCCGCTCAATCGAGTCCGACGCGGATTCCGGCGCCGGAACAACTCCGGAGATCGCCATGCCCATGCCCGGATTCGTGCCGAACGTGATCATCGGCTCCAGCGATGCCGCGTCGATCGTCACGCTCTTGTCGAAGCTCGCGCCGTCATCGGTCGGCAGTGCCCGCCACCGCGCCAGCGCCGCATCCCACGCCGCGCCCTTCGGCGCGTACGTGCGTCCCGCCAGGTACTCGTAGGTCGTATCGTCGGGCGCCACCAGCCCGGCGCGCGCACCCGCCTCAATCGACATGTTGCAGACGGTCATGCGCTCTTCCATCGACAGCGCGCGAATGGCGGAGCCGCGGTACTCAAACACGCTGCCCGTTCCCCCGCCGATCCCCACCTTGGCGCACAGCGCCAGGATGATGTCCTTCGCCGTTACACCGGGCTTCAGCACGCCGTCCACCCGCACTTCGAACGTCCGGGAGCGCCGTTGCGGCAGGCACTGCGTCGCCAGCACCATCTCCACTTCCGACGTCCCGATGCCGAACGCCAGCGCACCGAACGCACCATGCGTCGCCGTGTGGCTGTCCCCGCATACCACGGTCATGCCCGGCTGCGTCAGACCGTTTTCCGGTCCAATGACGTGCACGATTCCCTGCTTGTCGTGGTGGTAGCCATACACCGGAATTCCAAACTCCGCGGCGTTGGCCTCCAGTTGCTTCACCTGCGCCGCAGCAATCGGATCGACGATCGGCAGCGTCTTCGGCGTCGTTGGCGTCGAATGATCCGTCGTCGCAAACGTCAGGTCTGGACGCCGTACCTTCAGACCCCGCTTCCGGAGACCGTCAAAGGCCTGCGGAGAAGTCACCTCGTGCACCAGATGCAGGTCAATGTAGAGCAGTGCCGGAGTGCCCGGCTTCTCCGCGACGACGTGCGAGTCCCAGAGCTTTTCAATGATCGTTTTCGGCATACCGCGTCCTTCTTCTAGATCGCCGAGCAGACGGCCTGCCCGACTTGTTCGGTTGAGGCTGCGCCGCCCAGATCCCGGGTCACATTGCCGGAATTCAGCACCGCTTCCATCGCCTGATTCACCGCCGCCGCTTCCGCCGCCAGCCCGAAGCTATACTCCAGCATCGCCGCCACGCTGCCGATCGCGCCCAGCGGGTTCGCCTTGTTCTGCCCCGCAATGTCCGGTGCGGAACCGTGCACCGGCTCATACAGACCCACCCATGCGCCCGAAGGCCGCTTGTCACCGATCGAGGCCGAAGGCAGCATTCCGATGGAGCCCGCCAACACCGCTCCTTCATCCGACAGAATGTCGCCGAAAGTGTTCTCCATCAGCACGACGTCGAAGCGCTTCGGATTCAGCACCAGTTGCATGGCGCAGTTGTCCACCAGAATGTGGTCCAGTTCCACATCCGGGTATTCCTTGGCCACATCGCTGACGACCATGCGCCAGAGCTGCGACACTTCCAGCACGTTGGATTTATCGACGCTGGTGACCTTCTTGCGCCGCCCGCGCGCCAGTTCAAACGACATGCGCGTGACGCGCTCGATCTCGGCCCGGGTGTAGGTCATCGTGTTCGTGCCGCGTTGCGACGGCCCCTCTCCAGTGATCCCTCGCGGCGTGCCGTAGTACAGGCCGCCCAGCAACTCCCGAACGATGATCATATCGGTGCCGTCGATCCGCTCGTTCTTCAGCGGCGAGGCCTCCAACAGTGCCTTGTAGCTCCGCACCGGCCGGAGATTGGCATACACTCCCAAGGCATTGCGAATGCCGAGAAGCCCGCGCTCCGGACGCTTCTCCGGCGGCCATGTGTCGAACTCCGGCAGTCCCACCGCGCCCATCAGCGTCGCATCGGCCGCCGTGCACTTGGCTCGCGTGTCTTCCGGAAACGGCGTTCCCGTCTGATGAATCGCCACGCCGCCCAACAGCGCCTCGGACGCCTGGATCGTGTGACCGAACTTCGCGCCGACCCGTTCCAATACACGCATCGCTTCGCGCGTCACCTCGGGGCCGATACCGTCCCCGGGACAGATACAAAGATTGAGATTCAAGCGTCTTGGCGGGACGCCGCCGCTTCAGGCGGTCGCCGCCGCTCCTTCCTTCACATTGCGGATCAATTGGGCGATCTCGTCGTTCCGGACGCCCTTCTTGCGGTCGGCCATTTCGGTGAACGACCGGTATACCTGGTCCAGCTCTTCGCGGGACAACTCAAAACCGAGGTCCCGGGCGCGCTGCCCAAGCGCATACCGTCCGGAGTGCTTGCCCAGCACCAACCGTCCTTCCGGCACCCCCACCGACTTCGGATCGATGATCTCGTACGTCGACTTCTCTTTCAGGTAGCCGTCCTGGTGGATGCCCGCCTCGTGCGCAAACGCGTTCTCCCCGACGATCGCCTTGTTCGGTTGCGGCCCGAACGTGATCAGCGACGAAAGCAACTGACTGGCCGGATACAACTGCTCCGTTGCGATCTTCGTCTCGAAGGGCAGACGGTCCTGACGCGTCTTGAATGCCATCACCACTTCTTCGAGCGAACAATTCCCCG
>CAYNDS010000095.1:2240-16270 GCA_964395885.1 uncultured Solibacteraceae bacterium | reverse complement strand
CAGGGAAGAAATGAAGCACCTGGCCATCTTGGGCGGCGGCAGTTGGGGTACGGCACTCGCCATCGCCCTCGCAGGTCGATTCGAACGAGTTCACCTCTGGGTCCGGGAACCGGAACTGGCAGCCGAAATCCGCCGCACGCGCGAGAATGCGCGCTACCTGCCCGGCTTCCCGCTTCCGGACAACGTCTCGCTCGGCCTCGAGTTTTCCGATTTGGTGATCGGCGCGGTGCCGGTGCAGTATGCGGCGGGCGTCTATGCGGGGCTGGATGTGCCGCGTTCCGTCCCGTTCGTCAATGCCAGTAAGGGCATCGAGAAGACCTCCCTGCGGCGCGTCTCGGCCATGATTGCCTCGCCCTACGCCGTGCTGTCCGGTCCAACATTCGCCCGCGAAGTCGCGCAGGGACAGCCGGCGGCGATGGTGCTCGCCTGCGCCGACGAAGCGCTCGGACGGCAGTTGCAGCAACGGCTGGCCACGCCGCGGCTTCGGCTCTATCGAAGCACCGATGTGACGGGCGTTGAGTTGGGTGGCGCGCTGAAGAACGTCATCGCTATCGGCGCCGGTATCGTCGACGGGCTGGGGCTGGGCAGCAACACCCTCGCCGCCCTGATTACCCGCGGCTTGGCCGAGATGACCCGCATCGCCGTCGCCGCCGGAGCCGAACCGCGCACCCTGTCCGGACTCGCTGGTCTCGGCGACCTCGTCCTCACCGCCACCGGCGATGCCAGCCGCAACCGCCGAGCCGGTCTGCTGCTCGCCCAAGGACGCACCCGCGCGGAAGTCATCGCCTCCACCAACATGGTGGCGGAAGGCATCGAGACTACCGCCGCCGCCCTCGCCTTGGCGGAGCACTACGGGGTGGAGGCGCCCATCACCTCGCAAATCGCCGCCATTCTCGACGGGCGCACGACAGCTGTCGCCGCAATCCGCGAACTGATGGAACGCAGCCTCACGACCGAGTAGCGAACCGCGCGCCGCCGCTAGACCGCGCGTTCCGCCTGCAACTCGCCGGCGCTCAGCCAGAGTGCCCGCGGCACGTGAAAGAAGCCCTTATAGGAGTTGCCTTTGGCCCGGTGCGTGATGCGCCCGTCGCGGGAGGCATAGCCGTACCACTCGCCGAACTCGTTGTCGACAAAGAGGTTCCAGGAATAGCCGTCCAGACGGTCCAGCCACGCGGTCCATTTCGGATCACCCGTCCGCCGCGCCGCGTGGCTCAACCCGCAGATTGCCTCCAGGTGGGTCCACCACAGCTTCATGTCCCATTCCAGTTCCATCAGCGGAAGCCCCTTGGTGTCGAGAAAGTAGTACAGCCCCCCAAACTCCTCGTCCCAGCCCAGCGCCAGCGACCGCTCCAGATTCTGCAGCACCCGCGCGCGCTTCGCCTGGTCCGGATACCGGTCCAGAATCCGCAGCAGAAACCACGCCACTTCGCAGTTGTGCCCGGGACACCACAGCCGTCCCGCCGGAGAATCCTCAAACCGCGCCCAGCCTTCAGCGCGGACATTCTCGGTGAACACTCCCAGTTCCGGGTGCTGATGCGCCAAGGCTTCGTCCAGCATCGACAGCAACAGATCCTCGTAGCGCGGGTCATCATGCGACGGCATGATCTCCTGCAGCATGGAAATCGTCACCATGACGTCGGCTAATTGCGAGAGCCCGTGCCGCGCCCGTCCGAGCAGACTCGGATCGGCAATCCATTCGCGAACCTGCCAGAACAGGCGCACCGCTTCGTCCCGATACTCCTGGATTCCGGTGGCGCGCGCATACTCGGCCATGCCGATACAAACAAACATCGCCCCGTAGGGCTTGCGCTGAAACGCCGCGGGCCGCCCGTCGCGTTCGAGCGCGAAGTAGTACGCACCGTCCTCGCGCCGCCCATGCTTGCGAATGAACTCCAGGATCAGTCCGGCCGCCTCCAGATACTCCGGACGCGCCTCCTGCTCCCGGTACAGGCGGGAAAACATCCACACCGCCCGCCCCATCAACCACATGTATTTGCGCGAGTCATAGACGCGCCCTTCGCGCGTCAGGCAGGTCCAATAGCCGCCGTGTTGCCGGTCGAGCGAATGCTCCAGCCAAAACCGCGTCGAGCGCGCCAGGGAGTCCAGATACAGGCCAGAACGGGTCATCGTCTGCCGTTCATTGTGGCAGGCCGCCCGATGCTTCGCAGGATCGTCAGGCACCACAGAAGTGGTAACAAAGCCACACTTCCGGAGGCGCGCCGCGCTCCGAATGTCCGCCAAGTGTTTCGTCTTTCAATATCTTGCCGTTCGGTAACGACGCGTTCCAGAGAATGGGAATGAAATCGTTCGCATAAAAACTTTCAATTGGACCAGATCCGATTCTGCCGTTAGTCTCGACTATGACCTCGGCTACGGACCCCACTGCGCTTCACAGTGAAGACCCCTCCACTCCTGTCGCCATCCTGCACCGAATCTCCAGCATCGTCAGTTCGGAACTCTCCATCGACGAAATGCTTGGCGAGATCATTTGACTCACCGTGCAGGTGACGGGCTGTGACGCCTGTCTGGTCTACCTCCTCGAACGGGACACCGGCGAAATCGTTCTGCGCGCCTCACAGGTGCCCCACAAAGCGAGCCTCGGTGAACTGCGCATGAAGGTGGGCGAGGGCGTCACCGGCTGGGTGGCGGAACACAAGAGCGTTGTTGCGCTGTCGGAGCAGGCATCCTCCGACATCCGGTTCAAGCGTTTCCCGGCACTCGTCGAAGACACTTACGAAGCGTTTCTCTCCGTGCCGTTGGTGACCGGCGGCGACCTGATTGGCGTCATCAACGTTCACCACCGCGCGCCGCACCGCCACTCGCCGGAAGTCACCTCCTTGGTCGCATTCATCGGCGAGCAAATGGGCGGCGCGATCTCCAAGGCGATCCTTGCCGAAGAGAACGTCCGGCTGCAGGAAGAGAAGCTGGAAATGCAGCGCCAACTGGAAACCCGAAAGCTGGTGGAGCGCGCCAAGGGCATTCTGCAGCGCCGCTATCAGTTGAGTGAGGAAGAGGCATACCTCCGCCTCCGCAACGAGAGCCGCCGCCTGCGCCGTCCGATGAAGGACCTTGCCGAAGCCATCATCCTCGCCGAGGACCTGAGCCGCAAGAGCCCCGACGAAGTTTAGTCGCCGCATTCCAGTGCCGTTGCAACCGCGGCTAAACTCAGAATTTGGCCGACTTTCATCCGATCTTCCGCAATCGTCACCTCGCGACGATTGCCGGTAACTTTTGGCCGCGCAATTACCGCAACGACCCGATTGCCGAGACCGCGCGCCTGTTCCGTACGGAGCCGGACGTGCAAGTGCTGGGCGTCGAAACTCTTCCCCGCGAGACCCCTGCGGCGGAAGCCATCGTTCTGCACGGGCTGGAGGGTTCGCATGAGTCCGGCTACTGCATCTCGCTCGCCCGGACCCTGAATTTGGCTGGCTACCGAGTCCTGCGCTTGAACATGCGCACGTGCGGCGGCACGGAACAGTACTGCAAGACGCTGTACCATGCCGGGCTCACCTCGGACTTGTCGCGCGTCATCGAGCAGTGGAACTCCGGCGTGCCGCTTTTCCTCATCGGCTTTTCCCTCGGCGGCAATGTCGTCCTGAAGTTCACAGGAGAACAAGGGGCGAAGCTGAGAGGCGTCGTCGCCGCCACTGTCGCCATTTCCACCCCAATTGACCTCGGCGCGTGCTGCGAACACCTGAAGCGCTGGCAGAATCGTCTCTATGAGGACCGGTTCGTGCGGCGCCTCCGGGAGCGCTACCTTCGCCGCTGCGCCCAACTTCCCGACCGGTTTCAGCCCCGCAACGTCCATTCCATCCGCACCGTCTGGGACTTCGATGACCAGTTCACCGCCCCGCACTTCGGCTTCGGCAGCGCGCCCGGTTATTACGGCACGCAGTCGTCACGGCTTTTCTTGGCTGGCGTCTCCCTCCCCACCTTGTTGATTCAGGCAAAGGATGACCCCATGATCCCGTTCCCTGTCTTTGAACGCGAACGCCTGGAACGACACCCTCACATCCGTCTTCTGGCAACCGAGCACGGCGGACATGTGGGATTCCTTTCCCGCCGCCCGCCCCGTTTCTGGGTCGACGAAATTGTGCGCGACTGGCTGTCCGCGCCAGGGAACGTTTCCTCGGCTCGGTTCGTATAACCACACGAGTGCAGTCCGCCAACTCTATCCGTGAAGCGTTCGGCGTCGCTCTCGGCTCGCTGCGAGGCAGCAAGCTGCGGAGCTTTCTGACGCTGCTGGGCATTATTCTTGCCACGACCACACTGATCGCCGTCATGTCGTTGATCCATGGCATGGATCTCTACATTGCGCAGAACGTCTCCGACATGGGCGCCGACGGCTTCCGCGTGCTCCGCATGGCGTTCGTCGGCGATTGGGACCCAAAGAAGTTTCTGGAGTACCTGCGCCGCAACCCGGAACTCAGCCGCGAGGAGTTCGACTTCCTGCGCCGCAATACGACGCTGTGCCGCGAAATCGGCATGCAGACCTTCCGTCGTGCCAAGGTCGGCGCCCCGGTTTCCGCCGGAACACCGAATGAAGACCTCCTTGACACCAGCCTGCAAGGCGTATCGCCCAACATGGCCACCATCACCAACACGCAGGTGGTCCTCGGCCGGTTCTTCACGGAGAACGACAACGCGCGTCGGCAAATGGTCGCCTTCATTGGCGCGGATCTGAAGGAAGCGTTCTTCCCCAACGTCGACCCGATTGGCAAGGAAGTGACGATCGGAGGGCGCCCTTACCAGGTGATTGGCGTCGCCAAAGCCCAGGGCAGCGTGTTCGGGCAGTCCCGCGACAACTTCGTGATGATCCCGATTGAGACGTACTTCAAGAGCTACGGCGCTCGTAAGGGCATCGGTTACATGGCGCTGGCCAACCATCACGGCGTGCTCTTCCAGGCCCAGGACGAGATCCGGATGCTGCTGCGCGCGTTCCGCCACCTTCGCCCGGGTCAGGAAGAGAACTTCGCGATTCTGAGTTCGGACTCGCTTTCGCAAGCCTGGGACAAGATGACCGGCGCGATTGCCGCCACCGCTTTGGGCGTCGTCAGCGTCTTCATGATCGTCGGCGGCGTCGTGATCATGAACATCATGCTGGCCGTCGTCACGGAGCGTACGCATGAGATCGGCATTCGCAAGTCGGTCGGCGCGCGGCGCAGCGACATCCTCTGGCAGTTTCTGATTGAGTCCGCCGTGCTGTCCGCCGCCGGTGGTCTTGCCGGCATCGCCATCGCCTGGCTGATCACGATCATCGTCAGCCGCACCACGCCCATGCCGATGTCCATGCCCCTCTCTGCCGTGGCAATCTCGGTGACTCTGTCCACCGCCGTCGGGCTATTCTTCGGGATCTACCCGGCGCGGCAAGCCTCCAAACTCGATCCGATTGAAGCACTGCGGGTGGAAAAATGAAGTCCTCGACGACATTGGCCTCCGTCAAGCTGGCCCTCGACACGATCCGCATCTACAAGATGCGTGCCTTCCTGACGGTGCTGGGGGTCATCATCGGGACGGGCACCATTATCGGCGTCGGCTCTATCCTCACCGGCTTTGACGGCGCGGTCGCCAATGTCCTCAAGAGCTTCGGCACCAACACCCTGCTGGTGTTCAAATTCAAGATCGGCGTCAATTTCGGCCCCCGCAGTGCCGAGGAGCGCATGCGCAAGCCGATCACCTACGAACAGGTGCGGGCCGTGAGCGAGCGCTGCGAGGATTGCGTCCGAGTCAGCCCCGTCCTGTTCGGCTCCTGGCGCACCATCCCGAAGGCACGCTACGGCTCCAACGAGTACTTCAACGTCGACTACACCGGCACCGACGAAGGCTACGCGCAGTCCGGTCAGGCGGAACTGTTGATGGGCCGTTTCTTCACCGACCAGGAGAATCAGCGCCGCGCCCGCGTCGTCGTCATCAGCGAGGACGTCTACAAAGGACTGTTCTCCACGGGCGACCCCACCGACAAGGAGATCGACATCGACGGCCACAAGTATCGCGTGGTGGGGGTGCTGAAGCGCGGCGGCGAGTCCGCTCTTGGAGAGCGCGACAGCCGCGTCGTGATCCCCTACTGGACCATGCGCAAGATGGTGCCCGCCGCCGAAGAGCATCTTGTGATGGCCGTGGCCAAGCCAGGGCGGATGGCTGCCGCCGCCGACGAGATTCGCGGCATTCTCCGCCAGGCGCGACGGGTCCCGCATGACAAACCGGACAGCTTCCACATCTCGACCGCGGAGCAGATGATCGAAGACTTCCGGAAGTTGACGGCAATGACGGCCATCGTGATGGTGGTGCTGAGTTCGATTGGCTTGCTGGTGGGAGGCATCGGCGTCATGAACATCATGCTGGTTTCCGTGACGGAGCGGACGCGTGAGATCGGCATTCGCAAAGCACTGGGCGCCCGGCGCGGCGACATCATCACGCAGTTCCTCACCGAAGCCGTCGTGCTGACCTTCCTCGGCGGACTGCTCGGGCTCGGCTTCGGCTGGCTGATTGCGGCTGGGTCGAAGTTGGTGTTTGAGAACCTGCCCGTCGAGGTCCCGCTGTGGGCGGCTTCTGCGGGCGTGCTCACCTCGATCGGCGTGGGTCTGTTCTTCGGGATCTGGCCGGCAAACAAAGCGGCGCGCCTGGACCCCGTCGTCGCTCTCCGCTACGAGTAGTGGCACCGCGGCAACGGCCGCGATATCATAAAAGAACTGCGTCCTGCAGCGCGGGCCACCCTAGCTCAGTTGGTAGAGCGGCTGATTCGTAATCAGCAGGTCGCCGGTTCGATCCCGGCGGGTGGCTCCAGAAGCTATTGATTCTCGGATATCTATCCCGCTGCTCCGCGCCTCCAGTCGATCAGCCTCTAGGATCGCTCGATCATCAGGTCGTGGGTGGCAACTTCCCTTTCATCAACAAGATGTGAGAAGTGGTCGCCTTCTACCGGATCACAATCGATGGATGCGGCCTGTTCAGAAACACCTGATCACTCCACGACGTTCTCCCCTACCCTCTTCGTCGGCGGCGCCAGGCGCTACGCGCCACGTACTCGTCCTCCCGGTTCGGGTACTCCGGACGATTCGCCCGCTTGAAGGGAGAGGCATCCTTGGCCCAAGCGCAGGCCGAGGTGGAATCGATCAGCCAGCGGTTGCGCCAGGAGTTCGCAGTGGCAAATGGCGAGGTGGCGCATTCAGCCGGAGCCAGCCCCACCATACTGCTTCGCAGCATCCCGCCGATAAAGAATGAAGAGTACATCGACCGTCGGCTGTTATCCGGCTGTTTTTCGAGTGAACGGCCGGGGGTGCGCCACAGGCGGCTACTTGGCGGCAATGAGCGGACCAGGCACCTGGGCCGGCATGACAGGGTGTTGGACGCTCCCGGCGGTCAGAACTCAATTCGCAGCAGGAATTGCAGAACGCGCGGCGAGACCAACTGCCTCGAATACGTTCCGAATCCCGCCTGGCCAGTCGTGAGATTCAACGATCTCGTGTCGAAACGGACGCTGTTGGTGAGGTTGAATGCTTCCGCGCGCAGAGCGAGGCGAGCGCTTTCCCAACGCGGAATGGGAAAGAACTTGCTGAGTCCGAGGTCCAGAGTGAATAGACCATCGCCCCGGAGGTTGTTGCGGTCACCTGCCTCTCCGGCGAGCGGGCTGCCGAATGCCGTCGCGGCGTTTGCTGGATTGGCAAACAGGTTGGGACCCGTGGGGCCATTCTTGTTGCGCACGGAATCCGGTGCCGCGCCGGTCAGCTTCCCGAATCCCCGGAAGTAGTGATTGGTCGGAAATCCGATGCCGTTCTGTACGGTAACCGGGAATCCGCTGGTCCACCGCGTGATGCCGGATACCTGCCAGCCCCCGGCGATGAGATCCAGAGTCCGGCTCATCCCAGAGCCGAATCGCTGGCCTCGTCCGAAGGGAAGCGGAGCGCCCCAGTTCGCGTTGAACTGGTGCAGCAAGTCAAAGTCCGAGACAGCATCCATCTGCCCCGGCGACCAGGAGTTGATGAGGAACGATCCGCCAAAGGCATCACCCCGTTCCGCGCCGGATACCCAGTCACGGGAGCGGCCCAGCGTGTAGTTTGCATCGAGAGCCAGCCCATCCGAGAATCGTTTTCGGACGGTGAACTGGCCACTGTGGTAGGAGGCGGGCACGATCGACCGCCATGAAAACAGCGAAGCGAACTGGCCGTCATAGAACGCATAACGGCCCAAAGTGCTGCAGGCCGGCTGGCAGGTGACGTCCAAACTCCGGAGGGCAGCGAGGTAGTTCCCTGGGTTCGCTTGCTGGAACAGGAAGTAGGCCACCTGCGTCGCGGAAAGCGCCGCTTCCGGCGCAACACCAGGGTTCAGCCTCGAAAAGGCGGGAAACAGGCGATTCAGATTGGCGGCATTGGTGGCAGCGCCCGGAAAGAGATTCTCCCAATAGGGGACCCGGGCAATCCCGGTTAAGGGAACGTTGCCGAGGCTCACCAGTTGGTTGACGGCCTGGAAGTAGCTGGTCCCCGAAGCGGGATCGCGAACATCAAGCGGCGCGGCGGCATCGAACAGCCCAAGCAGATTGCGCGAGATGCGGCCGGCGTAGGCGGCCTCGACGATCCAGCCGTCTCCGAACTCCCGCTGCGCCGAGAGATTGACTGTCCAGGAGTAAGGCGTCCGGAGCGTGGTGTCCGGAGCAGGCACGATGGCGCCAACCGATCCGGTAGCGGCGCGCGGATAAGCCACGGGAAAGCGGAAAGGTGGCGCCGGTTGAGCCAACTCCGGGTAGGTGGCGTCCAGTGATCGGAAGCGCGGCGCGGTGGCGATGTTGACCGAGCCCACGGGATTGATCTGTGTACTGTTGAGGCCGAAGCTGCCAAGCGAATCGTACAGCGCGACTGACGCGGAGCCCACGCGATCGTAGTGAAGTCCGGCGCCGCCGCGGATCGACCAGCGTGCCGCCGGCTGCCAGGCCACGGCAAACCGGGGAGCGAAGTTGTTCCGGTCCCAATCGTAAAGGCCTCGCGATGCCGACCCATCGGTCAAGTCGAAGCTCATCGGCTGGACCGTGGCGCCGGATCGCCCAGCGGCCGCCGCGGCCCGGCGCTGCTCGAACCAGTCCCCCACCGCCGGAGCCGGCCGCACGGCGAGGCCTTCCCGCTCATGCACCGGAGAGTACAAGCTGTAGCGGAGGCCGGCGGTCAGTGTGAGCCGCGGATGGAGGCGCCAAGTGTCTGCACATAAAACTCGGACTCGGCAGTCTGGAAGCTGCGCCGTAGCGGGACGCCCGCGGGGATTACATTACCTTGGCGGTCGTAGTTGACCGGAGTGTTCCCTTGCGAGATCACACCCATCAGAATGATCGCCGCGCGCACAAAATCATCGTTCGTGTTCGGGGCGAGGTTGGCGGGGACGACTTCGGTTCCGCGATTGGCGAGGCGGGAGACCTGCGTCACGTAGAGCGCGCGGTTCGGCTCCACGTTGTAACGGTTGTTGCTGATCCAGCGGAGATTCGCTCCGAACTGCCAATGATGTGCGACGGTCCATAAATCGGGACCGCCGCATGACCGACATCTATCGTGCGTGCCTCGTCGCCGAGCCCACCCCGTTTACCGGGGCTTGAAGACGCTTTGGGATCGGGGGCACTTCGTCGGTCCCGTCATCACCAATAACTTCGACTGTCTCTGCGCCGATTCCGGAATGCCGGAAATGTCGCTGCGGCGTTACGACACGGAGGCCTACTTTCCCATCTATCGAAATGAACGTCAGGAGGACGTGGAATTCAATCCCGCCGCCCGCAGCTTACTGGTTGTCGGCGTTCACGCAGACCGCGGGCTGGCGCAGATGCGCGCTCGGCAACTCGGCTTGCGAGTGATTTATATCGATCCCGAACGCTACCTTGCGCCCGACGGATCGGTAATTCCCTACCCGGTCGAAGCGCCCCAGGACGGAGACCTCTTTGTCCGGATGACCGCTGGGGAAGCGATGCCGCGTCTGTTGGGGGCTCTCACGGGGGAAGGCATGGTCCGGCGGGCTGCCGCTGGAGTGTTCTGATTGCGCGACACGGCGCCCGTTCTGTTTGTCGTTGCCGGGTATCCGCCGGGCCCGGGTGGCGCCGAGCGGCACACGCAGCGACTCGCCGAATCCCTCCACCGCGCCGGCCACCGCGTGTGCGTCCTCACCTCAACAGCCGGCTGTCCGCCCGGTGACTCCGGCACTGCCCCGCTGTGGCGGCTGCCCGTGCCGCAGCGGGCCCCCTCTCGGGACGTCGCCTTTGCTTCCTGGTGCGCTGCGTCCCTGCCCTTCCTCCGGCCGCGCTACTCCATCGTGCAGTGGGTGATGACGGGGCTTCAGGTCCTTCCCGGTATACGCCTGGCCGCGGGCCTGGGAATGAAGAACATCCTCATGCTGGCCGGCTGCGGTGAGGCGGTCCGTCTTCAGCGCACCGCCCGGGGGCGCATGCTGCTGAAGGTGCTGCACCGCGATCTGGACCGGCTCATCGTGCTGAATCCGGACATGGAGAGCGAGGTCCTCGCCCTGGGCTTTCCGGCGTCCCGCATTGCAACACTGCCCTGCGGTGCCGACCCGGACCTCTTTCGCCCCGCGGCGCCGGTCGAGCGCAGCACCTTGCGCGCCCGCTGGAACCTTCCGCAAGAAGCCGCCGTGATCACCTTCACCGGACGCTTCGTGCAGGAGAAACGTCTGCCGGATTTAGTCGGCGCCTTCGGTCTCCTGGCGTCGCGCCGGGCAGATGCCAAACTGGTTCTGGTTGGTGATGGCGCGCTGCGTCAGGAGATCGCTTGGATGGTGGAACGTTCCGGACTCACACCCAACGTCCTCTTCACCGGCATGTTGCCGCCAGAGAAGGTGGCGGAGGTACTCAGGCTGTCCGACGTGTACGCGTTGGTGTCTCACACCGAGGGGATCCCCTGCTCCCTGGTGGAAGCGGTGGGTTGCGGCTTGCCGTGCGTGGTGAGCGACATTTCGGGAACCAAAATGGTGATCCAGCGCGACGACACCGGGATCCGGGTGCCGGTCAGCGATATAGCCAGGCTCAGTGCCGCGTTCGAAGACCTCCTCGCCGACCCGGCGAAACGTGAACGCATCGGACGGGCCGCCCGCGCAGTGTTCCTGCAGCACTTTACGGCAGACCGGGTTCGCGAAGGATATGAGCGCCTCAACAGCGATGTCCTTCGAGGTGGAGACTCTGTCTCTTGACCGAACAATCGCAGCGGGTGCGGTTCGGTTTGGGGCTTGTCGGGTTGGGACGCCGCTGGGGCTTCCGCCCCTCGCCGTTGCCTTCGGCCGAGGAGGCCCGGCACTTGCTCTCCTTCGCCGTCGAACTCGGGATCACCGTCTTCGATACGGCACCGGCGTACGGTTCCAGCGAAGCCCTGCTCGGCGGCTTCCTGCGCACGCTGCCCCCGAAACAGCGTCAGCGTCTGACCATTGCGACCAAGCTCGGAGAGCACTGGGATCCCGCTCGTCAGGCCACGTGGGTGGACCACACGGAGCAGGCCCTCCGCGACAGCCTCGCCCGCAGCTTCGATCTACTGGGGACGATTGACCTCCTTCAGATCCACAAGACGACCGCCGAAGTCTTGCAGTCCCGAAGCCTATGGCGTGTGCTCGACGCGGCGCGAGCAAGAGGCATCCCCTGCCTCGGTGCAAGCGTCTCAGATCTGGCGGCCGGGCAGCTCGCCTGCAGCATCGGCGAACTCGATCAGCTCCAGATGCCTTACCACCTCAGCTTCTCGACCCTGGAGCCGCTGTTTGCCCTGGCTGCCGAGCAGCGGAAACACGTCTGGACCAATCGTCCATTCGCCTCGGGCGAGTTGCTCCACACCACCGGAACGTCCAGGACACAGGCGTATCAGTTCGTTCTCAAGCAACGCTTCACGGGAGTGATCCTCACCGGATCCGCGAATCGAGCGCATCTGCAGGAGGACTGGCAGGACTTTCACCACGCCCTCGGCCTAGGATAGGCGCATTCGCGAACACCCTGGAGCCGCGCAACGGGTCGCCGCTGCCTTACGCGCGCTCGTGAGAGTAGCCAAGCGGTGGCAGCTCAGGGTCCAGCCCGTAAGCGACGACCTGTTCAACATACCTGTTCAATGAGCGCTGCAGTGACCGTAAATGGCGACGGAGATCGCCCTGCGCGTCCGCATTTTCAGCCATTTACCGACTCCATGATGTTTTCGCAGTCAGCAGGTCGCCGGTTCGATCCCGGCAGTTGGCTCCTAAGCGATTGACTCTCGGATGTTTATCCCGCTACTCCGTCATCTCCAGTTGATCAGCCACTAGGATCGTGTGAGAAGTTGTCGCCATTTACTGGATCACAACCGATGGATGCGGCCTGTTCAGAACACCTGATCAGTCCACGACCGCAACTCTCCCGAACTCTGCCGCGCACAGCCCGGACGTTCTCCCCTACCCTCTTCGTGGCGGCGCACGGCAATACGTGCCACACATCGTCCCCTCGGTCCATGTACTCCGGACCCCCGAGGACGATCAGGCGTCCGATCAGTTCGGCTGCCCGCGTCGCCTGAAACCTCCTGGTCGGCTTCGCGGCAGCCTCTCCTCCGATGCCACGCAACACCCTCTCCACCAGAAGTCTGAGCCGCGTCAGGACCGGATTCCGGGTGGCCTGTGAGGCTCAGGTCCGCAAATCCGCGCACGGCGATCCACAGGACATCGGCCAATTTCTTCGGCGCGACGTCCGTGCGGATGAGGCCAGAGGCCTGCGCCCCGGTGATGGGTCGACCAAGGACCGCAAGGCACTGCCCTGCACCTCCACCATCGGGAGGGCGCGGTCGCCGTGGCGCATCACTTCGGGGCCAAAGATCAGCCGAAACTGCGAGCACCTGGTCTGAGCGAAGGTGACAGACACAGCCGCGCAGTGCTCCAGGCAGCGGAGCGGGTCTGCCGTTTCGCTCTCGGCGCGAATCAACATGTCCAACCGTTCCCGGCATCCGGCCTCCGCCCGATAGAGAAGCAAAGCCGCCTTGTCGGCAAGTGCCGATACGGGGCCATGCTGAAGACGCCCAGCACGCGGCAGAGATCGCGCAGGGAGAGCATTTCCGGATCGTGCTTGGCCAGGAAGGCCAAAGCGGCCTGAGCAAGTGGGGCCTTGAGATCGCCGGGGTGATAGTTTTTTGCCCTGCCATATTGACTCGCTTCGCGTTTCCTGTAAGGTATAAGTATGCAGTGCATACATTCTAGCCCGAAAGATCCGCCCCGGGCCACCTAAGGAGAACACCAGATGCACCCGATCGAACCGAAAGCGCAGTCCGCAGCACAGTGGGACGCGATCGTGATTGGCTCCGGCATGGGAGGGCTGACGTTCGCCAGCCTCTACGCCCAGCTGGCGCAGAAGCGGGTGCTGGTTCTGGAACGCCATTATGTTCCAGGTGGCTTCACCCACAGCTTTGAGCGGAAGGGGTTCCGGTGGGACGTCGGACTGCACTACGTCGGCGCGATGACGCCTGGATCGTCCACGCGCCGGCTGATGGACCTGGTCACCGGAGGGGAGGTGAAGTGGCAGCCTCTGCCGGACGGCTACGACGTGTACCACTATCCGGGCCTGCAGGTGACGGCCTACAGCGCCCCGGAGCGCTACGAGGCCGAGTTGTGCCAGCAGTTTCCCGGCGAAGCCCCGGCGATCCGCCGATACTTTCAGGACGTTACGGAAACAGCAAAGGCGATGGGGCCGCAGGTCTGGAGCTGGTCCCTGCCCGCCTGGATTTCGGCGCCCATGCGATGGGTCGGACGGAAGGCGGCGCGGCTGTCCACGATGACGGTAGGGAGCTACCTGCAGCGGAACTTTCAGGACCCGCGCCTGATGGCCGCGCTGACCTCACACTGGGGCGACTACGGACTGACTCCGGATCGCGCCAGCTTCGGCACCCACGCGATGATCACCGCCAGCTACTTTGGCGGCGCATACTTCCCCGTGGGCGGTGCCGAGCGGATCGCCGCGGCAGCCCTGGCGATCGTTCGCCGGCATGGAGGCGAATGCCTCACCGGGCGGACCGTGGACCGGATCCTCGTGGAGAACGGGAAAGCGATTGGTGTGGTGG
>CAYNDS010000095.1:0-2230 GCA_964395885.1 uncultured Solibacteraceae bacterium | reverse complement strand
GAGTACCGCGCCCCGCTGATCGTCTCCAACATTGGTTATCCGGCGACGTTCGGGCGACTTCTGGGGCAGGCGACGCCGGACGGCACCACGGCAGGTTCCACCGCGGTCACCCTCTACCTGGGTCTGAAGGACTCGCCAACGGCGCTTGGCGTGAAGGGTGAGAACCACTGGGTGCATGACGGCTTCGTCCATCAGATCTCGCCCGAGATCCGCAGTGCCTTTGTCTCCTTCAGCTCATTGAACAACCCTCGCGCGCGGAAGCACACGGCACAGGTGATGGCGATTGTCGACCCGTCGCTGGTGGCCCGCTGGGAACAGACGAAGTGGAAGAAGCGCGGCAGCGACTACGAGACGCTCAAGCGGCAGCTGACCGAGCGGCTGCTCGACCTTGCCGAGCGCGCGGTGCCCGGCCTTCGGGAACTCACCGAGTATGCCGAGCTTTCCACTCCCCTGACCGTCCGGCACTTCACCGGAAGCGAGGCCATCTATGGCTCGCCCGGGACTCCGGAAAGGTTCCGCGCGCGGCAGCTGACAGTGCGGACCAAGATCCGCAACTTGCTGCTGACCGGCGCGGACGCGTGCTGTCTCGGGATTCAGGGAGCGTTGATGGGCGGAGTGTTTGCGGCCGGATATGCGCTCCACCCGCTGATGGGCTTCCCCCGGATCGTCCGGGCGGCGCAGGCGGCAGCGGCGGACGGACCGGCCGTGGGGCCCTTGCAGCCCCATGCCAAACAGATGATCGGATGACCGGCGGCGCGCCGGCGAAAGGAGCTTTCCATGAGATTTTCCTCTGCAGATCGGTATCTGAAGGCGGTCAAGTGCCTTGCCATTCACACCACGTGCTATGCCGGCGCATCGCTGGCGATGGGGGCCCTGAATCTGTACACCGGGCGGCCCTACTGGTCGGTTTTCCCGGTTGTCGGCTGGGGTGTGGGCCTGGCAATCCACGCGCTGGCGGTGCTCGGAGCGCCGCGGCTGTTCTCCAGGGCGTGGGAGGCGCGAGTGATCCACAACTGGCAGGTTCGCCAGCAGGGGGCGCTACCGCGTTTTCGCGGAGAGGACCTTGATGCAGCAACCAGATTGCAACACACCGGACCAGGCAGAAGGCTACACTCAAGCTAAATGAGGATCCTGGTGGGGGGCGTTGTGCTGGCCCATCTCTATCTTGCCCCGTCAGCGCTGCTGTCGCAGGAGGCAAGCCGAGCCGCTGAAGTCGCGGCGGAACGAAATAGGAAGGCCGCGGAGCTCAAGCCCGACGACGTGTCGCCCGCCGAACGCCGGCTCCGGGCGCTGAAAGACCAAAAGGTCCTGGAGCGGTTGCTTGCCGGCTATAACGGCTTCCGCGCCAAGATCGGCAACATGGTCACCGGTGGAGGCTTCGCGATCGGGCCGGAGTACTTCCGCGAGGATCTGTTCCGGGGCAACTTTGCGGCCCGGGCGTCCGCGCAGATCTCCACCCGCGGCTTTCTGAAGTACGAACTGCAAGGCACCGCAGCGAAGCTTTGGAACGGGCGTCTGGTGCTGGACACGATGGCGGTGCATCGGAACTATTCCTCCCTTCAGTACTACGGCACGGGACCCGATCGCCCCAAGGAACTGCGGACCAATTACCGGCTGGAAGATACCTCCACGGATGCGATTGCCGGGCTGGAATTGTTTCCCCGCGTCAAGGTGGGCTCGTCCATTGGGTATCTCTGGACCAACGTTGGCCCGGGGCAGGATCGGCGCTTTGTCAGTGCGGACCGGGTGTTTTCGCCGCAGCAAGCACCAGGAATCGACCAGCAAACCAACTTTCTTCGAAGCGGCGTTTTCGCCCAGTACGACTACCGGGATAATCCGTTCGGAATGGCGAAGTCGGGCGGCAACTACGTCTTCCAGTACTCCTGGTTTTCGGATCGAGGCTTGGGACGATACTCGTTCCGCCGCATGGATGTCGAACTACAGCAATTTGTTCCCTTCTTCAATAAGACCCGGGTGATTGCGCTTCGAGCGAAAACGACACTGACGGACTCCGATGGGAACGGCCAGATTCCGTTCTATCTTCAGCCGATTGTCGGCGGATCGGATGACCTCCGCGGGTATCGGTTCTTCCGGTTCTCGGACCGCAATGCCCTGGTGATGAACGCCGAGTATCGCTGGGAGATCTTCAGCGGACTGGACGGCGCGGCGTTTGTCGATGCCGGGAAAGTGTTTCCGCGTCGGGGAATGCTGAACTTCCGGGATCTGGAAT